>NZ_BAPY01000093.1:0-109 GCF_025994195.1 Asaia spathodeae NBRC 105894 | reverse complement strand
ATATCTCTCGCCTTGGTTCTCTCCTCCCTCGTGTCGATACACCGGCTGGTGAGGTTCTTGTTAAGGCGTCTGTGTTTGAGGTTCACTCTGACCTTAATGACAATTCGAC
>NZ_BAPY01000092.1:0-596 GCF_025994195.1 Asaia spathodeae NBRC 105894 | reverse complement strand
CCATCCCAGAATGAGAGTGTTCCATCGCTGACGACCAGATTGATCTGGTGATTGATCGAGGTCTGAAGTGCGAGGCTGGTGCCCGGTGCCGTATCGACCGTGCCCAGCTTGCCGTTCTGTGCGCCGCTCAGCGCACCATCATAAGTATAGATGCGATAGACGCCCCGACCCAGGCCGTTCCTGGAATCGACGGGTACGACGCTTGTGCCATTGGCAACACCCGTGACATTGAGGGTGCCACCAAAGGTCATGTCACCTTTGACGCGCACCAGATCGTTATACTGACCACCCTCGGCATAGGCCTGACCAAGATCCCAGTTCTGGATCGCATTATTGGCAAGCGTCAGATTGCCGTTGATCGTCAGCGTTCCCACGCCATGCGTTCCATCACCCGGGGACAGAATGCCGTTATCCGCGATCGAGACATTGCCACCGATCGTGCCTGCACCGCCCAGCTGCGCGCCTGAAGCCACAGAAGTCGCACCTGTTGCCCCGCTTTGGTCACCGTCGACCTGCAGCGCACCGGTCGAAACGTCTGTCGCACCCGTATAGCTATTGTTGCCGGTCAGCACCGTCAGACCGCTGCCGATCTGGTT
>NZ_BAPY01000091.1:0-109 GCF_025994195.1 Asaia spathodeae NBRC 105894 | reverse complement strand
GTCGAATTGTCATTAAGGTCAGAGTGAACCTCAAACACAGACGCCTTAACAAGACCCTCCCCAGCCGGTGTATCGACACGAGGGAGGAGAGAACCAAGGCGAGAGATAT
>NZ_BAPY01000090.1:0-367 GCF_025994195.1 Asaia spathodeae NBRC 105894 | reverse complement strand
GGCCTTACCTCCAGCAGCACCGCTGGCGTCAACCCGACGACCAACGTGTTCGAAGGCTCCGGCACCCTCAAGGGTACCGGTAATGTCTCTGACATGATCGCCCAGGTGCAGGCAGCCATCAAGGCCATGACCTTCGTCACCTCGACGCTCGGCGCCAACAGCAACGTCATCAAGAACATGAGCACCTACGGCTCGACCATCTCCGACAACCTGACCAACGGCATCGGCGCCCTGACCGACGCTGACATGTCTGCCGCCAGCGCCAAGCTGACCTCACTACAGACCAAGCAGTCGCTGGCCATCAAGTCGCTGACGATCGCCAACTCGCAGTCGCAGAACATCCTGTCGCTCTTCCAGTAAGAATGAC
>NZ_BAPY01000089.1:0-152 GCF_025994195.1 Asaia spathodeae NBRC 105894 | reverse complement strand
GCGACGGGCCAGACCTTCCTGGGCGGCACGTTTGTTAACGCATCCTCTCAGATGCAGGCACTGGTCACGAACGGAGCGGATCAGGCGCAGCGCCTTGGGCTGACTTTCGGTCAGGCGCTGAGCGATGAGCAGAAAGCATCCCTGACGCAGAA
>NZ_BAPY01000088.1:0-109 GCF_025994195.1 Asaia spathodeae NBRC 105894 | reverse complement strand
TTTTTTTTTTTTTTTTTTTTTTTTTTTTTTTTTTTTTTTTTTTTTTTTTTTTTTCTTTTTTTTTTTTTTTTTTTTTTTTTTTTTTTTTTTTTTTTTTTTTTTTTTTTTT
>NZ_BAPY01000087.1:0-114 GCF_025994195.1 Asaia spathodeae NBRC 105894 | reverse complement strand
CAGGCTCGCTGTCAGGCAATGGCAATGGCACACTTGACGGTACGCTGGCGCTGAACAACGCCAATGGCAGCTATGCCGGTGTGATGTCGGGTGCAGGTGGTCTGACGGTCAATG
>NZ_BAPY01000086.1:0-112 GCF_025994195.1 Asaia spathodeae NBRC 105894 | reverse complement strand
TGTGATGTCGGGTGCAGGTGGTCTGACGGTCAATGGCGGCACGCAGACGCTGACCGGTAACAACAGCTATACGGGTCTGACCACGATTGGCAGCAATGCCGGTCTGGCATTG
>NZ_BAPY01000085.1:0-114 GCF_025994195.1 Asaia spathodeae NBRC 105894 | reverse complement strand
CATGGGATGCGCTTTCCATCAAGGGGGTCAACGGGGGCGACAGCCCCCTTGCCAGCTGCTTCGTGCACCCAACGGGTAGCCACGAAGCACTGCTGGCTCAGGGGAGCCAACCCA
>NZ_BAPY01000084.1:0-109 GCF_025994195.1 Asaia spathodeae NBRC 105894 | reverse complement strand
TTGCAGAGCAGTGGGAGAGCGAGGCGCTCGAGGCCGATCTGCTGTCGCTTCTCACCCTGACCCTGCCGATCAGCGACTGGTCGAAGGAAGACGGTATGGATGCGGGGCT
>NZ_BAPY01000083.1:0-109 GCF_025994195.1 Asaia spathodeae NBRC 105894 | reverse complement strand
GTGTGAACGGGGTTAATGCCCGTTCAGCTTTGGCCACCATCCAGCAGGGCCTTCCCCGCCGCTGCGACAGCGCTGCCAAGCGCCTCGTTATTCTCTGGCGTGAAATGAA
>NZ_BAPY01000082.1:0-163 GCF_025994195.1 Asaia spathodeae NBRC 105894 | reverse complement strand
GCTGTCCGTCAGCGTCGCCTGACCCGCATTATTCGCAATATCCGCAAGCGTGCCGTTCTCGGCTGTCAGCGTGCCCGTGTTCGTGGTCTTGCCGCCGACACTGCCACCCTTGACGTCGGTCGTGCCCGCATTGTTCAGCGCAGAGGCAATTTTTCCCTGCAGG
>NZ_BAPY01000081.1:0-147 GCF_025994195.1 Asaia spathodeae NBRC 105894 | reverse complement strand
GCTGTCCGTCAGCGTCGCCTGACCCGCATTATTCGCAATATCCGCAAGCGTGCCATTTTCGGTGGTCAGTGTGCCCGTGTTCGTGGTCTTGCCGCCGACACTACCACCTTTGACGTCGGTCGTGCCCGCATTGTTCAGCGCAGAGGC
>NZ_BAPY01000080.1:0-135 GCF_025994195.1 Asaia spathodeae NBRC 105894 | reverse complement strand
TTCCATAATGATGGCGTGCTCAATGTGAACCACAGCGACACGGTGACGATTGGTCAGGTAATCTCGGGAGCCGGTAGCTTGAACCAGATCGGCAGCGGTCTGACGGTGCTGACCGGCAACAATAGCTATACGGGT
>NZ_BAPY01000079.1:0-338 GCF_025994195.1 Asaia spathodeae NBRC 105894 | reverse complement strand
TTTTTTTTTTCAAGCAGAAGACGGCATACGATATTCAAGTGTGACTGGAGTTCGAGCGGAAACCGCAACATTATCGATAACTTCTATCTTGGTGGTGAAAACCTGCGAGGCTTCCTTCAGGGTGGTGTCGGTCCGCGTTCAGGCCATCTCAAGATCAACGGTGTCTATATCCCGGCCCAAGGTCAGGAAGATCTGCTCGGTGGCCGTTTTATGTATACAGCTTCCGCACAGCTCAACTTCCCGCTGCCCATGGGGGACGATCTTGGGGTTTCGGGCCGTGGATTCATTGACGCAGGCAGCCTTGCGGGCGTGCGCGTTAAGCATCTTTATACGAACCG
>NZ_BAPY01000078.1:0-165 GCF_025994195.1 Asaia spathodeae NBRC 105894 | reverse complement strand
AATCGCCTCTGCGCTGAACAATGCGGGCACGACCGACGTCAAAGGTGGTAGTGTTGGTGGCAAGACCACGAACACGGGCACGCTGACAGCCGAGAACGGCACGTTTACGGGTATTGCGAATAATGCGGGTCAGGCGACGCTGACGGACAGCACGGCAGGCGCTGT
>NZ_BAPY01000077.1:0-125 GCF_025994195.1 Asaia spathodeae NBRC 105894 | reverse complement strand
GGCGGCTCGGTGAGCCTGGTGGCGCAGAACGGCTCGATCATCAACAGCGCGACGCTGAACGATTATCTGGTCAATGGCGGCAATCAGGGCCAGCTTGGCTCGGTCGGCACGATCACGGCGAGTGG
>NZ_BAPY01000076.1:0-157 GCF_025994195.1 Asaia spathodeae NBRC 105894 | reverse complement strand
CGCGGCCAAGACGCTCAGGACCGTGTTGATGGTGCTGTTCTGCCCCTTGATCAGACAGCCCAGCGTGCTCGTGGAAATCCCGGCCTCGACGGCCACGCTCTCCTGAGACCGGCCTTGCGCGACGATCATACGCCGCACCCGCTCGCCCAGGAGGCGG
>NZ_BAPY01000075.1:0-552 GCF_025994195.1 Asaia spathodeae NBRC 105894 | reverse complement strand
CGTTTTTGGTAATCTTCTCTTATCCATTTCGGGATTTATGGTGTTTGCGTGGCCCGATATCTGGGCAAGCACCAGGAGAAATTCGATGAGCCTTTCGATCAACACCAATGCCTCGGCGATGGTTGCCGTTCAGACCCTGAACGCCACGCAGTCCGCCCTGAGCAGTGCAGAAAACACCATCTCGACCGGCCTGAAGGTCTCGAGCGCCGCTGACAACGCCGCTGCCTACGGCATTGCCCAGCAGATGCAGGGCAATGTTTCCGGCCAGTCCGCAGTCAATGACGGCCTCTCCTTTGCCGCACAGACGGTCAGCTCGACCAGCACTGCCGTCAACCAGATCATCAGCGTGCTCAACAGCGTTCAGAACGCCGTGACTTCGCTCGGCAACAACCAGGGCAGCCCCGCCGCCCTCGACCAGATCGGCACGCAGATCACCGGCCTGCTTCAGCAGATCGACACCATCTCGCGCAATGCCACGTTTAATGGCGTCAACCTGATCTCGGGTGCCACCAGCGACGGTCTGGGCATCACCGCCAGCGACCTGAAATATGT
>NZ_BAPY01000074.1:0-167876 GCF_025994195.1 Asaia spathodeae NBRC 105894 | reverse complement strand
GGGCTTTTAGACCCCACACCCACACCCGTCAATCACAAAATTTCAAAAAAATGAAAAAATCCGCCTCACACCCGTCTCTGCAAAGATGCGTCATAAATTGTGTGTTGTGCGGCGATGCGTCGCTCTCCTTATAGAAGGCCATGACAGCGCGATGCGTTATCCCGCCCTTCGAAACCCCCAGCTTGCCAATGAAGCTGATCGCGATAATGGCTCCGGGTTTCCAACGATTGCGAAAAATTAAGCTCTGCCAGCATCACGTTTATAATACCTTGCCTTGTAACTTGCTGGGGAAAGCACAAAAAACAGCCCCAGGACGATACCGGATGCATGATTGTCCAAGTGAAGGCGGCATCAGGCGATTGTCACAGATCGAGGCACAGGATTTGAGGATACTTTCGATGACCATGCAGCGTATCGGTAATTGACCCTCAACCATGATGAAGATCGCATTTCCCTATATCGCGCAGCCTCACCAGACGCTGCACTCCTTGCCCATCGCCATGGAAATCGCCTCGCGGCACGCCGATACAGAAGTGCACGTCGCCTGCACGACGGAAGCCCATCTGGATTATGCGAAGACACTCAGTGCACTTTACCCTCAGGCACGGGCGCGTTTCGATCTCCTGAAAATGCCCGAGATGCTCAGACGTCGTATCGAGCAATCCGGACCAGGTGTTCTGGGCAAGATGGCCAGCCTGTTTTTCAACCGTGAGTATTTTTCGCGTTTCGAGGCGATTGTGGTGCCGGAGCGTACCTCGCTCTATTTGCGCCGGATGGGCATTCGCAAACCCCGGCTGATCTGGACGCGTCATGGTGCGGGAGATCGAGCCATCGGTTTTGCGCGCGACGTCAAGGAATTCGATTTCGTGCTGCTCTCAGGCAAGAAGATCGAAGAGCGGCTTCTCTCGCAGGGCGCGATCAGCCCCGGGCGCTATTATCGCGGTTCCTATGCAAAATTCGATATCGTGAGAAAAATGGCGCGCGCGCGCCCTGCCCTCTTCGACAACGGCAAGCCGATCGTTCTCTACAATCCGCATTTCTCGTCAAAGCTGTCTTCGTGGCCGCTTATGGGCGAGCAGATCCTTCAGTATTTTGCCAATCAGGACAAATACAATCTGATATTTGCCCCCCATTATCGCCTGTTCGACAAACACAGGCAGGAAGGCGAGCAACTCGTCGCCCGGTTTGCCCATCATGATCATCTTCTTATCGATCCCGGCAGCCCGCGCAGTATCGACATGACCTACACCATGGCGGCAGATCTCTATCTGGGCGATGTGAGTTCGCAGGTTGCAGAGTTTCTTGTCCGCCCGCGACCTTGCGTCTTTCTCAATGCACACCACGTTCCGTGGCAGTCAGACAGGAATTATCACTTCTGGAATCTCGGCCAGGTGCTCGACAGTGCGGACGGGCTTTCTCTGGCTCTCGACGCTGCGGTAACAAAGCATGACGATTTTCTTGAGGCGCAGCGCCAATATATACTAGAGACCTTCGAATTCACCGATGACGGCCCGACTGCCCCCGGAGCGGCAGACGCCATCGTCGATTATCTACGTAGCGCAGCCTAACCCATTACGCAGGGACGTGGCCGGGGTTTCTCCGGATTTCGCGGTCCATGACAGATTGAAAAGCAGAGCAGACCTATCAACATGACGCCTAACCAAACGCCCGTCCCCACTGCATCGAACCAGAAGCGCCGTCACGGTGACTTCCCGACGTTCAGCGCTGCCCTGGACTACGCGGCGCAGGGAACGGCGGGCTTCAATATCTATAATGGTCGAGGTCAGCTTCTCGAGGCGCTGCCTTACAAGCTTCTGCGCGAGCAGTCGCTTGAGACAGCACGGCGTCTGCTCGGTGCTGGCCTCTCGGTCGGTGACCGTGTCGCCATCGTTGCCGAAAGCGACGGCGATTTCGCTCGCATCTTCTTTGGCTGTCAATATGCCGGGCTCGTACCCGCGCCATTGCCCCTGCCAATCGCGTTCGGTGGCCGGGAAGCCTATATTTCCACGCTGCGTGGCATGGTCTCGGCTTCGGGCGCCCGCGCTGTTGTCGTGCCGGAACTGATCGGATCATGGACAGCAGATATCGTTGCCGGACTCGATCTCGCTTTCGGCGGTTCGCCTGCCGAGTTGCTGGCCCTTGCCCCATCCGACCAGCCCCTCCCGTCGATTGGCGCTGAAGACCTCTCTTATCTTCAATTCTCATCAGGCAGCACGCGCTTTCCGATGGGGGTTGCCGTCACTCAATCGGCAGGCATGGCCAATGCTCGGGCAATCGCGCGTGACGGCCTCAAGGTCAGAGAGACCGGGGATCGTTGCGTCTCCTGGCTGCCGCTCTATCACGATATGGGGCTCGTCGGGTTCTTCCTGACGCCCATGACCTGTCAGCTGACGGTAGATCTTCTTCCGACGCGCGAATTCGCCCGACGCCCGCATGTGTGGCTCGATCTGATCAGCCGTAATCGCGGCACGATCGCCTATAGCCCTTCATTCGGTTACGAACTCTGCGCGCGTCGCCCTGTTTCGGGTGACCTCGACCTATCCTGCTGGCGCATCGCCGGGATCGGCGGCGACATGATCCGCCACCATATCCTCGAGACCTTTGCCGAGCGCTTTGCCGCCTATGGTTTTGATGGCCGCGCCTTTGTAGCGAGCTACGGAATGGCGGAAGCCACGCTCGCGATCAGCTTTGCTCCGCTTGATACAGGCATCGTTACCGATACAATCGACCTGCGCAAGCTTGAGACCGACGGTGTTGCGATCGCCTCGAATGATCCCTCTCATGCGCTGCGCACCTTCGTCCTTTGCGGCGTCGCTCTTCCGGAGCATGACGTGCAGGTGCGCAATGCCGATGGTGCCCTTATGCCCGAGCGCCATGTGGGCCTGGTCTATGTTCGTGGCCCCAGCCTGATGCGCGGCTATTTCGGCCGTAGCGCCGAGACTGACGAGGTGCTGGACAGCAAGGGCTGGCTGAATACGGGCGATCTTGGTTACATGCTTGACGGTCAGGTGGTCATCACCGGGCGCGCCAAGGACCTCATCATCATCAACGGACGCAATATCTGGCCGCAGGATCTCGAATGGTCTGCCGAGCATGAAATTGCCTCGCTGCGCTCACGTGACGTCGCCGTATTTGCTGTCGAAGGCAGCGAGGGTGAGCGCGTTGTAGCGCTGGTGCAGTGCCGCGCCACGAATGACGATGATCGCGCAAAACTGCGCGAGGAGACCATGGGTCTGTTCCGTCGTCAGCATGGTATCGACGTCGATGTCATTCTGGTGCCGCCGCATACCTTGCCGCAGACATCGTCAGGCAAGCTGACACGCGCCCGGGCCAAAGCAATGCTTCTGGCAGGTCAGTTCGAAACCAGCCAGACCGCCGCCTGATGCTCGCGGGAGGGACGGCCGTGACGAACTGCTTCCTCCCCTGTTTTCCCGACAGCCCCGCATGAGAAGCTGCCGAAGGGTCGCCCTCTGGCCATAAGGCCCAGGCTGTCGCATAAGACCCACCATCACGGGGCGCCTGACGCCCCAATGCCTCTACTCGGAGACCTTGAAATGGCCGATACGGTCGCCTCCATCGCCTCGATGATCATCGACAAATTGCTTGCCAATCCGAAAGTCCCCCGCGACATCACCGGTGAAAGCAAGATTGTGGAAGATCTCGCTTTCGACTCACTCGCCGTCATGAATTTCGTGATGGAGATTGAAGACGAACTCGATGTCTCCGTACCTCTCGACAAACTGGCCGACATCCGCACGATCAACGATCTTGCAGCCTGTCTCGCATCTCTCAAAGCCGGTAGCGCCTCGTGACCGATATCTTCGCCAAATATACAGGCCTCAAGGCGGCGGCAGCCGGACTGACGGCGCATTCGCCCCGCAATCCGTTCGGGGTGGTGATCGATCATCCGGTTTCGGCCACGGTCGGTCTGATCGAGGGGCGTGAAACCCTTCTTTTCGGCACCAACAACTATCTCGGCCTCAGCCAGTCGACAGCCGCCGCCGAGGCAGCCATCGAGACCGTACGCCGCGAAGGTGTTGGCACAACGGGCTCGCGCATCGCCAACGGCACCTACGCGCTTCATCGCAAGCTTGAAACCCGTCTGGCTGAAGTCCTCCGCCGTCGTCACTGCATGATCTTCTCAACGGGGTATCAGGCCAATCTCGGAGCAATTTCCGCCCTGGCCGGCAAGGATGACGTGCTCCTGCTCGATGCAGACAGCCATGCCAGCATCTATGACGCAAGCCGTCTTGGCTATGCTCAGGTCATCCGCTTTCGCCACAATGACCCGGCCGATCTTGATCGTCGCCTCTCCCGGTTGAAGGATCATCAGGGTGCCAAGCTGATCGTCGTTGAAGGCATCTATTCAATGACCGGCAATGTCGCGCCGATGCGGGAATTTGCCGAGGTCAAGAAGAAGCATGGCGCTTATCTCCTTGCCGATGAGGCGCATTCCTTTGGCGTTCTGGGCGAGAACGGCCGCGGTCTGGCCGAGCGCGACGGATGTGAGGACGATGTCGATTTCGTCGTCGGCACGTTCTCCAAAAGCCTCGGTACGGTTGGTGGATATTGCGCCTCCAACCTTGATGGCCTCGAGCTGATCCGCCTCTGCTCACGTCCGTATATGTTCACCGCATCGCTGCCGCCGGAAATCATTGCCGCGACGCTGGCTGCACTTGATGAGATGATCGCACGCCCCGAGCTGCGCACGCAGCTCTACGCCAATGCAAAGCAGCTCAACCACGGTCTGCATGCGCTGGGTCTGAAGACGAGTGCGCATGTCAGCCCGGTTGTGGCCGTCACGCTCGACAATGTCGAGCAGGCTCTTGTTTTCTGGAATCGCCTGCTAGAACTCGGCGTTTACGTCAATCTGTCGCTCCCGCCTGCAACACCTGACGAACACCCGCTGCTGCGCTGCTCTGTCATGGCAGTGCACACGCCGGAAGAAATCGACCGTGCTCTGGGCATTTTCGCCCAGGTGAAGAAGGACGTTCTGGGGTAATCACCCGGTCAGCGACCACAGAAAAGGCGAGAGGTTCTCCGAACCCTCGCCTTTTTTAATGCCTGTTTCTTAGCCCTGCATCCCGCTGAGAAAGATCTTGCGAGCTCGCCAGAGCAGTCTCGGCAGACAGATCAATGGATGACGCGCCTCAAAGGGAGAGAGCTTCAAAACGAAGCCACTATGGCGTTCGATTTTCCAGGCAAGATAGGCGGCCCCATTTTTGAAGGTGAAGGCTGCCTTGATAAGCCGGGCAACGTTGCGCCACCGCCCCTTGTGAGCCATGCGTTCCCATCGACGCCCTGCCCGTAGGCGCTGGGCTTTTGACAGCCTCGGGGCCACACAGCCGCCCGTCTCATCAAAAGCAAGGCCTGCACTTTGCCATGCCGGGCGGGTGAGCGCGGCGTAACGCGCGTCTTGACCCTGCATGATCACGGAACCTCGTGCCGATTTCTCGACACGTAGCTCGGCGCGATAGGTACGCCTAAAAAGTGCCTCCCACCATTTTTCGGGGGGATGCGCTCCCTCTTCCAGACGTGCCGTCCAGCCAGCCGCTGTCGTCACGCAGGAGCGGATGATCGCGAGAAGGGTATCCGCAGCTTCAGGGTTTCTCACCCAGACGAGGCGTACCGGCTGGCAGAACCGTGCCCATAGCGTTGTATCGGTCGAGCGCGGAGACGCCCCTGCACGAAGCTGCTGTACGGTCAGAACGGCAATTTTCGCCCGTAGAACCTGCCCGTCGATTTCATGCTCGGCATAAAAGACATTGGGGGGCAACAGATGATTGGCCAGCATCGCTGCGGGCGACGCCGGCCAGTCGGACAGACGCTCGAGCACGATATAAAAATCGAAAAGCCCTTCGGGGTCGAATTGTCTCAGACCGGAGCCGTAGAAAAGCACACCAAGTGGTCGGGCAATGCCGAGAATCTGCGTGACCAGCGTATGCAGACGCGGGTCGACCGGTGTCGTCAGTTCACCGATCAGGATCTGATCAAGCGCAGAGTCAGCCTCAGTCATGCACAAAACCGAATTCCGGCCCTTCGGAAAGCACAATGCGATGGCTGGCGCCCGGCGAGAAGCGTTCACCGTCCAGCACGAAATCGCCCTGACAGGTCAGGACGAGCTCACTCGCCTTGCCGCTCGTATAATCGGGACTCTCACGCAGCCAGGCCGGCGCACGACCACGGAGAAGTGCCCAGGTTGCCTGCAGCAGCTTTTTGGGATGATCGGCAACGCGCAGGAAATGCAGGTCGCCGGTTCTCACCTTGCCTGTGTTCCAGAATGGCCAGATACCGAGATTGAGCTTCTGCAACGCTGTGGAGAGAAAAAGAAAACTCTGCCCGTCGACCAGCGGCGTGCCATCCACCTCAAGGGTAAGGGGATCTCCCGCCAGCCAGGTCTCGCGCTGTCGTCGCCAGAGCAGGCTGGCGAAAGCACCTATCAGAGTCGCAGCTACCGCAAGATTATGTGGCGCGTAGCGCAGCACATGCGGCGAATGGGCTATGGCAATCGCGCGTGCGTAACCCGAGCTGCCCTGAAACATGCCAAGACGCGTCTCATGCTCACCCTCAGGCCAGGAAATCTTGAGAGGACGGCGGGTCTTGCGTGGCAGAACCGCACTGTTTCGATACAGAAGCTTGAGTGCCTCGATACCGCGTGTGGAAAAACCGATATCCTGGGCAATCAGATTGGTGTTGCCTGAAGGAAAGATCGCGATATCGGGCAGCGCATCCTCGGGATAGATACGCGCAATGGCGGTCATGACATCGCTGACCGTACCATCGCCGCCGTTGATGGCGACCAGAGGGACATTGCGCCGGGCGAGTTCCGTCACCATCTCCTGCATCTCGTCATGAGAAGAAGGCACGAGAAACCCGTCACCAAGAAGGTCACTCGCCTGGCGCGCGAATTTTCTGCCATCCCGACGGTTCTTGCGACTACGCGGGTTATGGATCAGGGCTAGGCGCACGGCAGTATCATTTATGTTACGGTAATCCCTTCAGCCCGACGGAACATCGGGGGTCCGCCTTGCGCGGCGCCATAGCATGACTTAGGCAGCGGGACCAGAAACCGATTGGTCATTTTTAACTTTTGCCGTTACCGGCCTTTGACCTGTCGTTAGGAAGAGAAAGGTTGATGACCCTGACCGAAACCCCCTCTGTGGTTCTGGCGCATCTTTCCGACGTGCATCTTCCACCCCCTGCTTCCCTGCCCTCATGGCGCCATTTCACCAACAAGCGGGCCCTCAGCGTCGCCTCATGGAAGCGCCATCGCGTCCATCATCACCTGCCCGCGCTTTCGGATGCTGTTCGCGACGATATGCATGCCGCCCAGCCTGATCTGATCCTCAATACCGGCGACCTGACGAATTTCGGCCTGCGGGAAGAAT
The DNA here is from genome assembly GCF_025994195.1 of Asaia spathodeae NBRC 105894. Lineage (NCBI taxonomy): Bacteria > Pseudomonadati > Pseudomonadota > Alphaproteobacteria > Acetobacterales > Acetobacteraceae > Asaia > Asaia spathodeae. The sequence goes on along the minus strand of NZ_BAPY01000074.1, from coordinate 160,488 downwards.
TTTCGAATGCCGCCTCCTGGCTTGGGACCATGGCGGCCCCCTGCCTCGTGGTGCCGGGCAATCATGACGCCATGGTGCGCGAACCGTGGCACGACACCTCAGCCAAATGGGCAGACTGGACGGAAAATACGGCCGAGGGCGCCTTTCCCTATCTGCGCGAGGAAGGCGATCTCGCCATTATCGGTGTGAACAGCGCCATACCGACCCCGCCCTTCATGGCCTGCGGGCGTGTCGGCGCAGCGCAACGCACGCGTCTGGCCGAAATTCTGGATACGACACGAGACAAATGCCGCGTGGTCATGATTCATCACCCCCCACGCGCCGGACTTGTCCCATGGCGAAAATCCCTGCTCGATCTCAAGTCAGTCGCTGCCATTATCGCGCAACACGGTGCCGCCATGGTGCTGCATGGCCATTCGCATGACGCCACACTCTCGACGATTCCAGGCACATCCATTCCGCTCATCGGCGTGCCATCGGCCTCTTTGCAATCATCCAGACCCTGGCGCCATAGTGGCTGGAACCGGATCGCAATTGCGCGCAAAAGCGCCGGATGGGAGATCGACCTGACGACACGTCAATTCACTCAGGCAGAGGGGTGGCGGTGCAGCCGTCATCGCAACTGGCTCATTCGGGATGGGCAAGGCTGATGCGTCTTCCCCATTTTCCGACGCTGGACCGCTATCTCCTGGCCCAGCTTCTTCCGCCCTTCGTTGTCTCGCTGGCTGCCGTTCTGGCGGCCCTTCTGCTGGAACGCCTGCTCGTCCTGTTCGACGATCTCGCCGCAGAGGGGAGCTCACTGGCCACTTTCGTCTCGCTGCTGACCGACCTGCTGCCGCATTATCTTGGCCTGGCGCTGCCCGCGGCTCTTTGCGTCAGCGTTTTCCTGATCATCCGGCGAATGAGCGACAATAACGAGATCGACGCGCTGATGGCGAGTGGCGTCTCGCTGCTTCGTATCGCCCGGCCTTATATGTGGACAGGTGTGGTACTGGGGCTCGGCAGCATCCTGCTCTATGGCTATATCCAACCCGTAGCGCGTTACGATTTCCGATCCGGATTTTACTATGCCGCCCATTCGGGCTGGGCACCTCATCTTCAGGCCGGCATGTTCGCCACGACGTCGAGCGACTCGATGCTCACAGCCGACCGCGTCTCGCGCAACGGGACAGTGCTGCATGAGGTCTTCATCCGACAGCGCGAACCCGATGGCGCGGTCCGGATCATCACTGCGCATCGCGGGCTTATTACTGCCGTCCCCTCTCTCAAGCAGACCCGCCTCGATCTGTGGGATGGGCTGATCGTCTATGATCCGCGCGACGAGAGCAACAAGGCCAATCAGACCCGCTTCGAACACAGCATGCGCACCTTCGATCAGAGCCACGATACAGCGGCGTTCCGCTCCCGCGGGATCGACGAACGCGAACTGACACTGGTGGAACTGGCAACCCGTCTCGAAGCCTCCCATCAATCGGATGCGCCTGCCGGCGACGGCGTCATTACCCGCTCCAGCCTGCGTGCAGAACTCGATTTCCGCTTGGCACGCGCGCTCGCCATTCCCTTCATACCGCCCCTTGCCGTGGCACTGGCCATAGGCGCCAAACGACGTCGCCCGATCATGGGTCTCATCGCGCTTGCGCTCGTGCTGGTGGGCTTCGACCACACATTGCAATTCGGTCACGGCCTGATCGCGACCGGCAGGATGAGGGGTCTTTACGCCATCTGGCTGCCTGAAATTCTTTTCTGCACGATCTGCATGGCGTCCATCTTCAGACGCTCACGCGGGTCATGGCGCCGACGTCAGGCGATCCCCCTCAACAAGGCGAGGCGCCCGGCATGAGCGAGACCCAGGCATCACGCGCGGTGCTGCGCACCCATCTCACACGCTCCTTTCTGAGCCGGACCCTGATTTGCGGGGCAATTCTGGTGTCGATGATGGAAATTCTGGGCCTGCTCGAGATGACCACGCCCATACTCGAGCGTCATCTCGGTGCCATGGGCATGGTGCGCTACGCCCTGCTCAGACTGCCAAGCCTCATTTATCAGACGCTCCCTCTGAGCACGCTGATTGGCGCGCTTTTCCTGCTCATGCAGATGACGCTCAATAGCGAAACAGCAAGCCTGCGTGCCGCCGGGCTCTCGACAAGACGCCTGCTTCTGCTGCTCCTGCCTGCAATCGGGATCATCAGCCTGGTCGGCATCGCGACGCAGGAAGTCATTGCTCCACGCGCCGAGCTGGCTCTTGCCAAATGGTGGAACAGAACCGACCCTCACGCCGCAGGCAGCGGCCACGGATTCTGGTTTCACGCCGCGGGTGACGTCGTGCATATCGACAGCTTCAGCGATGGCGGGCGGCGTATCACAAAGGTTGCTGTCTATCACCGCATCCCTGGCGGCGATCTGGTAGCCGCCGATACAGCGCCGGAGCTGCTCTACGACCCGAAGACCGGATGGCAGGCAGCCCGTGTGCGCAGCCTCGCGCTCAGAAGCAACCGTGTCGACATTGACCAGCGCAGCAACATCACGCTTCTGCCCGCGAGTGTGACGCCCGATACGCTGATCCAGCTTTCGCAGAACTATCCGGTGCTGTCTTTCTGGTCACTCTGGAGCATCCTGCATCGTGGTGGAGCCTCGAGCCTGCCGAAAGCGACCTATCGCATGGCGCTTTTTGCGCCGTTCACTTTGCCGGTCTCGCTCTGCGCGATGCTGTTCCTGGCCTTGCCGGTCATCTATATTCCCCCGCGCACAGGGACGCGCAGCCTGCTGCCGATTGCGGCGCTGGCTGCCGGTTTTGGTTTCATAGTGCTTCAAGGCCTGATACAGGCACTGGGCAATGCGGGAACCCTGCCTGCGTTAATTGCCGTCACGGCGCCTCCCGCCCTGGCATTCCTCCTCGGAGGGGCATGGATAGTGAAGATGGAAGAAAAATGAGCACGTTCAATGGTGAACAGGCCGAAGGCTTCTGGAAAGCCTTCTGGAATGCCCGGAAAAACCAGGGCTCCCTTCGCACCGGCAGAAGCTTCGACCTTGGCAAGATGAGCCTGCCGCAGCTCTGGATGGCCTATCTCACCTACCCGACCATTCTGTTCTATTTCACCCTGATCGCAATCTCGACCGGGGTCGCCCTGGCTCTCGCACCGAAGCTCGGGCCGACCCTGATCACCATCCTGCTGGTGGTGGGGATCTATCCCTTCGCCTGGTACGCCATCCATCGCTTCATTCTTCATGGCCGCTGGCTCTATCGTAACCCGGTCACGGCCTCGCTGTGGAAGCGCGTCCATTTCGACCACCATCAGGACCCGCATCTGCTCGACGTGCTGTTCGGCTCGCCGCTCAATACGCTTCCGACAATTGCGATCATTGTCATGCCTATCGGATGGGGCATCGGCGGGGCCAGCACGGCTTTTGCCGCACTGGCGACAGGCCTGGTCATGACCTGCATCTACGAGTTTTTCCACTGCATCCAGCATCTGGCCTACAAGCCACGCTGGGCATGGGTCAGCAAGATCAAGCAGTTGCATGTGCTGCATCACTTCCATGATGAAGACGGTAATTACGGTATCACCAATTATGCTGCCGATCGCCTTTTCGGCAGCTTCTACAAGGATGCCCGCGCCCGCCCCCGCAGCGCCCATGTCTTCGATCTCGGCTATGATCTCGACGAGGCAAAACGCTACCCCTGGGTCATGAAACGCACAGGGGCACCGCCCAAGCAGCGTCCGGACGGCGCGAGAAGTGGCAGCAGCGCACGGTGAGTCTTCCCGTTCTGGTTCTTGCCGGGTCACGCGACGGCGCGCAGGACCCGCTGGCCCGCCATGGAAACGTTGCCCATAAGGCCCTTCTCCCTGTCGCGGGCCGGCCCATGATCGATCGCGTTCTCAAGACGCTTTCTGCAACGCCGAGCCTCGGCCCTGTCTACGTCAGTATCGAGACACCCGAAGCGCTTGACGCGCTCGACAGGGCGTTTACCTGCGTCCCCACGGCCAAAGGCCCGAGCGGCAGTGTTGCCCTGGCGCTCGACCGTATAGGCGCACCGTTGCTGATCACGACGGCGGATCACCCGCTTCTTCAGCCGGTCTGGATTACCGAGTTTCTTCGCGATGCCGAATCATCAGGCTGTGACCTGGCCGTGGGCGTTGCCTTGCGTCCCGTCATAGAGCGCGACGTAAAGGGAACGAAGCGCACCTATATCCCACTGAGCGACATGAGTTTTTCGGGCTGTAATCTCTTCCTGCTGCGCACCGATCGTGCCCGCGCCGTCATCGTGCTGTGGCAGAAGCTTGAACGCGACCGCAAGCATCCACTCAGAATGGCCCGCACGCTGGGCTTTGGCATCCTGCTGCGGGCATTGTTCAGGCGCCTCGACAGCGCGACACTCACGTCACGGATTCATGCCCTGACCGGTGCCCGCGTCAGTCTCGTGCCCATGGCCCACGGACGGGCGGCGGTCGATGTCGACAAGCCTGAGGACCTCGCTCTGGTGGAAAAGCTGCTGGCTGAAGCGTCATGAAAATTGCCTATGTGATCAACTCGGTTGAAGGCGGTGGTGCCGCCCTTCCCGTGCCCGCCATCACACAGGTCATGCGTGAGAACGGTCATGAAGTGATTGTGCTTGCCCTCACACGCCGCGATGGGCGCGCCATCAAGCCCATGCTGCAGGCCGGACTGACCGTGCATGTGCGCGAGGGCAGCAAGACAGATCATCTGGCAGCCCTGCTCTGGCTCAATCGGGAAATCGGCGAGCAGAAGCCCGATCTGATCTGGACCTCACTGACACGCGCCACCCTTCTCGGACAATTGGTCGGTCTTCGCCGCCGGCTGCCGGTGGTAAGCTGGCAGCATTCTGCCCGCCTCAAGCCCGCCAATGCCAGGCTGCTGCGCCTCATGCGCAGTCTTTCGAAGCTCTGGATTGCCGATTCCACCTGCGTGGAGCAGGAAACAGAGCGCAAGCTTGGTCTGAGCGCCGACAAACTGACCTGCTGGCCGATCTTTCGCGCCAGTGACAGCTTTCCGATCGCCGTCCCCTGGTCTGAGGCCGCACCGATCCGTATCGGCAGTCTCGGGAGACTGCATCCGGTCAAGGGATATGACACGCTGTGCGAAGCGGTGCGTCTTCTTGGCAAAATCGCGAATCTTCCGGAATACGAGTTCCATATCGCCGGCGAAGGCGAGGAACGTGACCGTCTGGCGGCACTGATCGCTCGCGGCAGGCTACCGATCGTTCTCGATGGCTATAACGCCGAACCACGACAGTTTCTCTCGACGTTGCAGATCTACGTCCAGCCCTCGCATTGGGAAGGGCTTTGCCTGGCCGCTCATGAGGCGCTGCTCTGCGGTGTTCCCGTGATCGCGTCAGAGGCAGGAGAACTGCCTCATACGATCACCGAGGCCTGCGGCCGTATCGTGCCGCCCAAAGACCCCGAGGCTCTGGCGCTCGCTTTGGCAGACCTGCTGCGTCAGCCAGAGCGCCTTGCCACAATGGGGCAGATCGGGCGCAACCGCGTTCTTTCACGCTTCGACGCCGCATCTTTCGACCGGCGGGGCGCAGAAATCCTAGCGCGCCTCGAAAGAACTCTCTGAACGGGTCTGGGTCAGGTGGCTCGAGAGACGAAAATCCATCTGCGCAAAAACGACTGACGCTGCCAGAAGCAGAATCCACACCATGCGCGCTGCTGCCTGATGCTCAAGCCAGGCAGCAGCACCGAAAGCGATGACGGCAAGCATGTCGAGCCCGAAATGCAGCCGCTCATCGAGATGACCGCATAGAAACCCGATCAGAAACAGAACAATTCCGAAAATGGCGCAACTCAGCGCCTTTTCCCGACGCATCCAGTCAAGAACAGGCATAACCCGATCGGTTGTGTCGCGTTTGTCAGACAAGAGTTTCTCCAGACAGGTGAAAGCAGGGTGCCTTCGATGAGTAACCACAAGTGAGCGACAGGCAAAGTTACGAAGAGGACAAGCGGAGCATGACCGACGTGACACCCCCGCCTCTGAGCCTGCCGGAAAACCAGTTTGCCATCAGGCGCGCCATGCTCGGTCTGGCCCGGAATCTCAACTGGGCATGTCTGAACGAGTTCTCCCTGCCCGCTGCCGGTCGCCGGGCCGATATCATGGCCCTTGGCGCCGATGGGCAGTTGCACTGCATCGAGATCAAGTCAGGACCACGCGATTTTCTGACAGATCGCAAATGGCCGGAATATCGGGATTGGTGCGACAGACTGTATTTCGCAGTCGATCAGCATTTCCCTCAGGCCCTCATTCCGGACGATGTCGGGCTCTTCGTCGCGCATGTGATGGAAAGCCCCTCAACCATCGTGCCGGAATGTGCCATGATCCGCGAAAGCCCGCTTGCCAAGCTGGCAACGGCCCGCAGAAAGACCCTGATGCAGCTTTTCGGCCATAACGCCGCGCTGCGTCTCATGGCTCTGGAAGACCCTGCCATGACAGCGTCTCTCCGTGCGGCCCGACGTGTCGAATAAGGAGTGTCTGCATGACCGATCAACGTCTCATCGCCCAACGCCTGGAGGTTGCCCGCGCCGTCGTCGCCGATGCCGCCGCCCTGGCTATGGCAATGAGGCCGCCGCCGGGTGGACCGGTCGGCAGCATGAAAGGCGTGCAGGATTATGTCACTGAAGCCGATATGGCAGTCGAGGCCCTTGTCTCGAAACGGATCGAGGCCCTTTTCCCTGAAGATGGCTTTATGGGCGAAGAGGGAGGACGCCAGCGTGAGGGTGGGCTGACCTGGGTTATCGACCCGATCGACGGCACATCGAACTACGCTCGCGGACGCGAGCGCTGGTGCGTCTCACTTGGCCTGATGGATGGCGCAGTGCCAGTTGCGGGTGTGATCAATGCCCCGGCTCTGGGCGAGGTCTATACGGCCCAGCGCGGCGTGGGTGCCTGGCTCAATGGCAGGAAGCTTACCGCCTCCCCCGTCACAGACCCGAAAAATGCCCTGGTGGAAACGGGATGGAGCGCGAAAGTATCGCCGGAAACCTATGCCAGCCATGCGAAGGCGTTTCTGGAGCTCGGTATTGCACCGCGAACCGGCGCCTGTGGCGCTCTGGCTCTTGCTGACGTCGCCTCGGGTCGCTGTGACGGCTATCTCGAAATCGCCATCAATCTCTGGGATGTTGCCGCCGCCCTCGTCATGATCGAGGAAAGTGGCGCGCGCGTCTCACCGTTCCTGCAGGATGGCGGGCTGACCGGATGCATTTCCATTCTCGCAGCAGCACCGGGTGTCGCCGAACCGATCGCTGCGGCTGCCGGAATGCGCCTTCTCTGACATCCGGTCCGGTTGCCTGATGACAACCATTCTCACGCCATAATTTCCCGTCAGGGCTGGCAGTTCCTGCCCCCTGACGGTTCACGATACGAGGCCCTTCATCCATGGTTTCTCTCTCCCGCCGACTCGTCGCTTCCACGGTCTTGCTGGCAGCAGGTCTGACGGCTGTGCCTGCCATGGCGACGCCAAAACAACAGGCTCTGGTCGACCGTGCGACGCTCGCGGTTCAGGATATCTTCCAGGGCACCACACCAAATTCGCGCGCCCAGCGTTATCTGGCCAAGGCGCGCGCCGTCATGGTGTGCCCCTCGGTCTTTCGTATGTCGATCGTTTTCGGCGGTGCGGGTGGCGGCTGCCTTCTGCTGTCACGCGATGCCCGCGGCTCGTGGTCGGACCCGGCTTTCTATACGCTGAGCTCTGCCTCAATGGGACTTCAGCTCGGGGTTGAAAGCTCTGAGCTGATGTTTTTCGTCATGTCCGATCGTGGTCTTCAGGCCCTGCTCGACAGCCAGTTCAAGTTCAGCGCCGGGGCTTCTGCTTCATTCGCCAATATGGGAAGCGGTATCGAAAGCGGCTCTGCCGGTGCCTCGAACACCGATATTCTCGCGCTTCAGAAATCATCCGGACTTTTTGCCGGCGCCTCGCTCGGCGGTTCCAAGCTGACTATCGACAGCGCCTCCAATCGCGCCTTCTACAATCAGCCCGTCGGCCCGGAAGATATCGTTATCTCGATGCGCGTGAACAATACCGGCGCTGACCCGCTGCGACGCGTCCTGATGCAGGTCGTGCAGCAGCAAAGCGCAACACCGACACAGCCAGCCATCACGGGTGCTGCAACCTCCGCCTCGGGCGGAACGGTAGGCAATAGCCCCTATCCGGCGAATTACGACAGCAGCAAATCATTCACCAGCCAGTCGCATGGCGCCGTGAAAAGCGAAACACTCTCGGCACCGAAGTAAAACGCAAGCACCGGGGCGGATCTCCTATCGCCCCGAGCCTGGCCTGTTGACTTCAGGGATGACGGGAGGGGGCCTTGCCCTGGCCAGTCTGCCCCGCCCTGAGGGCTCTCAGAGCCTCGATCCGCGTGTTATGCTCATGCAGATCATGTGAAAATCCGTGCTTGCCTGTACCGTCAGCCACGAAATACAGCATGTCTCCGGTGGCAGGATGCGCAACCGCATTCAAAGCAGCAAGGCCAGGGGAACAGATAGGGCCTGGCGGCAGGGCCGCAATTTCATAGGTGTTATGCGGGCCTGCCACATGCAGATCATCATGGGTTACGGGATGATCCAGCACACCAAGCCCCTCGCTCAGATCGTAGATCGCTGTCGGGTCAGATTGCAGCTTCATGCCAAGCGCCAGACGATTGAGAAAGACGCGTGCCACTTGCGGCCGCTCGGCGTCGTCACCTGTTTCCCGCTCGACAATCGAAGCCAGAATCAGCAGATCCCTCGGCGTCTTCAAGGTGGGGTCAGGCTCCCTGCCAGCCCAGACGCGGGCGAGAGTTTGCGTCATGAGCGTTTCGAGACGATGCACGATCTGCGCACGCGGCGCACCACGCTCATAGGCAATGGTCTGGGGAAGCAGCGCGCCTTCCTCGATCGCGGGCATGGGACCGGTCAGAAGCGGGTCCTGCACGATCAGCGTCGCAATCTGCCGCGCCGTGCGTCCTTCGGGAATGGTGAGATGATGGCTGACTGGCGTACCGTGACGCAGCACATCGAGAACATCGAGCACAGAGGCGCCCGCAGCAAAATGCAGTTCTGCAGCATGGAGGGCGCCCTGCGATCTGGTCAGTCTGGCTATAAGCCTGAACTGACGTTCAGACAGTGAGCCACCTGGGATGATCCCGGCGGAAGCCAGATCATGGGCGATCATGACGGTGCTGCCGTGAGGCACGACATGATCGACGGGGTTCTGGAGCGGCCCGGGGCGATGTGCGAACTGCCACAGCGCCGCAGCCCCCCCTGCCCCTGAAAGGACAAGAAGCAGGAAAAGGGCAAGAAAGACGCGCTTCATGCCCGCCCCTTCATGATTTCAGGACGTGAATCAGACGCCCTTGACGATCAGGCTGGCATTGGTGCCGCCAAAGCCGAAGCTGTTGGAAAGCGCGATGTTGATCTTGCGCTGCTGTGCTTCATGCGCCACGCGATCAATCACGCTCTCACGCGCTGGATTGTCGAGATTGAGCGTCGGCGGAGCGACATTATCTCGGATCGCCAGCATCGAGAACATGGCTTCGACCGAACCCGCCGCGCCGAGCAGATGGCCCGTGGCAGACTTGGTTGAAGACATGGCGACACGCTTGGCGTCATCACCGAAGAAACGCTCAACCGCATCAAGCTCGAGGTCATCGGCCATGGTCGAGGTACCATGTGCGTTGACGTAATCGATATCGGCCGGGGTGATGCCCGCAGAGCGCAGGGCAGCCTTCATGGCGCGGAAGGCCCCTTCATGACCCTCTGCAGGAGCCGTGATGTGATGCGCATCGCCCGAGAGACCATAACCGATGATCTCGCCATAGATCTTCGCACCACGTGCCTTGGCGTGCTCGTATTCCTCAAGCACGACAATGCCCGAGCCTTCGCCCATGACGAAGCCGTCACGGTCGCGATCCCAGGGGCGCGACGCCTTCTCGGGGGTATCATTGAAGCCGGTGGAGAGCGCACGAGCGGAGGAGAACCCTGCAATGCCCAACGGGCAGACAGCGGCCTCGGCTCCACCTGCAATCATCACATCGGCATCGCCCAGCATGATGAGACGCGTGGCATCGCCAATGGCATGCACACCTGTCGCACAGGCGGTCACGGCCGAGTGGTTCGGCCCCTTGAAGCCATAGCGAATCGACACGTGGCCCGAAATCAGGTTGATCAGGGCGGAGGGAATGAAGAAGGGCGACAGACGACGGGCCTTGCCGCTCGCGACTGTCAGAGAGGCATCATAGATGGTCTGAAGACCACCAATGCCCGAGCCGATCATCACGCCGGTCGCGCAACGATCTTCCTCGGATTCCGGCTTCCAGCCTGAATCCTCGACGGCCTGGATGGCAGCCGCCATGCCGAGATGGATGAAACGATCCATCTTCTTCTGGTCCTTCGTCGGGACCCAGTCCGAAAGCGTCAGGCCGCCTTCTGCGGTCGGGCCTTCAGGCACCTCACCCGCCACATGGGCAGGAAGATCGCTCGGGTCGAAGCAGGTGATGCGGCCAATGCCGGTCTGTCCGGCAATCAGACGCTGCCAGGTCTGGTCCACGCCCACCGCCAGTGGCGTGACAAGCCCCATACCGGTGACGACGACGCGTCTTTCTTTCATTGCCGATAGGTTTGCCATCATGGGCGGACGAAGCTCCAGTCATAAAGGCCAGCTCCCGGCGGGCTGCCATGAGGGAGCGGCTGTAAATCTCGTCGTATGCTCCGGCTCCGCTGAACGGGAGCCGGAGAAAGATCAATGCATCAGGCCGAATGGCCCGATGCAGCCGGATCAGGCGGCCTTCTGCTTTTCGATGTAGTCGATGGCGTCCTTGACGGTCGCGATCTTCTCGGCTGCATCTTCAGGAATTTCGACGCTGAAGGCTTCTTCGAAAGCCATGACCAGCTCGACCGTGTCGAGGCTGTCGGCGCCGAGATCGTCGATGAAGGAAGCGTCAGGGGTTACCTTGCTCTCTTCAACGCCGAGATGCTCAACAACGATTTTCTTAACCTTATCGGCGATTTCGCTCATCTGTTCTGGCTTCCTGTGTGCCCTTATTCGGGCGGTTCGAATCTGTTTTACCATCCGTCTGGTCGCCCAGTCGGTCCCCGTCTTTACTTCAGAGACGGCCTATACTGCCAGTACCCTGAATCGCGGACCGAAGTTCGGACCCCGGCGGGCCTGGACGCCCACGCTTCGGACGAAGCAGCGGGCGCTTAGCATGGTTTACCCTCCCACGCCAAGCTTTGCGTGTCGAAGGCGCTTTTGCCCTCAGGGCATGGCCATCCCGCCATTGACGTTCATGGTCATGCCGGTCACCCAACCTGCCTCTTCAGAGGCGAGATAGACGACGGCTGCAGCAATATCCTCGGGCTTGCCCATGCGACCGAGCGGGATGGAGCCCAGCAGCTTGTCACGCTGTGCATCCGGCAGCACGGCCGTCATGGCAGTCTCGACGAAACCAGGTGCGATCACGTTGACCGTTACGCCGCGCGAGCCGACTTCCTGAGCCAGCGACTTGGTCATACCGATCATGCCGGCTTTGGCTGCGGAATAATTGGCCTGACCGCCATTGCCCGTCACACCGACAATCGAGGCGATATTGATGATGCGCCCGCCGCGACGGCGCAGCATGCCCTTGAGAGCGGCACGGCACAGGCGGAAGGGCGATTCCAGATCAACCGTCATGACCTGCGACCAGTCTTCATCCTTCATGCGAATGATGAGGCCATCGCGCGTGAGCCCGGCATTATTGACGAGAATATCGAGCGGCTTGCCAAGCAGGGCCTCAGCCTTGCCCACGAGCGCATCGGCTTCTTCACCGCTTGAGAGATTGGCGGCGCAGACATGCACGCGCTCGCCAAGGCTCGCTGCCACTTCAGCCAGAGCCGGTTCACGCGTGCCGGAAAGCACGAGCTCGGCACCCTGGGCATGAAGAGCGCGTGCGATGGCAGCGCCCAGACCGCCCGAAGCGCCCGTCACGAGCGCCGTCTTGCCTTGCAGATTGAACATTGTCGTTTTCTCCAGGTTTTCAGAGGTCGCGAAGCAGCGCCTCGATTTCTTCCGGGGTACCCGCATTGCGCGCCGTCATGTCAGGCACGATGCGACGCACCAGGCCTGTCAGCACCTTGCCCGCACCCAGTTCGATCTGTGATGTCACACCCATGGCTGCCATCGCCAGCACGCTTTCGCGCCAGCGCACCGAGCCGGTCACCTGCTGCACCAGCAGATCGGCAATACGGGTTGCGTCCGTATTCTTGCCCGCCGTGACGTTTGTGATGACGGGGATAGCCGGCACCTTGATCTCGGCGCGCTCCAGAGCCTCTGCCATTCTTTCCGCAGCAGGTTGCATCAGCGATGAATGAAAAGGCGCAGAGACCGGCAGCAGCACAGCGCGTTTCACGCCCTTGGTCTTGGCGAGCACAATGGCACGCTCAACGGCTGCAAGACGACCCGAGATTACAATCTGCCCGCCGCCATTATCATTGGCGAGTTCAAGCGTCTCATGAACGACATCGCCACCCTCGCTTTCGAAGCGGGCAGCTTCACGGCAGATTTCCTGGGCCAGATCAGTCTCGACGCCGAGAAGGGCCGCCATGCCGCCCTCACCTGCGGGAACGGCCTCCTGCATGGCCAGACCGCGCAGACGCAGCAGGCGTGCCGTCTGGGCAATGCCCAGCGCGCCCGAAGCCGCCAGAGCGGAATACTCGCCAAGCGAGTGACCAGCCACAACCGTAGCCTTGTCGGAAAGGGCAAAACCGCCTTCGGTTTCGAGCACACGCACCGTCGCAAGCGAGACGGCCATCAAGGCAGGCTGCGCGTTTTCGGTGCGCGTCAGCTCGCTGGTATCACCTGTGAAGATGAGCTTCGACAAATGCTCATCAAGCGCATCATCTACTTCCTGGAATACTTCGCGCGCAGCAGGGAACGCTTCGTAAAGCCCCTGCCCCATTCCGACAGACTGGCTGCCCTGGCCCGGAAACACGAATGCATGCACTGACATCAGTTCTTTCTCACCCTAAGCTTTGAGCAATTCCGGGTGGGTGATGGCGGAGGCCATGCATCGCTGTCAAATTGTTACTTTCGCTCAAGGGCCCCATGCAGCGGAAAAGGCAGATCAAGGACGATGCGGACCAGGGGCTTGCTTGCCTGAAAAACCGCATCGCGCGGATAATCCTGCGGCCGGAAAACAAAGCGATAGGGCGTGGCCCCCTGATTGACGACCAGTGGGTGCGTCGTGCCATTCTCGACCACCTCGAACCGGCTGTTCGGGGCAATCTCGACGGTCAGCTTGTGCGTGTCAGGCAAAAGCAGGGCTATCAGAAAACCGCCCTCATCTTCGATGCATCGGTCAAGCTGGTTCAGCCAGTGCTTCGCCTCGCCCTGAGTAAAGCGCGTCGGGTCTGCAGGCGTGACGGTAAAGAAAAACCCGACGCTCACCGTCTCTCCCGGACGCAGCCTCGCGTAGAGCGGGGGGTTTGCCTCCCATAATCCTGCGTCACGTGGGAAGACGATCTCGTTTCCGGGCGCGGGGATCAGCCTGATCATCTCATCGCCATTGCGCAGCATCAGACCTGAGCCATAGCCGGGACGATCCCCCGGCTGGATCGTCGCCTTGAGATGCAGGGTGAGACCGCTTCTGTCAGCAGCAGGATAGGAATCGAAGCGCCTGAACACACGCTCAAGCCGCTGGTAGCGTTTCGACAGAACCACAAAGGGCTGAGCGGTAACCTCGATTGTCTCGTCAGAGGCATGGTTTCCCGCCTGCGCCTGCGCCCTTGCCACCCCTATGCCTGACACCAAAACGAAGACGGCAGTCAAGAGAACTCTGTTTTTCATCACGCGACCTTCTGCAACACAATGAAGACCTGGGGTAGACGGGCCGGGTCGTCCAAAAACTCGATCACCCTGAACAGATGCCCCCATTTCTGGACAATATACGCGCGCGGGATGATCGCCTCGCCATAATGCGCGCCCGGATGCGGACGCCTGACGGACGAGGCATGCAGGAAGCGCCCGGCATCATAGCGGGCATTGGCACGCGCTTCATCCGTGAAGCTGTCGGCACAGGCCTCATGCCATCCATGCTCAAGCCTTATCCCGGAGGCACGGCGCAAACGCTGCTCGGCACAAAAGGCGATAAACCGCCTGCTCTGTGTCGTGATGACCGCAAGCCCGCCGGGACGCAGAAGACGGTGAAACTCGTTGATCCATAATCCAGCGATGAATTCATCCAGATGGGAGAATACCGAAAACGAGACAATCAGATCGAAGGTACCCGCACCGATCAGGGTCGGCGGCGCCAGTCGGGTATCAAGAAAACACAGCGCCGGGTTGCAACGACGCGCCTCCATCAGAAACCGCGATGTCGAGTCGATTCCGAAAAGATTTTCCGGGCGGATGTCCTTCATGAAGAGACGCAGGATACGCCCCCAGCCACAGCCGAAATCGAGCACTCTCGTTTCCGCAGAGAGCGGCCTGCCGACATAGCGGCAATAAGCCTTGATCTCCCGAAAGAACATGGAGGCCTCGTGAAGCGACACCTCGCCCGAATGACCGTGAATTTCACTCTGAAAAGACGGGTCGGGAAAAGCAGGCATCCTCACGCCCTCGATCTCGGGCAACTGGAGCGAGGCGACAAGGATGTGCAACCACGCCTCGTCGCTGCAATGCCTGAATTTCTCGTAAAGATCTGACGCTTCTGGATAAGAAGACATGCACTGCCTGCAAAAAATACCGGGTGCGCCGTCTATAGTATAGATTGAGAATTTATAGAAATTTTGTTGATTTCAGGTCGTATTTACCTGATGAAAACGACCGGACGGTCTTTCCTGGTCATACAAACTGACAAGGTCAAGGCATGGGACAGAAAACCTGCCCCACATCTCCCTCACCCGTCAGACTACTCCATCGACCCTATTGCCGCTGACGGGCGGCAACAGGGCAGCAATGCCTTATCGCGCCACCAGACGCCCGCGCTGCCATGCCTCGGCTGCCTCTTCAGGGTCCATATTATCGACCTGAATGGCATATTCGAGAGCACTCATCACCTTGTTGCCTAGCGTCATCTCGGACAATTCATCCAGCATGTCCTGATCGGCACAGGCAGCGACAGATTCACGCACAAGCAGCGCCGCTTCCATCTCTTCCGAAAAACGCGGATCGCTGACCGGCTGGAATGCCTCGTCGTGAAAAAGCGCATGGGGTTGCGCCAGAAACACGACAAATTTCCTGCCAGCTTCGCGCGCGCCCTGCACCGTGCCGAAAAGGGCCTCGTCTTCACAAATTGTTGGCGTCAGACCCGACAGGTTCGGCGTCTGGGCCAGAACCTGCTGCAATTTCTCCGCATCAGAGCGGGCAACGAACAGCGCG
Source organism: Asaia spathodeae NBRC 105894 (assembly GCF_025994195.1). Lineage (NCBI taxonomy): Bacteria > Pseudomonadati > Pseudomonadota > Alphaproteobacteria > Acetobacterales > Acetobacteraceae > Asaia > Asaia spathodeae. The sequence continues at coordinate 145,139 of NZ_BAPY01000074.1, read as the reverse complement.
TCCAGAGAGTCGCCCGACAGTTCGGCCGCTGACGACACAGCCTCATAGCTGCCCCAGCAATAATAGGGTCGATAGATTGTGCCCAGAACGCGCATGCCATGCTGGACCAGATCTGCATCACGCGGCAGCCAGGCCGAGACAAGCAGATCGATCGCGCCTTCATCGAGCAGACCAGGCAGCTCCCCCGGATCGGCATCGACAAACTCGACCTCGGCCTCATGGGCATCGAGAACGCGTGCGACCGCGCTCGCACAGCCAGCGTGCAGGGCGTTACGCAGATAGCCCAGAGAGATCGTGGTCATGGCGTATCCTTCAGCAAACGAATATCAGGCGAATTGCCTGTGTTCGATCACTTCAGGGCAGGAATGGCAAGAGGATAGTCCGGGTTTGACGCTTTTGGCGCCTCTTCCGGCCATCAACCTTTTCATCCCCTGCCCTCATCCCCCTCAATTGCTCTGCGCCTGACGCAGCGGAAGAGTAAAGAGCGCATCGCATCCCGTTTCGGGATAGGCCACGGCTGCCGAGCCCTGATGACCGAACCCGGCCTGAAGCAGCCTTGACCCGAACCCCTTCGATTGAGGGGCGGCGACAGGTGGCCCTCCTTCCTCCCGCCAATGCAGGGAGAGGTTTCGACGCGCCTCTTCGGTCACGACTGACCAGACGAGGCTCACCCGACCCGCCTCGGCGCTGAGTGCCCCATATTTGGCTGCGTTGGTCCCAAGCTCATGCAGCATCAGACCGAGCGTGGTCGCCGTATTGGGTCCGAGCGAGACCGGGGGCCCTGCCAGATGGAAGCGCTCGATTGGTGCGATGCGGGCCAGCACCTCGCGCGCAAGCGTTTCAAGATCACCGCTGCGCCATGCCTGACGCATCAGCAGGTCATGCGCCGACCCCAGGGCCACGAGGCGCTTTTCAAAGGCCTTTACCGCATCGCGATTATCAACCCCGCGCAGGCTCTGATTAGCCAGAGCCTGAACCAGAGCCAGCGTGTTCTTGAGACGGTGGGCAAGCTCCTGATGCATTGTCTGCTGGTGGGCGCGTGCTTCAAGAGACGCCGCCGCAACCTGGGCACGGTCAGAGACGGCCCTCAGAAAGGCAAGCTCCTGATCGGTCCAGTCGCGCGGCGTGCAGCACTGGATATAGAGACAATGCGTCAGATGCCCCTGACTCAGAACCGGCATCAGAAGCTGCGACCTGATCTGGTCTTTGTTGCCATGCTCGGGAACAAGGCAGGGCAGCCAGACATTCTCATGTGCATCGCGCACCGAGAACAACACCCCCTGCTCGAGCATATTGAGGGCAACGCTGTAATCGGACCGGTCGTATGTCCCAGCCGCGCTTGGCAAACCGGCGCTGTGCCAGTCCTGCACGATGCGAAAATGGGTCTCGTCACTGGCCTCGAACAGGGCCCAGCCGGCCCGATCGGCACCGAGCGCATCGGCCAGCGCTGAAGCCGCCGCGTGATAGGCTTCTGCGGGTGTGTCCACCTTGCGCAAGGCATCACCAAGAATGACCATTGCCGAAAGCCGGTTGGTTGCCACCCTGTCTCGCGTGATATCCTCGAGCGTACCGATGAGGCGCCAGGGTGTTCCCCTTTCATCGGCCTCGATCTCTGCCCTGCGCCTTACCCAGCTTCTGGTCTGATCTGTCAGGTTCTCGATCGCAAAATCCGTCTCCGGAAACTGGATCTCGTCGCTGATACCCTCGGCAAAATGCAGCAGATCGGTATCCGGCACCGGCATGCAGTTCTGGAACACTTCTATCGGACATTGCGTGCCGGTCGGCACACCGGTCAGGCGCATCAATTCGGCAGAAAGTGAAATGAGATTGCTCCCGAACCTGATCTCGAACGTGCCGATCCCGGGAAGATCCTCAATCGAGGGCAGCGCCGACGGCGCTTCGCCCCGTCGCGAGCGCCCTCCCCTCGGGGCTGGAGCCGTGACTGGGCTTTCCTCGGGGCTGTCATCATCCGGTCTGGAAAGGACGAGCGCGATCTGCCGCTTCAGGGCGTCCATTCCTTCCCGGAACGAGATGGCATCAGGGTCCAGAAACCCATGTGTCAGGAAACAGAGCGTCCCTGCTTCCTGCTCCCGGACGAGCGGAACAGGGACGCGTATCTGAAACACGTAACGCCAGGGGGCCTGCGCCAGCTCGTTCAGCGGTGGCAGCAATTCCTGAACCAGGGGCTGCTGCGGCGCCTTTAGCGGCACTGAAAGACGTGTAGGAAGCGGGCCATAACTGGCCGCCACGCTCTGCCGACCGCGATCGGGGAGAGTCATGTAGGCGGCAGGGGCCCGCACCAGAGCGGCCGCGACCGTCAACAGGTCGTGGAGATCGTGCTGGCGCCTCATGAGGCGCCAGCCCTGAAGAAGGTGAACGGATCGGTCGTCTCTTCTGTCGGAGACTGTTCCCTCGCCGTTCCTTGAACGTACATGGAGTTTATTGCACCTTTCGGGCCGTTCGCGGCTGCGTCATGGCGACGCAGACCGAAAAACGGCATCAGGGATATTTAACGAACAACGCGAAAAAATCACCATATTTTAACGCGATCCTGTGGAGCGAGGTAGAGTTTGTCACCCGGCTTGACGCCAAAGGCCGCATACCACGCATCGATGTTATGCATCGGCAGATTGACGCGGGCTTCCGGTGCCGAATGCGGGTCTGTCACGGCGCGATTGCGAATGGAATCCTCACGCAGCTTCTGACGCCAGACCTGAGCCCAGCCCAGGAACACGCGCTGATCGCCGGTCAGACCATGCACGACAGGAGCGGGCTTGCCATGCAGCGAGGCATGGTAGGCGTCGAGTGCAAGCGTCAGACCACCGAGATCGGCAATGTTTTCGCCCATCGTCAGCTTGCCATTGAGATGCACGCCGGGCAGCACCTCAAACGCATCATACTGCTTGCCGTAACGATCGGCGAGCGCCTGGAAACGCTTGACGTCATCTGGCGTCCACCACTGGTGCAGTCGGCCATGCTCGTCATACTGACGCCCCTCATCGTCGAAGGAATGGGTCATTTCATGACCGATCACCCCGCCGATAGCACCGTAATTGACCGCAGAATCACCATTCGGATCAAAGAAGGGCGGCTGCAGAATGGCTGCCGGGAAGACGATCTCGACCTGGTTGGGGTCATTATACGCATTGACCGTCTGCGGGGTCATGAACCACTCGTTGCGGTCGACCTTCGTGTCGAGATGGCCAAGGTTGTACTGCCACTCAAAGGCGATGGCGCGCGCGCCGTTGCCATAGAGGTCACCCGGCTTGATCGTCAGCCCTGCATAGTCGCGCCATTTGTTGGGGTAGCCGACCTGGATCTCGAAATTCTGCAGCTTGCGGCCTGCTGCCTCTCGGGTGGCAGGCGCCATCCAGGCATTATGGGCCAGACGATTGGCAAACGCTGCCTTGACGTCCTGCGTGAGCCCCGTGATGCGCGCCTTGGCTGCGGGCGGGAAATAACGCTCGACATAGATCTTGCCGATCGCCCAGCCCATCGCGTCTTCCGTATGGCTGACGGCCTGCTTCCAGCGCACGGGAAGCTGCGGGGAACCCTCGAGCTCATGATCGTAGAAATCGAAGTCCGCCTGCACAAAGCTTTGGCTCAGATAGGAAGAGGCATCGCTGGCAAGATGGAAGGCAAGCCAGGAGCGGATCGTCCCGTAATCTGCCGTCGATAGCACCTTGGCCATTCCCGCAAGGGCTGTCGGCTCACCCACAATGATGCGGCGGTTTTCGAGGTTCGATGCAGGGATACCGGCTGATGTCAGGAACCCGGCCCAATCGATACCCGGTGCCTTTTTGGCCAGCTCGGCCACGGTCATCGGGTTGTAGACCTTTACGGGGTCACGCATTTCCGTGCGCGACCACTCGACCTTCGCGAATTCGGTCTCGAGCGCCACGATCTTTGCGGCTTCCTGCTCGGCACCCGCCCAGTCGATCATGGTCAGGGTCTTGGCGATATAGGCCTGATACGCCTTCTTCTTGGCTGCGAAATCGGGCTTGAGGTAGTAATCGCGATCCGGAAGGCCGAGCTTGCCCTGGTGCAGGAGCAGCGCATATTCGCCAGGATTATTGTCATCCGCGTTGATGATCAGAGAAAAAGGAGCGTACTGGAAGCCAAATGCCGCCTGGCCGAACAGATGTGCCAGCGACGCAGCGTCTTTCACGCCCCGCACGGTGTCGAGATCGGCCTTGAGCGGGGTCGCACCCAGCCTGTCTGCCTGAGCCGTATCAAGAAAAGTCGCATAGAATGCGCCGAGCTTTTCCTCGGTTGTTTTCGGATCGGCGGCAGGATGCTTGCCCGCCTCGCTGAGGATCTTCTGCACGCGCTCACGTGCCGTCTCGGCAAGAATGATGAACGGACCGAAAGAGGCGCGATCTGCCGGAATGACGATGTTCTTCAGATACGTGCCATTGGCATACTGAAAGAAATTGTCGCCCGGTCGTACCGCCTTGTCCATGCCAGCCATGTTGAAGCCCCAGCTCGGATCGTAAGGCTTGACGCTGGCGTCATCGGCCTTGGCTTTCGGAGCGGTCGTCTGGGCCGAAGCAGACTGCACGGTCAGAGCAAGAACGCTGACAGCACCGAGCCAGAGCGAGGAAGCGCGTTTCATTTTTCTGGTCACTAGGCAGCCTTTTCCACAAATAAGCTTCAGGTCCCGCCTTCCCGTAAGGCGGGACACATTATGCAACGTTATGACAGTTTTTGTTCAACGGCGAGTCTGGCTGCCAGCCTTGTGCGACGTGCCCTTGTGCCCACTCGGCTCGAGACTGGCCGTGGCCAGAACATCGAAATCGAACACCACCACCTGCTCCAGAGCCGGGGCTGCAAATGTCTTGAACGCCTCATGCGCCGGATCGAACCAGGCCGGGTCCATGATCACGGGTTTGCCGACATAGAAGTTGCGATCACCTTCGGAGGCAAAGGTCACGATAAAGGCCTGCTGCAACCCGGCATCGACCCCCTCGCCGCTGTTCTGCACGCCCATTTCGATCGACTTGACCGGATGCGTGCCATCGGGGCGACGTGAGTCCTGCACGAGCCTCAGAAAACGCGATGTCACCTCGGCACGCATGGCGGCCGTCGCGCTCGATTTATAGCGGAACATCACGATATGGCGCACCAGACCGGGGCGCCAGCTTGGCGAGGTAAACTGCGGCAGACCGACCTGCGCGGCGAGGCCGCGTGCGGCCATTGTGCCGCCATCGGCGACGGGAGGCAGGGCGACCGGCCCCGATGAGGCGATCGGCAGGGAATATGGGTCTGCCATGACAGGCGTTGCTGCAAGCGTCAGCACGCCACCGGAAATGATCGCCCCCATAAGGGTAAGGCGTGAAAGATGAGACAGCACAGCCATAACGCTCCACGGTGTTGGTTCTGATCCATCTTAGAGCAGGAACGCACCGTGAGAGGGCTTAATTTGTCGTAGGACAGAAAACGCTTTCGTTAGGAAGTCGCCAGAGACCGCCTGAAACGCTTCGCCTTGAACTGGATCAGCTGATACATCGCCTTGGCAACCAGCACCTGAACCTTCGAATGCGGCGTAAAGCCGATGGTCTTGAAGATCATGCTCGTCACGCGGTTGATATGCTTGAGCTGATAGCAACCCATTGCCCGCGCCATATAGGCAGCGATGCATTTCTTGTGATCGTAGGGCGTGTTGGCTGACATATTGGTGGTGTAATAAGCCGTCGCCAGCTCGTCATCCTCACTCTCGGTCACACGACCAAGCGCGATCTTCGTGCGCTGCCATACGCTCAGCTTCTCACGCTTCAGATAGCGATGCATGTGGTCGTAGAAGAGCTTGAAATGCCGGTATTCATCGGCAGCGATCTGCTTGCAGATTGCCTTGAGAACCGGCTCATCCGTTGCATCGGCCATGGCCGTATAGAAAGACGATGTCCCTGTCTCGACCATGCAGCGCGCGATCAGTTCGCCCGTGCGCGATCCACGGATCGAGGCATCGACATCCTGCTCGATATGATACGTGGCGCGATAGCGTTCAAACGCCTTCATGTAGTCCCAGCTCGGGTCAGCGAGCATGGCCCATTTGCCGAGCGCATCGCCGTGCTGCACCTCCTCGACCGCCCAGTTATCCGCTGCCTGACGGAAATCCGGGTCGCCCACGAAGACGTTGCCGAGATAGACCGCATAATCGAGCCCGTTCCGCTCGACCACAGCCGCCGCCTTGATGACCGGAATGATGTCCGGGTCCACGCGGGATGCATCGAAAGCATCCCAATCCATCTGATCGATGCGCCAATGTTTCATGACGCAGTGATGACATGAATGCGCCATTTTGGGTAGACATCTCGCGCAGATGGGTGACAAGCGCCCCCTTGCTGTGGCATCGCTGCCGGAGCTTTTTCATTTTCAAATATTTTGGAGCCATGCCCCGCATGTCCCTCGATACGCTGACCCGTGATCCGGTCCTTCCCCGCGAAATCCGCACCCAGGCAAGCTGGAAACCCGAGATCAGGCATGACTGGACACGCGACGAAGTGGCGGCCCTGATCGACCTGCCTTTTCCGGAGCTGATCTTTCGCGCCCAGATGGCGCATCGCGCCTATTTCGACCCGACGCGCGTGCAGATCTCGACCCTGCTTTCAATCAAGACGGGCGGCTGCCCTGAAGACTGCGCCTATTGTCCGCAAAGTGCCCTGCACGAAAAGAGCGTGAAGGCCGAGCGTCTGATGGCCGTGGAAAAGGTGCTGACGGAAGCACGCGCCGCCAAGGCTGCGGGTGCCGGGCGCTTCTGCATGGGCGCCGCATGGCGCTCGCCCAAGGAACGTGACCTCGATACGGTCTGCGCCATGATCGAAGGCGTGAAATCGCTTGGTCTCGAGACCTGCGTCACGCTCGGCATGCTCGATGGCGACCAGTCACGCCGTTTGAAAGAGGCCGGTCTCGACTATTACAACCACAACCTCGACACCTCGCCCGAGTATTACGACAAGATCATCACAACCCGCACCTATCAGGATCGTCTCGACACGCTCTCGAATGTGCGCGAAGCCGGCATCAATGTCTGCTGTGGCGGCATCGTCGGTATGGGTGAGGATGAGAGCGACCGCGCTGGCCTGATTGCCACACTGGCTTCCCTGCCCCAGCACCCTGAGAGCGTGCCGATCAACCTGCTCGTGCGCGTCGAGGGCACGCCCCTCGCCGAAGCCGAGGCTGTCGATCCCATCACCTTCGCCCGCATCGTGGCCGCTGCGCGTATCACCATGCCCGCCAGCCATGTACGTCTGGCTGCAGGACGCGAGCTGATGAGCGACGAAGCCCACGCTCTGGTGTTCCTCGCCGGTGCCAATTCGATCTTCTGTGGTGACAAGCTGCTGACCACCCCCAACCCGGCAGAGCACCGCGACCGCAAGCTTCTGGCCAATCTCGGCATGAAGCCGATGACCGAAGGGCACTAAGCGCCTTCGCTCGATAGAGACAGGAAAGGCCGGTTCCGAGAGGGACTGGCCTTTTTCATGATTTCTCTCCGGCTGATCGGCACGGATCACGGAAGGAAATCGTACTCTCCCTGATCGTCCCGCGCCTTATGGCCTGTACGGGTGCTGTTATTTGCCAGTCTTGTCTGCGGAGAGAGCAAGCGCTGCGATTTGAACAGTGAGCCACCAGCGCAGGTCAAATCGTGCCCCCAGAGTTTCCTGCTATCCTGCCTCAGAAGACCTCCCCCCTGAGCCGCTTTGTCCATGACAGCGGGGCACCCGTTTTTTCTGGCGCGCACTGCCCTCTCCCCGCCCGGACAGGAGGGAGACGAGGCAACAAAAAAAGCCAACCCGAAGGTTGGCTTTTCGACGAACAGGAGACGTGTAGCACCTTTATGAAAACGAGAGGCGCATCAACACCCCTCTCGTCTTCAGTGGCTCAGAAATCGGCCGTGACAGAGAATTTGAACGTGCGCGGCAGGCCCTGAAGCAGATAGCCACCGAAAGCACTCTCCCAATAGCGCGTATTGGCAAGGTTATCGACACCAAGACGGGTCGTGATGGCCTTGTGCTCGACCACGAAGCTGTAACGTGCCCCGACATCGAAGCGTGTCCAGTTCGGTACGCGCAGCTTGTTGAGATTGTCGGCATATTGGTGGCCGGTCTGGATCACACGCCCGGTAAGCGTCGCGCCACGAATGAATGGCAGATCATATTCAAGATTGCCGTTGATCGTATAGCCCGGCACGCCGATAGAGCGATTGCCGTCATAAAGTCCACCCGATGTACGGCGCTGGCTGGCATCAATGATCGACGTGCCACCATTGAAGCGCAGACCCTTCACGATCTCGCCATTGACCGTGAATTCGATACCCCGGTTACGCTGCAATCCGTCGACCGAAAAGATGCTGGTGGTGGTGCCTGCAATCGCAGACGTATAGGCATTGGGCTGCTCGATCTGGAAAATTGACACGGCGGTCGAGAACCGGCCGATATCGTATTTTGCCCCGAGTTCGTATTGAACCGTCTGATAGGGCGGGAAAATCTGGCCAAGATTGACGACCTGCCCACTGGCCTGCGGGCCGGGTGCCAGCCCTTCGATACGGTTGAAATAGATTGAGGTCTGTCGCGTGGGATGCACCACAAGACCGACAACCGGTGTGAACGCGCCCTGATCGTAAGACGTCGTGCTCTTGCCGTAGTTATAGGCAACTGTCTTGATGGCCTGATAACGGAAGCCCGCCGTCAGCGCTACGCGGTCATGAAATGCCGAGACAGTATCTGAGAGAAACAGGCTCCACAGACGCGTCGTGTTGTTCTTCTGCGGATTACTGAGATTCCCCCCAATATAAGTCTCGGGCTGTGACGCATCATAAAGTGTCGGACGATAGATATTGGTTGTCTGCCTCGTCAGCGCGAGGGCATAGGCGGAAGCATTTTCCTCCCACAGGCCAGAACCACCCGCATTGATTTCATGCTTGATGCCGCCAGTGTTGAAATGTGAACGGAGTCCGGCCTGTGTGCTCTCATTCGTCTGCACATAGGGCACGTACATCGCCCCGTTATAGCCTGCGCCGGTCTGGCTGTTGGTTACGTAGGTGCTGCCGTAATTACCCTTTTCGTTGCCCCCCAGACCACCGAACTGCGCATACGCCGTCAGGTATTTGCTGAAATCATGCTCAACCTTGAGCTTGCCATAGATGTAGTTGAGCTCGGTATAGGTCCAGGGCTGACCGTAATTCGTGCCTGCACCCGGCACTTTGGGCACCGAGGTGACGCCGCTCAGGAACACACCGCCGCGGCCGCCATTCACGCCCTGGTTCTCATAGGCCATGTCGATGGTTACCCGTGTGCGGTCGGCACGATCGTGCCAGTCGAAACCGCCACCCACAGCCACCTGATGGCGCTTTTCGCGGTCAATGGCCGTAACACCGCTGCGACCGGCCACATTGATGCGCACGCCGAACTGCTTGTCCTGACCGAAACGGCGCCCCACGTCGACGGCACCGCCGCCCATCGACGAGCTCGTATAGTCGCCCGTGACACGCGTCAGAGGCGTATCGCCCGCATGCTTGAATTCGAGATTGATGTTGCCGCCTTGCGCCGTGCCACCAGGTGCCGCGCCGTTCAGGAAGGCACTGGCACCGTTGAGAACCTGAACCTGCTCATAAAGTTGGGGGGAGACAAGCTGGCGCGGCGTGATGCCATACAGCCCGTCAATCGCGACATCATCGCCGTAGACGGGGAATCCACGGATGACAAACTGTTCCGAGAAATTGCCATAACCCAGCGTCGTGCGCACGGTCGGATCGTTCATCAGCACTTCGCCCAGCGTCTGTGACTGCTGGTTCAGGATCAGGGCGGAGGTATAGCTGCGCACATTGAAGGGCACATCGAGCCCCTTCTTGTTGCCCAAAGCGCCGAGATTACCGCCAGACTTCACTTCCATGCGGTTCAGGCGCTGTGCCTTCACCTCGATCTGCTCATCCGACGACAACTCTTTTCCCCCGGATGATGCGGCGGCCTGTTTCTGATCGGGTTTACCTTGTTTTTGTTGTGCCTGTGCTTGAACATTCGCCTGATCCTGTGCGCGCGCCTCGCAGGCAAGAGCGGCAGACATCATCAGAAGGGCAGAAAATGCGATGCGCTGTGAGCGCTTGCGCAGAGGATTGACGGTAATCAGGGCCGAACTGTTCAAGAGGGCGATCTCATTGACAAGGGGTAAATGACGCGGTCAAATAGACGCGATTAAGAAACGCTCGCAACTAAACTTTGGCCCTTCCGGCGATCTTTCGTCAGGAAAAGCAGGCCCTGTTGCACAGGAACCACATGCGAAAGAGTCTCAAAAAAAAACATGACCGAAAGCTGATCCGTGCCTGGACCCTGCGGCTCATACTGGGCATCGCGTTCGTCTATATTGCAGGTATCGGTGTGCTCTCCCTCTTTCGCCGCATGGGCGGAGAGCCTTTCATGAATGTCGGGTTTCTGTGCGCCTTTGCCCTTATGCCCGCCCTGCTGCTCGTGATTTTCTCAATCCCGCCCCGCCGAAAGCGTAATATCGTGCCCAGTCTGGCCCTGCTCGCCCCCTGTCTCGGATGGCTCTTCTGATGCGCGACACGCTTCGCATCCGCATGGGATGGCTTCACGAATGGGTAGGGTTCATCGGCGGGCTTATTCTGGTTGTCGTATTCACCGGAGGCTCACTGGCTCTGTTCGATACCGAACTGACCCATTGGATGCAGCCGGAGCTTTCCCGCTATCAACCATCCCCCCTGAGCGATGACGCGCTCAATCGGATCGGCAGACTGGCGCAGGACCTGCGCAGCCAAGGTGAGAACGCCTTCATCACCCTGCCAACGCCGCGCGACCCCATGCTGCGCGTCCAGTATTTCAACGGCCATGCCTTTATCGGCACAGTCTATAATCCGGCGGACGGCTTTCCCATTCTCACGCGTGAGACTGGCGGCGGGCAGCTCTTTTTCGACCTGCACCACTCCCTCTATTACGGCCCCTTCTGGGGGAACATGCTCACCGAAATCGCTGCAATCGGCCTTCTCGTGGCCGTCGTGTCAGGGATCATCATCCATTTCCGCAGCATTCTGACCGATCTCCTGCTGTTCCGACCCTTCGCCTCGAAGACGCGCGCCTGGATGGACGCGCATATTCTGGCAGGCCTGCTGTTTCTGCCCTTCATGGCAATGATGGCCTATACCGGCGCCGTCATTCACGCCCCGCGCCTCTTTCCGATGTTCGGCATGGGGCATCATGGCAGGCCGGGCCATGAGCGACCGGCACATCCTCCGGGCGGTCGGGCACCCGAAAACGGGCAGAACACTCCTGCCCTCGCTCCCCTCGCACCGATGCTCCACAAGGCCGAAGCCGTTTTTGGAGCGGATACGGTGGGTCTGGTCCTGTTCGAACGGGGCACGGTATCGATGACAAAAGCCGATTCCGCGTCTTTCGCCCTGTCGCGCGATCACGTGACCTTTTCCGAGAAAGACGGCAGCCAGATCGCTGTCGTCCAGATACCGGATAATCTTCACCGCATCGGCGGCGTGCTGCGCGGTCTGCACTTCATTCGTTGGGCATCCTTGCCCATGCGCTGGCTCTATTTCATTTCCGGCCTTGTGGGCAGCATCATGATGTCGGGCGGCCTGATCCTGTTCCTGATGAAACACCGCCCCAAAAAGGCACGAAATTTTCTGTTCCGTCTGGCCGAGACGCTGACCATTGCCGTAACGACAGGCCTGCCTCTTGCCTGTCTTTCCTATCTCTGGGCCAATCGTCTTTTCTGGTCGGATCTGCCTGCTCGCGGCGCCTTTGAGATCCGGACCTTCTTTATTGTCTGGTCTGTAACCCTCATTCATGCTGCCTTGCGCAGCTTCAGTGCGAAACCGAGACGAGGCTGGAACGAGCAATGCGCAGTTTTTGCGGCCTTCGCCCTGACGCTTTTCCCGCTCGATCTGCTGACACGCAGCGCAAACGGTTTTCTCAACGGTTTCGATGTTTATAAATCTGTCGATCTGACGGTTTTCTGCTTCGGTCTTGCAGCGCTTTTCATCCATCGCAGGCTTGTCGCCCTATGATCATCATCATCATCGCCACATCCTTCTGGGCCGTTGCCCTCTTTGCCCATGCGATGCTGCAACCCAAATTCCTGCGGGTGCAGGGCATCGCACCAGCACCCCGCCTTCCCCTTCATCTTTGCCGGATCGTCCTGCCCGTTCTGGCTGCCCTCCTGTGCTGCCAGCTTGACCTGATTTCCGGTGTGCTTGTGTGGTTTGGCTCCGCCTCTATCGCCGGGCTTTTTGCGTGCGCCTTTCTGACGATCATGTCCGTCAGGGCCATGAAACGCCCGACACTGACGAAGCAGCCAACGAAGATTGCCTGAAACCGGGTCCGGCCGCCTCAGACGCGCGCTTCCGGATAAACAGGGATGCCCCAACAGAGCCGCAAGAGACCGGCCTTAGGGCTTCTTTTCAGCCTGGGCCCGGCTTTCTGCGGCGCGCTGGGCATAGGAAGCGGCCTTGTTCAACTGACCTGCCCCTCTCGCCGCATTGGCTGCGCAATCAAGGCCGCGCGCCATACCGCGATAATCCAGAATATCCCGACGCAGGGTTACAGCCTTCAATGCCTCGTTCTCGGCCTTGTCATAGGCTCTCTGACGCAGCGCCAGACGGGACTCGATTTCAGCGCGATCGGCCTGCTCGAGCAAAGGAGGTTTGGCAGAATGCGGCAGGGCATCGCGCGCGCTGGCGAGAGTTTTCACATCCCCCAGCCCATCTGCGGCAAGCCCTGTAAGGAAGGCGCGCCGTTCACTCAACGCCGGATCGCTGGTCTGAATACGCCCGCCAGCGTCAAGGGCTGCCTGATACTGACCAAGGCGACAATAGGCCGCCATCGCAACAAGCTCCAGCTCTGCGCCAGCCGTCGCCCCGCGCAGAGTCAGGGCACGATGTGTCTGCGCAACGGTGCCCAGAGCCGCCTGCGGGTCGCCCATGCCCAGCTGCGCCACGCCCAGATTATAGCCCGCATCGTCGATCGCCACGGCATCGTCACGCAGCAGGGCACGATCATAGGCCGTCTGGAACTGCGTCCGGGCCTGTTCGGCTCGGGTCATGTCGAAGGCTTCGCGCCCGACATCCATGGCATTGGCGTAGTCCTGATCGGTGCGTACCCCACCATGATCGCCCGCGCCGCCGCAGGCAGTCAGACCAGCAAGAGCGCTGACCGCTACAAGAGCCCGGTATCTTCGGGTCTGGGATCTCATGGCTTGATATCTCCGGCGCGCAATTTGCGTGGCGTTGCCTTGCCTGAGCTGCCTCCCAGAATCCACAGGCTGCGCAGTTGGTCGGTCAGTTTCTTGAGACTGTTCGCCGTTGCCTGGGCCTGGGTCAGCAGAGCGGGAAGCTGGGCACTCGCCTCGTTCATATGCGCCATCGTCTCCTTGAGCTGCGGCGTGGCCTTCTTCACGTCATTGCTGCTCGAGCGCAGATTGCTCATGGTGCCTTCGGTCTGCTTCAGCACGCCCGAAACCTGTGCCTCGATGGGCTTCAGACGTTCGATTGAGTCCTGCAGCGACTTGAGAACGTCATCGGCATGGTTGAGCAGCTTGTCATCCATGATGATCCCGCCAACCGATCCCTTCCCCGCACGAATGGCGTTCGTAACCGTTGCCAGATCAGCCATGATCCTGTCGGCATTATGCAGGCTGGGCATCATGCCAGCGCGGATATCGGCAATCGTCTTGGTGATCATATCGGCAGGGTTGGGCTCGACCGTAGCCTCCAGCTCGGCAAACTCCCAGTCCATCGCCGGCCCCTTGCTGCGCTCCAGCTCGATATAGCTCGCGCCGGCCACAACGAAGCGATGACGGATAATCGCGCGACTGTCCTTGCGGATATAGGGCTCGAACTGCGGATCGATATCGGCAATCGCATACATGTTGCCATGCGGATTGATCTTCACCGAGCGGATAGACCCGATACGAATGCCCATGAGCTCGATATCGTTACCGACAGCGAGCCCGGCGATACCACTTTCCGGCAGGTTGAAATGCAGCTTGCCGGAAGGCGTCAGCCAGTCGCGCAGCACACCGGCCTCGATGATCGCGAAAATGAACAGACCGAATGTCGCCATCACGAGAATGCCGACCCATTCATCTGCGTAGCGGATACGCATCAGCGGTCGTGAACGGCCATCGGCCTCGGAATTGGAGCGTACGCGAAACATCACACCACCTGCTTCATTGGCATCAGACCTTCATCCAGCAATCTGAAACGCTGCGTGCCCATGGCATTGTAGCCATGCCAGAGTTCCGGCTCCCGCGAGAACCAGATGACACCACAGCCGCGTTCCCGTGCCGCCGTCAGTTCGGCAAGAAAGGCCGTCATCATATCGGCATTCTCCTGTTCGACTGGGTCTTCCAGCAGAAGCAGACGCGGCTCTCCCAGAAAGGCCCTGACGCAGGCAGCCTTTGCCCGATCGGCCTTGCTCAGCCTGCCGGGCGCCAGGCTCGGCAAACCCGGAAGTCCGAAGCGCCGGGCAAGAGCCGTCGCTTCATCAACGAGATCCTGCGTCGGCGTGCGCGTGTGATGCAGCTGCTGGACAAGGATATTCAGATCGGTTCCGAAGAGATCGATCCAGGCCCCCTGCTGCATCACACGCCCGATCCTGCCACGCAACGCCCAGGCGCGCGTTTCGGCGAGCTTCTCCCAATCGAGGCCAAGACACAGCGCATGACCCGACACGAGTGGCGTCAATCCGCTACACAGATCGGCAAAACGCGTGGTCCGCAGCGGATCGCGGCAGGCGATCAACAAGCAATCGCCGGGCATGAGCCGCAAAGAATAAGGAATAGACGCCAGGCCGCTTTCTTCAAAAACCGGCAGGGCTTCTTTCAATTCCAGCACGGCAGAAAGATCATCGCTCATGCGACAGCCACCCCGAGTACGACATTCACGATCATGATCACCATAATGCCGCGGGCAAAGCCACGCGGCAGCAGCGTTGCCAGCGTATCGCTGCGCGTGGCGTCGAGACCGGTCAGCTGGGTAGTCAGGCTGAGCAGAAATCCGCTGAGAACCAGTTTGAGCGGAATGCCGAGATAATCGATCGGCTTCATGGCGCCGACAATATCGTAAAGAAACGTCCAGAGTGGCATCGTGATAATGGCGTGCAGTCGGCAGACGCCATAACCCACTGAAAGCGCGATAACGCTGAACACAACGCCAAGTGTGAACGAGGCGAGCATTGTCGCCAGAGCGCGCGGCATCACCAGCGTCAGAAACGGATCGATGCCCTGAGCCTGAAGTGCACGAAGCTCGCCCCCGATCGTCAACTGCCCAAGCTGCGTCAGGCTGAGCATGGCGCTCCGGCCGAGCAGGATGATGCCAACCAGAACAGGCGCGATTTCACGCACCAGAACCGTCGCAAGGAGAGAATCCGTCGTATCGGCCATTCCCGCAATGCCGAGCCAGTAGATGGCTTGCGCCACAATGCCGAACCCCGTCAGCGCCGCCGTGAAAAGCGTGCTGAAAAGCCCGCCTCCTGCCGACTGACGCAGCGTGCTCTTGAATTCGTAAATGACGGTGCGACGCCATGAGGTGGGGCGAGATGCTTCTCGCACAACCCCCCAGCTTGCGCCGACGAGCATGAGTGTGAAGCGAAGCTGTCGTCGTGTCAGCCCGCCCAGACGGCGCAGAAAGCGCCGATAAAAAGGAAGCTCTTCTCTCACCGCCGCGCCGCCAGCACATAAGTATTGGTGATACCCAACGCAGGCAGATAAAACATGCCGCGCGGTCGGAAGAGATAAAAATCGCGCAGCAGCGCATGGGCCGCTTCCGATACCTGGATAGTGCCCGCGTCGGGTGCGCTGACGGCCAGAAGCTCGGACGTCTGCGGCGCCTCGCCCCAGACGTTGAACACCTCCGGCTCCTTGCCAAGCGTTGCCCCGAAGGCACGGCCGACATCAAGGCCGATCCGGAAATTCGGCGTCAGATCGGCATCGGACAAAGTGATCAGAGCCAGCTCGCGCAACGCAAGAAGCGCATCGGCCACACGACGCGCGGCCTCTGGATCAGGCTCCTGCGAACACCCGCCGATCAGAACGAGGCGGCTCCCCAGAACCTGAGCGGAAAACAGATTTTGCTGCTGGACCACCTCCTGAAATTTTTCAACAAGATCCTGCACGATCGGAATCAGGGCAACGTCGCTTTCGGTCGTGGAGTCCTGAAACAGCACCGTTGCGACAGGCACCATGGCGTATTGACCAGAGGCAAGCTCACCGACATCCCGCCTCTCTGGCGCAGCGATAAACCCCTCGCTCAAGCGCGCTCTAATGCTCGTGGATTCCTCACGGCGCTGCGGGGTCGGCTTTGCTGTGCTGCTTTCATCTTCGCGCATGGCCGCAAACCGTATGGCCGCAACCTCAGCAACAATAGCGATGATATGCGACACTGCGTGGGGCCGGATCGCGTCTTCAAGCACGACCATGCCGATAACAAGGCCGCGCGCGAGGATAGGCTGGATATAGACCGATTTTGAGCCGATCTGCGCCATGACCATGCGCTGGAACGTGCGCAGGCCTTCCTGGCTTGCGGCATGATCGCTCTCGATCACTTCACCTGCCATCAATTGCGTAAAGAAGTTCTTCAGATCGCTATGCGACAACTCCATGCCAGCACTATGCGCTTCGGTAGCACTGTCATAGGAATCCTCGCAAAGCAGCCGCTCATCGTCACCGACGGAGCGCCAGAACCCTACACGTCTCGCCTTTGCGAGTTCTGCCAGTCTCTGGGTAAGGAGGGGGGCGTCCTGCGTCGGATCCAGAAGATGAGGTGTCCCCGCCATCGCATTGAGAGCCCGGCTCTCCGCTTTCACCTGCGCACGCTCAAAGCCGATCTGCCGTCGAAGACGCTCAGTCCTGCGATTCTGACGCACCAGAAAACCCGCCAGAAGCGCCGCAAGCACAACAATCACAAGCGAAAAGAGAAGTCCTTGCCGTCCAGCGGCCGCCGCAAAGGCGGCAAAATCGTCTTCGGGCGCATTCAGCAGCAAGACCCAACCCGGCCTTATCTTGTGCAGCGAGGCCATGATGGTGACATACTGCTTGTCATGCGCCTTGATGAGGTGCACCCCCGCGCCATAGATGTGGAACAGGGAGAGCGCTCTGGTGAAGACAGGTTGCGTCTGCGGATCGAGCAGCATCTTGTCGAACTGCCAATCGGCCTTGCGTGCCACATCGAGCAGATTATTGCCCGCTATCATGCGGCCTTCCTTGTCTACCACGACCGCCTTACCGCTTTTTCCGATCTTGATGGCCGCAAGGAAATCAGTCAGCCGGTTCAGGGAAATATTGATCGCAAAAACTGCCTGATGACCGTCAGATGTATGGAGAACGCTCGCTGCAGTAACAATCAGCTGCTCGGTCGCGACGGTCGGATAAGGATCGGACCAGTTCAGATCGGGATGCTCGAAGGCCCCTTTGTACCAGGGGCGCTGACGCGGGTCATAATCCTTTCCCGGCGTATCCATGACGCGAACGAGCTTGCCGCCCTTGTCGTAATACCAGTGTCTGAAAACGTTCTTGTCGTGCAGCAGATGCACCCATTCCATACCATCGCTGATTGCCTCTGGGGCGCGATCAATAAACCAGAAGGACCCGCGATCATCAGCCAGATAAAAGCTTTCAACCTGGGTGACATTGCGTAGCATGGAGGCGCCATACGCCAGAAAGACCCTGGGAGGTTCATCGGTGACAGGGTCGGTCAGCAGATCACGTGCCACGATGGCGGTTGCCGGAGCTGGCGCGAGATAATCCGACACTTCTTGCGTGATGTTTTTCTGTTCTTCGCTGAGCAGGTCCTGGGAAAGCGAGATCACGCCATTGCGTGTCTTGTGGTAGGAGTGCAGCGTGACGATGACGATCACCACAATAACGAGCACAACCCCAAGAATGGGAGCGACGAGCTCGATCAAACGGCGCCTTCTTGTTTCGGCTTCCGGATCAGCCGGATCTATAATCTCGGAAACAGGCAAGAATCACGCCTCCCAGGATCTCCCCTTCCGAGGGGAATGACTTGCGTTGACAACCTAACGTGCGAATAACCTATGCGTCGCGTTCACATCTTCTCTCTTGTTTCATGACGCTGCAATCCGCATCTCCTATCAATACTGTCCGAAATGGAGAACCATAATGGCAAGAGCATGGCTCACGGATCGCTCGGTCCTCTCCGTAAGCGGTCAGGACAGGGTGAGCTTTCTACAGGGGCTCGTCTCGAATGACGTAACCTTGGCTGATTCTGAAAAACTGGTCTGGTCAGGCTTTCTGACGCCGCAGGGGCGTTACCTCTCGGATTTCTTTATCTGGCATAGTGGCGATGTTCTTCACCTCGATGTCCCCGCAGATCACGCGGCCTTTCTCTGCACGCGGCTTTCGCGCTTCCGTTTGCGGGCCGATGTCCAGATCGAACAGACTACCCTTGCCGTCGAGGCGCTCTGGGACGGTGAAACTGCCAGCGATGCACGGCCCGATCCGAGGCTCGACACGGCCGGTTCTCGCCGTATTGCCCCGGCCGAGAGCGCAGGCAATGCCGAGGCCCTCACCGCCTATCACAGCCACCGCCTGACCTTTGGCCTAACTGATTCAAGCGATTGCGAGACTGAAAAGACCCTGTTGATCGAAGCCAATTTCGACTGGCTCAACGGCATTTCCTTCCAGAAAGGATGCTATATGGGTCAGGAACTCACAGCGCGCACCCATTATCGCGGACTGGTCAAGAAACGCCTTGTACCCGTACGCAGCGATCACACCCTGCCGCCGCCCGGTACACTGCTGATGGAGGGTGATCGCGAGATCGGTCAGATGCGCAGCAGCGTCGGCACGCACGGCCTTGCCCTCCTGCGTCGCGAAGTCTGGTCAAAAGACATCCTGCATGAGGGACTGACCCTCACCCCCCAACGACCCGACTGGTTCAGAGAAGAAACACCATGAACTACTCCCCCCCCGACCAGCAGACGCTGGAAGGCGTCCTCGATACGGTCAAATTCGACAAGGACGGGCTGATTGCTGCCATTGCCCAGTCTGCAGAGGCACCGCATGAGATCCTGATGCTCGCCTGGATGAATCGCGAGGCTCTGGCTGAAACGCTTGCGACAGGGCGGGTCTGCTACTTCTCACGCAGCCGCAATGCGCTTTGGCGCAAGGGCGAGAGTTCGGGTCAGACGCAGCAACTCGTTTCCGCGCGTATCGACTGCGACCGCGATGCCGTGCTGGTTCTTGTTCAGCAGAAAGGCGTCGCCTGTCACACCGGACGCCGAAGCTGTTTTTACCACGAGGTCACGCCAGAGGGGCTGCGCGATACCACTGCCCCCGAAATCTCGGCCGAGGCGCTCTACGGCAAAAGCCACTAGGAAGGCGCTACTCCCGCTCCGCGGCTACGTCTTTGCCTGTGCTGCGTGACTTCTCGTTCAGAATGCGCAGTACGGCTTCCGCTGCAGCATCGGAAGGCGTGCCGTTGTGCCTGTCCGATTCCGTCGGTCTGAGCTGGGCCATGACGGCGTCGAACGCAGTTTTCTGCGCCTCACCCAGAGCAGGATCGGTCAGAAGCGCGTAGGCCGAATCGGCAAGATGCTCTGGTGTGCAGCGTTCCTGAAGCAGTTCAGGCACCACCTCGCGCCCGGCAAGCAGATTGACCATGGCGACATATTTCACCTTGATCATGCGGCGCGCCATGAAGGCCGTCACAGGGTTCACGCGATAAGCGACCGCCATGGGCACATGAGCCAGAGCGAGCTCAAGCGTTGACGTGCCCGATTTCGTCAGCGCCGCCCCGGCTGCGGCAAAGGCGTCATGCTTGTCATGCAGCTCGGTCACGATGATCGGCTTGACCGGCCATTTCGCGACGGCGGCCTTCACCGTCTGGGCGACGAGAGGAGAGAGCGGCAGCACCGGGCAGATATCTGGCAGGCGCTTCTTCAGCAGCGACAACATATGGCCATAGACCGGCAGAAGGCGCGGCACTTCCGAGCGACGGCTACCCGGCATCAGGATCAGCACGGGCGCGTTGTCGCTAAGCCCATGACGCAGCCTGAAACGCTTCGCGTCGCCCTGATCGGCACCGGATTGCAGAACGGGATGGCCTACGAAATCGACCGCCACCCCGCGCTGGGCAAACCACTCGACCTCAAAGGGCAGAAGGCAGAGCAGCCTGTCCCAGAGTTCGGGAAAACTATGAACGCGCTTTTCATGCCAGGCCCAGACCTGAGGGCCGACATAATGGATCTTCGGGACATTCTGATCGCGTAGCCGCTTGAGAAAGCGCAGGGCAAAACCGGGGGAGTCGATCGTGACGATCATGTCCGGCTGACGCAGCACCACATCATTCACCGCCTCATTGAGGCGCTGCGACAGCTGCCTGATTCGAGGCAGCACCTCGACCAGTCCCATGACGGCCAGATCGCGCATGGGGAACAGGCTGTTGAGCCCCAGAGCCTCCATGCGTGGTCCGCCGATCCCGACAAAGATCAGATGCGGATCGCGCGCGTGCAGCGCCTGCATGAGATGGGCCCCGAGCACATCGCCACTGGCCTCACCTGCCAGAAGCCAGATGACACGAGGGGCGATGAGCGAATGGGGCATGAGCGTTCAGCGCCTCAGGGTTGCGCCGGTTGCCTTGGCAACAGCAGCGATGATTTTCTCGGACACGGCGTCGATCTCTTCATCGGTCAGGCTCGCCTTGACCGGCTGAAGGGTCACTTCGATGCCGAGAGAGCGATGACCGGCTTCGAGCGGCGCCCCTTCATAAACATCGAAGAGGCTGACATCGGTAATGAGCGTCCGCTCAGCCCCGCGCGCTGCCTTGAGCACAGCCTGCGCTTCCATTCCGGGCGCCACGATGAAGGCGAAATCACGGCTGATCGGCTGGAAGGCAGACAGAGAGGGTGCCTGACGACGCTTCACCTTCGGTAGCGGTACGGCATCGAGCCAGATCTCGAAGACCACGAGCGTGCCATCGATCCCCATCGCCCGGGTCACCCGGGGATGCAGTTCGCCAAAACAACCAAGAGCCATTTTGGGCCCCTGACGCACGACGCCCGAACGGCCAGGGTGATAATAGCCCGGCGCATCCGTTGTGATGCTGAGCGCCTCGGCCGGGAGCTTCAGCGCATCCAGTGCCGCCATCAGATCGGCCTTGGCATCCCAGAGCGTTCTAACCTGAGCCCGCGCACCGGGGCGACGCGGCGTTTCACCACCACGAAGACCTGCCAGCACCAGTTTCTGACCATCGGCGTGGAAAGACGGTCCAATCTCGAAAAGGGCTGCATCGGCAAAACCGCGCGCCGCATTGCGCTGCCAGGCGCGCACCAGATTGACCAGAGGTGTCGGGCGCATCTGGTTGAGATCGGAGGCGATCGGGTTCAGCAGGCGCAACCCTTCCGGGGCACCACCGAACAGGAGCGCATCTTCATGCGAGACGAAAGAGAATCCGACCGTCTCGACAAGGCCACGCATCGCGCAGAGACGGCGCAGCTCGCCGAGACGCTTCTGTGCGGGCGTCACGGCAGGGCCGGCGATGGCGGTCTTTTGCGGCAGGGCCTGTGGCGGAATCAGATCCAGACCATGGATACGCAGCACTTCCTCGATCAGGTCGTTCTCTGCCTCAATGGCGTGAACAGAAGACGCTGCCGTCCGGGCCTGATCCGGGTCGAGATGCGGCGCCTGGTCGAGCGTCACCCCCATGGCCACATCGTTACGCCATGACGGCACGGCAAAGCAGGCACGCGCGTCGTCGCGCTCCTTCACCTCGAAGCCCAGATGCTCGAGAATGCGCACCGCCTCATCGGATTCGATCTGTGCGCCGCCAAGGCTTTCGAGACGCTCGAAACGCAGCCAAGCCTCGCGATGCCAGTCAGGAAGATTTCCGGCAGTGGTCACTTCGCTCGCCTCGCCGCCGCAGAGCGACAGGATCAGCCGTGTTGCTGCCTCAAGCCCGGACAGCACCAGCGCCGGGTCGATTCCACGCTCGAAACGCTGACGCGCATCCGTGTGCACAGCAAGACGGCGCCCGGTCAGAGCGATGCGCACGGGGTCGAAAAGAGCTGCTTCGATGAACACGTCGCAGGTTTCGTCTGAGACGCCCGTCGATTCACCGCCGATCAATCCGGCCAGAGACTGAACACCAGCCTGGTCGACAATGACCAGATCATCGGTGCCGAGCACCAGATCGCGTCCGTCGAGCGCGCGGAAAGTCTCACGCGCAGCGCGCGTCAGGGACAGACTCGTCCCGCTGATCTTTGCCGCATCGAAGACATGAAGCGGGCGTCCGAGATCGAAGGTAAGGAAATTGGTTATATCCACCAGCGCGCTAATGGGCTTCAGCCCGATCGACTCCAGCCTCTGGCGCAGCCAGTCGGGGCTCGGGCCGTTCTTTACACCGCGAACCAGTCGGCCCGCGATGAAGGGGCACGCTGTTTCATACTGAATATTCCATGAAATCGGGGAAGGAAAACGACCTTCGACCGTCTCCACGAGCCAGGGTTTGAGATGACCGATTCCGTAGGCTGCCAGATCGCGGGCGATGCCACGTACGCTCAACGCATCACCACGGTTCGGGGTGATGGAGATATCGATCACCGGATCGTCCAGCTTTGCATAATCGGCATAGGCCTGACCCAGCACGACCGTCTCTGGCAGTTCGGCAATACCGTCTGACTCAGCGCCCAGACCCAGCTCACGCAGCGAGCAGAGCATGCCGCCACTTTCCTGACCGCGAATCTTGCCAGCCTTGATGGTGATATTGCTTCCCGGGATATACGTGCCCGGCGGGGCGAAAATCACATGCAGCCCGGTGCGTGCATTGGGAGCGCCGCAAACAACCTGCACTTTTTCATAGTCGCCGCCAGCGGCCACGACGCAGACCTGAAGACGGTCGGCATCGGGGTGGCGATGCGCTTCGAGAATTTTCGCAACACGAAATCCGCGCAGGCTGTCAGCCGGATTTTCGACGCTTTCGACCTCAAGACCGATCGTATTGAGGGCGCTCAGGATCTCGTCGAGCGATGCGGTGAAATCGAGATGCTCACGCAGCCAGGAAAGAGTGAATTTCATGGTCTCAGACTCCTTCTGCGAGGCTGGCGGAAGACAGGGAGGAGAAGCCGTAATGGCGCAGCCATCTCAGATCGCTATCATAGAAGGAACGCAGATCGGGAATGCCGTTCTTGAGCATGGTCAGACGCTCGATTCCCATTCCGAAGGCAAAGCCCTGCCAGATGGCGGGATCGAGGCCGCAATTGGCCAGAACACGCGGATGCACCATGCCCGACCCCAGAACCTCCAGCCAGTCCGTGCCACCGCCGATCTCGCCCGTCTGGCGCGACCAGCCGATATCGACCTCCATTGAGGGTTCGGTGAACGGGAAATACGACGCGCGAAAACGCACCGGTAGATTCGGCTTGTCGAAGAAAACGCGAAGAAACTCGATCAGACAGCCCTTGAGATGACCAAGCGTGATTCCCTTGTCGATAACGAGCCCTTCGCACTGATGGAACATCGGCGAATGAGTGGCATCATGATCGGCGCGATAGGTGCGACCCGGCGCGATGATGCGTATGGGCGGTTCCTGGGTCAGCATGGTGCGAATCTGAACGCCAGATGTCTGGGTGCGCAGCACGCGCGCCGGAGCGTCTTCATGCGTGGCGGGCAGATAGAACGTATCGTGCTCGGTGCGTGCCGGATGATGGTCAGGCGTGTTGAGCGCCGAGAAATTGTGCCACTGGGACTCGATATCCGGCCCTTCGGCAACGCTGAATCCCATCGCCCCGAAAATGGCCGTCATTTCCTCAATGGTACGGCTGATCGGATGGACAAGACCGAGCGGAGTCGCCGGTGCCGGCAGGGTCACATCGACCTGCTCGGATTTCAGACGCGATTCGAGGGCTGCCTCGGCAATTTCCTGGCCACGCTGCTCGACCGCAGTGTTGAGCGCATCGCGCAGGCGGTTCAGCGCCTGACCGCGTTCCTTGCGCTCTTCCGGGCTCATCTTGCCCAGTTCCTTGAGCAGTCGTGTCAGGCGGCCGGATTTGCCCAGCACACCGACACGAATGGCATCCCAGGCGGCGTGATCCTGCGCCTGCGCCAACGCTTCGAGAGTTTCGCTTCTCAGCGCTTCCAGATCATCGCCCATCACTGCCTGTCCCATCGTTCGTCTGGTGGTACCGTCAAAAAAGAAAACGGGCCGTCCTGATACAGGACGACCCGTTTTCTATCAAATCTGCAAATCGGCAAATCCGAAAAGCGGCAGATCAGGCCTGAGCCGTCTGCTCCTGGGCAGGCTGCTCGAGAGCCATCTGCGCCAGCTTCACGATTTCGGCGAAGGTTGCTGCGTCATCGAATGCGATGGCGGCCAGAACCTTACGGTCGATTTCGATGCCGGCCTTTGCAAGACCATTGATGAACTTGCTGTAGGTCAGGCCCTGCTCGCGAACGGCAGCGTTGATACGCTGGATCCACAGAGCGCGGAAATCGCGCTTCTTGTTGCGACGGTCACGATAGGCATAACGAAGAGCCTTCTCGACGCGCTCAAGAGCGATACGATAGTTGGTGGAAGACCGGCCGCGGTAACCCTTGGCGAGATCCAAAACCTTCTTGTGACGGGCGTGCGTCGTTACGCCGCGCTTAACACGTGCCATTTATATTGCTCCTCAAGCCAGTCCGTAGGGGGCCCACTGCTTCACGGTCTTCGCATCCATGTCCGTCATGGTCTGCGGGCCGCGATTGGTGCGCTTCATTTTCTGCGGACGGTTGATGAGGCCGTGGCGCTTGTTGCCGGGACCGCACATCACCTTGCCGGTCGCGGTGATCTTGAACCGCTTCTTGACCGACGACTTGGTCTTCATCTTGGGCATTTCGTTCTCCTCTCGACATATCAGGCGGCTTGTCGCAATCACTCGCAACCACCACCAAGCGGCCAGGCATGCCCTACCATCGCCTGGACGCGCGTTCGAAAGGGGGCACCTATAGGATATCCTGCCTCCGCACAACCCGTTTTAACGCGCATAAACATTTACTTTAGGTTAGACGGGACCTTAACCATAATGTGGGACGTTCTTGACGTAGATCAACATTTGCGCCTTTTACCACGCGGTCTCTTTTCACAACGTTTCCGACCACGAAACCTCATATAGGACGACGCATGAACACGGTTTCCCGGCCGCGGTTCTGGGCAGCCCTCACCGCCGTCATATTTGCCCTCGTTGGCATCTATCTGACACTCGGCGGTGTCTGGCTCCTGAGCTATGGCGACACCCCTTATTATGCAGTCTGCGGTATAGCCCTTCTGGCCACCGCGTATCTTGTCTGGACCGGCCGCCCGGCGGCTTTTTGGCTCTACACCCTTATCATCCTCGGCTCCCTTGCCTGGGCGATTGGCGAAATCGGCATCGATTTCTGGTCTCTCGTCCCCCGCGGTGACGTCATCGTCATCCTCGGCATCTGGCTGCTTCTGCCCTTCGTCAGCCGGCAGATCACCACGAGCCGCCTGGCCACCTTCCCCCTCGCCGGCAGCGTTCTTCTCGCCCTGATCGTCGTGATCTTCGCGTTCGTGCAGGACCCGGGCGACAAGGAAGGCAATCTGCCGACAGACAAGATCGCCGCTGCAGGCAGCGATGCGTCGCAGGTGCCCGATGGTGACTGGCATGCCTATGGCCGCACGCAGTATGGCGATCGTTTCTCGCCGCTGACGCAGATCAACTCGGACAATGTGAGCAAGCTCAAGGTTGCCTGGACCCTGCGCACAGGCGACCTGAAGGGGCCGAACGATCCGGGCGAAGCCACCAACGAAGCCACGCCGCTGGCAGTCGATGGCACGCTGTATTTCTGCTCGCTTCACCAGAAGCTCTGGGCTGTCGACGGGGCAACCGGCAAGACGAAATGGGTGTTCGACCCTCATCTCTACGTCAACCCCGGCTTCCAGCATCTCACCTGCCGTGGCGTGACCTATCACAAGTCCGACGCCAGCGCCGTGACATCCGATGGTACGCCCGCGCCGGATGAGTGCCATGAGCGCCTCTTCCTTCCGGTCAATGATGGTCGCATGTTTGCCGTCGACGCCCAGACAGGCAAGGCCTGCCCGAGCTTCGGCAAGAACGGCGAAATCGATCTGCGCACGCCCTTCATGCCGTATGACCATGTTGGCGGCTATGAGCCGACATCGCCTCCGGTCGTGACCGACAAGGTTGTCATCGTTTCCGGTGCCGTGACCGATAACGGATCCACAAAGGAACCGTCGGGTGTCACACGTGCATTCGATCTGTTCACCGGCAAGCTGGTCTGGGTGTTCGACCCGTCCAACCCCGATCCGAACGAAATGCCGACGGGTGACCACAAATACGTCGCCAACTCGCCCAATTCCTGGATCACCGCGTCCTATGACGCCAATCTGGGTCTCGTCTACATCCCGACCGGTGTGCAGACGCCTGACCAGTGGGGCGGCAACCGTACGCCTGACGCAGAGCGTTATGCCTCGGCCATTCTCGCCCTGCATGCCGATACCGGCAAGCTGGCCTGGAGCTACCAGACCGTTCACCACGACCTGTGGGACATGGATCTGCCGGCCCAGATGAGCCTTGTCGACATCACGCAGAAGGATGGCACCGTCATCCCGACCATCTACGCGCCGGCCAAGACGGGCAATGTGTTCGTGCTCGATCGTCGTGACGGCAAGCTGGTCGTGCCTGCTCCCGAACTTCCGGTTCCGCAGGACGTGGTCAAGGGCGATCACGTCGCACCGACCCAGCCCTTCTCTGACCTGACCCTCCGTCCCAAGGCCCTGCTGACGGGCAAGGATATGTGGGGCGGCACCGTGTTCGACCAGCTGATCTGTCGCGTCGCGTTCCATCAGCTCGACTACAAAGGCACGTTCACTGCCCCTTCAGAACGCGGCTCGCTCATCTTCCCGGGCAATCTCGGCATCTTCGAGTGGGGTGGCCTTGCGGTCGATCCGCAGCGTCAGATCGCCATTTCCAACCCGATCGCCCTGCCTTTCGTGTCGAAGCTCGTTCCCCGTGGTCCGGGTAACCCGCTCTGGCCGGAAGATGGCAACAGAAAGGGCTCCGGTGGCGAGACCGGTCTGCAGCATAACTACGGCGCGCCTTATGCCGTCATGCTCAGCCCGTTCCTGAACCCCATCACCACCAAGCTGGGTCTGCCCATCCCGTGCAAGCGTCCGCCGTGGGGCTACATGGCCGGTATCGACCTGCGTACCAACAAGGTGATCTGGCAGCACCGCAATGGCACGCTGCGTGACAGCCTCTACAGCAGCTCGCTGCCCGTGCAGCTTCCGCCGCTGAAGATCGGTGTGCCGAGCCTCGGTGGCCCGCTCACCACGGCTGGCAACGTCGCATTCCTGACCTCGACGCTGGATTTCTACATCCGCGCCTATGACGTCACGACCGGCAAGACACTGTGGCAGGACCGTCTGCCCGCTGGTGGCCAGTCCACCCCGATGAGCTACTCTGTCAATGGCAAGCAGTACATCGTGACCTATGCTGGCGGCCATGGTTCGTTCGGCACCAAGATGGGCGATTACGTCATCGCCTACGCTCTGCCGAACTGAACCGGTTCAGCAGACCAACGGAAAAACCCGCCTTCTGGCGGGTTTTTTTGTGACTGCTCGTCGGGCCGGGAAGGTTTTGTGACGCAGGCAAAAACCCTTGCACCTGCGTAAATAATGTCAGAGTGTTTCAACACTCTCAAACGAAGGAAATGAGCCATGCTCCGTGGATTTCTCGCCCTGACCCTTCTGTGCGGCGCGATCGCTGCACCAGTCGCCTACGCCAAGCCGTGTCGTGACGCCACCACAGGCAAATTCACAAAATGCGAGAAGCCAAAGGCTGAGAAATGTCGTGACGCCAAGGGCAAGTTCACGAAGTGCAAGGCTGATACTGCCGCTAAGGACGATACCAAGGCGGCCCCGGCAGCAACGCCCGCCGATGGCGCGCCCGGCAAGAACTGATCCGGACGCGAAAGCTTCTTTACCGGACCAGAAACAAAAAGACCCGGCAATGCAATGCCGGGTCTTTTTTCGTTCAGGCACGGGCGCGGGCGCGTATCGCCTGCGCCATGGCTTCCACACCATTACCCCTGTTTGTCGAGAGCGCTTTCACCAATCCCAGATCATGCAGGAATTTCGGATCTGTTGCCTCGATCTCGGCCTTGCTCCGCCCTGAATAGACACGCAGCAAAAGTGCAACGAGCCCGCTCACGATAGCGGCGTCCGAGGCTCCGGCGAAATACAGCCTGCCATCGGCCTCGTGCGCCTCCAGCCATACCTGACTCTGGCAACCCGGCACGCGATGGGCGTCATTCTGCCATTCGGCAGGAAAACCCGGTAATCCGCGCCCCATCTCGATGATATACTCGTAACGATCCATCCAGTCGTCGAACATGGCCAGCTCGTCGCTGATCGCGGTAATGGCCTCTTCTGCCGACCCGTCGACCGGCTGCACCCATGGTGCCTGAACCGCGCCGCTCACAGGATGAACCTGCTCAGATCGCCCTTGCTGGCAAGGGGAGCCACACGCTCCTGAACATCCTGCGCCGTGACGGTAATCGTTTCACCACCACAATCGGAAGCACGGAACGAGATATCTTCCAGCAGGCGCTCCATTACTGTTGCCAGGCGTCTGGCACCTATATTCTCGACGCGCTCATTGATATCCGCAGCCAGCTCGGCCAGCGCTTCGACAGCGCCGTCCTCAAAAATCAGGGTTACCTTCTCCGTGCCCAGCAGCGACACATATTGCTTGAGCAGCGAGTGCTCCGGTTCGAGCAGGATACGCTTGAGATCATCACGGGTGAGACCCGCCAGCTCCACACGGATAGGCAGACGCCCCTGCAGTTCAGGCAGCAGGTCGGAGGGCTTCGCCAGGTGGAATGCCCCTGAGGCGATGAAGAGGATATGATCCGTCTTGACCGGACCATATTTGGTGGTGACGGTCGTGCCCTCGATCAGCGGCAGCAGATCGCGCTGGACGCCTTCGCGAGAGATATCGCCACTGCGCCCCCCGCCCTCGCCGGAGCGGGCGCAGACCTTGTCGATTTCATCCAGAAAGACGATGCCGTGATCCTGCGCATGACGCACGGCGTCCTGTGTCAGGGCGTCGCTGTCGACCAGCCGGTCGGCCTCCTCCCGGATCAGCAGCACACGCGCGGCCTCAATGGTCAGACGACGCTTCTGCGGCGAGCGGTTCATCAGATTTTTCATCAGATCGCCGAAGGCCGCCGCATTCATGACAGTGCCGCCTGCCATTTCCGGCATGTCGCCTGGGCCAGCCTCGCGACCGACCTGAATCTCGATTTCCTTGTCCTCGAGTTCACCATTGCGCAGCATCTGGCGGAACTTGGTCTTCGTGTCAGCCGAAGCGCCCTCGCCCGTCAGAGCATCGACAAGGCGCGCCTCAGCAGCCAATTCGGCCTTGGCATTCACATCCTTGCGCCGCGCTTCGCGCAGCATGGTCAGCGAGACTTCGACCAGATCACGCACGATCGATTCCACATCACGACCGACATAGCCGACCTCGGTGAATTTCGTGGCCTCGACCTTCAGAAAAGGCGATTGCGCGAGACGGGCCAGTCGGCGGGCGATTTCGGTCTTGCCGCAACCGGTCGGACCGATCATCAGAATGTTCTTGGGCACGACCTCTTCACGCAGCCCGTCAGCAAGCTGCGCCCGGCGCCAGCGATTACGCATGGCAATGGCCACGGCGCGCTTGGCCTCGTTCTGCCCGATGATGAAGCGATCAAGCTCGGAAACGATCTCGCGCGGCGAGTAATTCGGAATTTCCATCAAAGCGTCTCCCCGCCGAGCAGTTCCACCCGAACGGAGTGGTTGGTGTAAACACAGATATCGCCTGCAATTCTCATGGCCTTGCGCGCCACATCCTCTGCCGTCAGCCCCTCGATATCGATCAGGGCACGCGCCGCCGACAGGGCGTAATTGCCGCCGGAGCCAATAGCGATGATACCGTCTTCAGGCTCCAGAACATCGCCATTGCCGGTAAGGGTGAAAGAGCGATGCGCATCAGCCACCGCCATCATGGCTTCAAGCCGGCGCAAATAGCGATCGGTCCGCCAGTCCTTGGCCAGATCCACGCAGGCGCGTTCGAGCTGGTCAGGATAACGCTCAAGCTTGGCTTCGAGACGTTCGAGCAGCGTGAAGGCATCGGCCGTCGCACCGGCGAAACCCGCCAGAATGGCGCCTTTCGGCCCAATACGCCGGACCTTGCGGGCGTTGCCCTTGATGACGGTCTGGCCAAGCGTCACCTGCCCGTCACCCGCCATGGCCACCTGACCATCACGACGGACACAGAGAATGGTGGTGCCATGCCAGCCAACAGGGTCATGGGGAGAAGATGAGTTCTGCATGCTCCTTCACATAAGCCGTATGCGCCGTCAGACAAGATCGAAACCTCTTCTGGCGGCACGACTGCCCGGCGCTGTCAGGTGCTATGCCTCAGCCTCGCTTGCGCATCGTCGTGCAGATTGCCTCACGCAATTCCTGCGGGGTGAAAGGCTTGCCGAGCACGAAAGCCTGGGCAGGCAGATTCTGCGGATCGGCATAGCCACTGACATAAAGTACCGGCAGGTCAGGATAACGCGCCGCCACCATCAGCCCGCATTCCCGCCCACCCATGCCGGGCATGAGAAGATCAAGCACGACCAGATCGACTGGCTCACCCTTTTCGAGAAAGCTGATCACATCGGCGCCATCTGGCACGCTGACAACGTGATGACCATCCTGTGTCAGGAACTGCGCGGTCACGAGTCGGACACCGGGCTCATCATCCGCCAACAGAATACGCAAAGGCCTGGAGGGCTGCGTCTCTGCCCTGTCGGGAACGGTCGCGTCCTCTCTCTCGAGCGCGCAGACGGGCAATGTCACGATCATGCTCGTGCCATGATCGGGGACGCTCTCGACACGGATGTCGCCGCCACTGCGCTGCAGGAACCCGTAGATGGTCGAGAGACCAAGACCCGTTCCGCTTCCAAGCCCCTTGGTGGTGAAGAAAGGCTCGAAGATACGACGTACGACTTCTGGCGGCATCCCGCAGCCCTGGTCCTCCACCGTAAGGATGACGCATGGAGCCCCTGCCGCATTGGTTTCACTGGCAAGGCGGATACTGATCGTCCCTCCCTTGGGCATCGCATCGCGCGCATTGATACACAGATTGAGCAGCGCCATCTCAAGCTGACCCGAATCGCTGAGCACGGGCGCGATCGGCAGATCACGCGGCACGGCATCAAGATCCAGCGTGCATCGCCCCGTCTCGCCGCGCAGGTCACTGGGGCGGCTGAGGCTTTGCACGATCAGATCGCGCATACTCCAGATCAGCTCGACCAGATCCACAGGCTTGAGCGCCACCGGTTTCGGGCGGCCGAACTCCAGCAGACGTCGCGTCAGCACCGTACCCCGACGCGCCGAGTCGAGCGCATTGTCGAAAAGTTTGGTCACCATCGGATCGCTTGCCGGCGTCATGTCCTGCAGCAATTCAAGTGATCCCAGCATGGCGGTCAGCAGATTGTTGAAATCATGCGCGATACCGCCAGCCAGAGTGCCGAGCGCATGCATCTTGTCATCCTGACGCAGGCGCTCTTCCATGGCCAGGCGCTCGGTCACGTCCCTGTCCAGGCTGAGCTGCCATCGTTGCGCTGAGGGATAGGGCACGCCTGAGGCATTGCGTGGCCAGGGAAGCGTCTGACGGGATATCTCGTGCCAGCGCACGCCTGCCGGTGTCGTCTCTGGTACGAGACGCATCACCTCGTCACGCGCCTTTGCCTCCTCGCGCATGGCCGATATCTCGGGACGAAGCGCTTCGTCGAAAAGCGTGTCCTCCTCGATATCGCCCTTGGCGTTCAGGGGAGCATCCACGTCGAAATTATGGCGCAGCACCGTGCCATCGGCTTCCGAGAACACGACATTCATCGGCACGGATTCCATCGCGCCATGCAGCAGCACGCGCTCGGTCATCAGCGCCCGCTCAAGCCTGTGATGGGCCGCCACCTCACGCACCATCGCGCGTAGCGAGTCCGACTCCCACGGCTTGTGGGCGTAGAACTGGATGCGTCCCTGATTGAGAGCGGCGACCACAGCCGCCAGATCGGCATAGCCCGTCAGGAGAATGCCGCGCGCGTCGGAGAATTCGCGTGCCTTGCTGAGCAGCACATCGCCCGTCATGTTCGGCATGCGCTGATCGGAGACGATCACGGCAATATCGGGCGATTTCTTCAGGAAACTCAGCGCTTCGACAGGGTCCGTGCTCGACAGGATATCGAATTCATCTTCCAGCAGATCCGTCAGCGCCACGAGGATTTCTGCCTCGTCATCGACGATGAGAATGCGGCTGCGCCCATAAGGGACAGACATCTCTGTGCGTTTCATGCGCTGCGTCCTATCGTAACAGGGCCAGTCGGGGTCAATCGCACAGGAACGGTCAGTGTGAAACACGCCCCTACTCCGCGACCGCCGTCAAGATTGGCATCTTCAATATCAATCGAGCCTCCATGGGCCTCGATTACACCATAGGCAATTGCCAGCCCGAGACCCGTCCCCATTCCTACCGGCTTGGTAGTAAAGAAAGGCTCAAAGACCCTGGCGCGCAAATCAGCTGGCACCCCGGGACCATCATCGGCCACGCTGATCACGTAATTAGCCTCGTTTTCATTCTGCTTGAGCACCGTCTCGATGACGATCTTGCCACTTGGCGCCCCGGGCTCGAGCCCTTCGGCTTCGGCACGGGACCGAATGGCATCGGCAGCATTACTGACGATATTCATGACAACCTGATGCAGCAGGGCTGGCTGACAGACCAGCATGCGCGGCGCCGCCAGATGGCGCTCGACCGTGATTTCGCGCCCGAATTTGTGAGCCAGCAGCGCGAGTGCCGTGTCGATTGCCTCGACCACGTCCGTATCCTGAAACGCGCTCTCATCGAGACGTGAAAAGCGGCGCAGACTGAGGACAAGATTCTGGATGCGCTGCAGACCCAGACGCATCGCCCCGATACGATTGGCGCATTTCTCAAGCAGGGTGAGCTGCGAGGGCTGAAGCGGCCCTTCCGTCTCGATCAGCCTGCGCAGCGCACGGGCAATCGTCTCCTCATGCGCGAGCGTGAACGCGAGCGGGTTGTTGATCTCATGGGCAATGCCCGCCACCAGCTCGCCAAGCGACGCCATCTTGGCTGTCTGCACCAGCTTTGCCTGCGTTTCGATCAGGCGTGCATTGGCATCGGCCAGCTCGGCATTGGCATGAGCGAGGGCCTCGGCCATGGCGGCCTTGGCTGCGATGGCCCGTGCTTCGCTCTGCGCGGTCTGCAGCGCGACCTCGCGCACCTGACGCTTGATTTCCTGCTGCCTGATCTCGTCCTGGGCCAGCTTCCGACGCACCAGCACCCTGATACGCAAGGCGAGCACATCCGGCGCGATATCACTGGGCACCAGATCATCGAGCCCGGCATCAAACAGATCTGCTGCAGAATGCCGCCTGAACCGGTCGGCATCGACAATGCCGAGAATACGAAAGGACGTTCCGCCGGCCTCGAGCACATCCTGACGACGCGCATCGAGACGCCGACAGAAATTGACCCCGTCAAGCAGACGCGAGGTGAGATCAAGCACGAGACAATCCGGCCCTTCCTCCCCCCCCAGCCAGGCCCCATTGATCAGTTCGCTCGACGCGGTAACGGTTGTCACGGTGTGACCGTCACGCCAGAGCAGTTCGCCAAGCGAGGCCCCCGCAGCGTCACGTGCCCAGTTGGCGTTCTCGCTTATATCCTCCTCGCAATCGTCGCTTCTCGGGCTCGTGACGATCACGATGCGCGCGCGCCTGAAACGCCCGGCCTCTTCGGCCTGAAGAAAATCAGACCCCTCACGCAGCAACGCCCTGATGCGCAGCACGAGCAAATCGGGATGCGCTGATTTCGAGATATAGGCATCTGCCCCGCTCTCGAGCCCTTCGCGCTCAAGCCCCGGCGCCACATCTTCGGTGAGCATCAGGATCGGGATCGAGCGCGTCTGGGCGTTCATGCGGAACTGCCGCGCCATCTGCCCGCCATTCATGCCCGGCAGGTGGTAATCCGAAACGACCAGGTCAGGCAGACCGTCATCAAGGCA
Organism: Asaia spathodeae NBRC 105894; assembly: GCF_025994195.1. Lineage (NCBI taxonomy): Bacteria > Pseudomonadati > Pseudomonadota > Alphaproteobacteria > Acetobacterales > Acetobacteraceae > Asaia > Asaia spathodeae. The sequence continues at coordinate 111,029 of NZ_BAPY01000074.1, read as the reverse complement.
GGAAAGCGCCTCTTCGCCACTTTTCACCCGACGCACGGCAAAGCCTGCATTATCGAGCAATGTGATGAGGGCCTGAGCCTGACTGTCACATTCCTCGACGATGAGGATAAGGGGAAGTTGCGTGTCGGAAAGGGTCATACAGTATCGGGGTCCATCATATCATACACGCCACGAGGAACGACTGTAACCGTTCAAGGTCAGGAATGGGTGATTATCGGGATCAGCTTTTGCCAATCATTGCATTTCGACGCGCTGACAGCTACCTCAACGACAGACAATGTAGCCAGCTTCGACTGGACGCCATATTTTCCCGTGCCCGTTACGACAAGCTGAAAGCGCCCCATGGAAGCTCCGTCCCGCCCTTCCCTGTCACGTCTGGCCCAGGCAAGCGAAGATCGTGAGACCCGCCGGTCCACGGGACTCGGTTTTGTCCGTACCACATTCTGGGCGATCTGCCATTTTGTCTTCTACTTCGCCCAGCAGGTGGCTGAGGTTCTGGCACCGCTCTGTCTCGTGCTCGGTATCGGCTGGATGGCCCTCCCCCGTGCACTCGCCGCCATCACCACAGGCAGCGCCTCGACCGATCCGCAGGCACAGGATGTCATGAATCATGTGGTCGGCAGCATTCCCGACCATCTGACAATCGGCAGCCATGTCATGACACCGGGCGGTCTGATTTTCGATGGTTTCCTGCTGATGGCCATCGCCGCAGTCGGCGCGACGATTTCCGCCGTCGCTGCCCGGAATATGTGATTTTCCACACAAGACGTTCATGATCCAGGGCCGTTCATGATCCGGTTTCGCAATGTGAGCTATCGGCATGAAAGAGGCCGCCGGGCCCAGGGGCGCCCGGTTCTGGAGGGGATAACCCTCGATATCCCCCAAGGCAGTTTCCATTGGCTGACCGGCCCATCCGGCGCCGGCAAATCGAGCCTCCTCAGACTGATGCATCTGGAATCCCTGCCCTGTGAGGGTCAGGCCGAGATACTGGGTGTCGATGTCAAAAGCGCCAAACGGAGACAACGCGCCCAGCTACGGCAGAAGATCGGCTTTATCCCGCAGGATCTCCGCCTTCTTTCAGAGCTGGATGTCTTCGACAATATTGCGCTTCCCCTGCGACTGGCAGGCGCCAGATATGAGGCAATCGAAGGCGAGATCGTCTCCATTCTCGACTGGCTTGGCCTGGGCAGCAAGAAGAACAGCCTGCCTGACCAGCTCTCCGGCGGCGAGCGTCAACGTGTGGCCATTGCGCGTGCGCTTGTCATGCGGCCCTCTCTCCTTCTTGCCGATGAGCCCACAAACGCCCTTGCCGAAGGGCAGAGCTGGCAGCTTGTCGACGCTCTCCAGGCCCTGAGCCGGTCAGGCACAACCGTCATTGTCGCGACCCATAATGAAGCCCTGCTTCGTGCGGTGAACCACCCCTGCATCGCGCTGAAAAATGGCCGTCTTGCAGGAGTGACGGCGCGATGAGCCGCGTCCTCCCCGATGGCCTGCATCTCGGCAGGCGCGACCACGGGCTGATTCCGGTCATTGCGGCCGTTGCCGCCATTGCTGCCCTCGCGCTCGGTGGATGGAATGCCGCCCGCAGCCTCTCGCGAGAATGGGAGAATGGCGCAGCGCATCACGTCACGATCGAAATACCTGACTTTACGGGCGATGCCGGAGAAACGGCGAAAAAGCTGAGCGCCGTCTTACAGAGCGATCCGGGCATTGCGCTCGTCGAAACCCTGCCGGAAGCGCAGATTCGCGCCATTTTGCGCCCATGGCTTGGAGCAATGCAGGGTGAGCTGTCCGATCTGCCAGTCGTTCTGGCTGTCACGCGCAAGGACGGAGCGCCTGCCACCGACCTGCCTGCCATACTCGACACGGTCGCCCCTTCTGCCATTCTTGAGGAAAATGCCAAATGGGGCGAGAGGCTGACCCTTCTGGGCCATAGCCTTCAGGCCTGTGCCTGGCTGGCGGTGCTCCTTGCCGGCTTCGCTACAGCGGGGGTGACCACGGTCTCGGTGCGCATGACGCTGATCGCCAGACGCCGGACGATCGAGATCCTTCACGGCTTTGGTGCCCGTGACGGCCTGATCGCGCGGCGTATCGCCTGGCGCAGCGCGGGGCTTGGTCTCGCTGGCGGCGTGCTCGGCACGGTCCTGGGCGGTGCGACACTCGCCGTTCTGCACCGACTTATCCTGCCTTTCATGGATCAGCACAGCATCGGGCTATCACTTTGGCCGCAAGGCCTTTCAGAGTGGCTCTCCGTGTGGACCAGCCTGCCGCAACCGCTGTTCCAGTCGTTAGCCTGCGTGCCGGTTCTGGTCGCTCTACTGAGCTTCACCGTCGCCCATTCAACGGTTCGGCTGTGGCTGCGGAGGCTGCCGTGAAGTTCTGGCTGGCTTTGCCGTTTCTGGTTCTCGTGCTTGCGCTCTCCTGGTGTGCGGGATTTGCCTGGTTCTGTGCCGATGCGCTTCACCCGGTATCCGATCCGGTTCATTGCGACGGCATCGTCGCCCTGACAGGCGGTCGCGACCGGATAGAGGCGTCGCTCTCACTGCTCGACAAGGGCATTGGCAGAAAGCTGCTCATTTCCGGCGTCGGCCCCCACGCCACGCTCGCTCAACTGGCCGAGCATGCCCCTATTACCCTCACCCCTGAGCTGGCCTCGCGAATCACACTGGGGCGCAGAGCGGTTTCGACAATCGGCAATGGCTCGGAAACGGCAGAATGGGCTGCCAGGAATGGTATCCATTCGCTGCTCGTGGTCACGGCGGGCTATCATATCCGGCGCGCCATGCTCGAACTGCATCGCGCTGCACCCGGTGTGGTGCTGCATCCTTTTCCGGTGCGCTCACCCGCCCTCAGGCGTAGCCCCGACAGGGCGACTTTCAGACTTCTGTTTCGTGAATACATGAAATGGATCGGCTCCCATCTCGGCCTCTCACGCGGGGTCAACCTGACACCGCGAGCGCAAGGCAACGGGTGACACCCGAGGCGTGACCGGGAGGATTGCCTCTTTTTCGGCCCGGCGTCCCCGGACATAATTCCATCAGGGCGCCTGTTGCTCTAGAGCTTCTCGGATCGAACGGAATCGACCGACCGGATCGGGACGCCCATCCAGACCATGGGCGCCTGCCCCGCAAGCCAGCGCAGATGAGAAGGGCGCTGGTGACGATCGGATACAGAGCCGGCACTGGGAGAGGTCATGAACCGGATACGCGCCCTTTTCTTCATCATCTATTTCGTGATCCTGACCCTGGTGATGGGGCTGGGCGCGCTGCCGATACGCGCCCTTCGCCGTCAGGAGGCCGCGCTGCGCTATGCGCAGCTCTGGTCATCGCTCACACTCAAGGGGCTTAAATTCTTCTGTGGTGTCAGCGTACGCGTCACAGGAGCAGAGAACCTGCCAGACGGCGCCTGTCTGATCGCGTCCCAGCACCAGGCCTATTTCGATGGCTTCATCTGGATGGTTCTGGTCAGGCGCCCAGCCTATGTCATCAAGCAGGAGCTCACCCGGATTCCCTTCATCGGACCGATGCTGCTTCTCTCGGGCATGGTGCCTGTCGAGCGTGCCGCAGGTGCCAAGGCCCTGCGCGCCCTCATGAAGGCAACCCAGGCGCATTTCGACGAGGGGCGGCAGATCGCGATCTTCCCGGAAGGCACACGCACCCGCCCTGGCGAACGTGCTGCATTGCAACCCGGGATCGTGGCGCTGGCCAAACAGGCCGCTGCTCCGGTGATCCCGGTAGCCACCAATTCCGGCCTGCACTGGCCACGCCGAGGCTGGGTCATGACCCCCGGCGAGATCGTCATCGCCATAGGAAAGCCTCTTCCCGCCAGTGCAGGGCGACTCTCGCTGATCGACTCGATCTACAAATCCTGGGACGCCCTGTGTGTGGAAAACGGATTGCCACGCCCTGTGGATAACTCTGTGGACTCGCCTCGCTGAGCGGAGACTAACCTGTTAGGAAGCGGGGCATGGATTGGGGAGAAAACGCCGCCTGCTCCGTAAGTGCCTGATCTGGCTGCCCGGAAGGCGAGTCAAGGGACAATCGCCTCAAATGCTGGGTTTTGTCCCGATATTGTCCCGGCAGAGACGGGCGGAGGCGGCATCTAACACAGGCATTTGCGCTTTCATAGCCCCCAGTCGAAGAGTCTTTTCCTTTCTGTCACATGCTCTGTCTCACCTCTGGGGATAAATTGTGCTCTTTCTCGAAAGATGTGTGAAATCGGCCTCTGGAGATCCCGAGTTGCGCAGTAATCGCGGGGGTTTACTCGAGTGAGAAAACCCTTCTTCTTCGCCGCATTTTCTGTTGCGCTCGTGCTGCTCGCCGCGATCGGTGCAGACGCCTGGCGCCTTGTCAGGCTCGACCGCCAGCTCGCTACCCTGCCCTCTCAGCTCGACTCCAGAGGGTGGCACCTCACCTGGCAGGAAAAGCGCGTCTTCTGGCGCCCCTGGGGCTCGCAGATCATTTTCATGCGGCCTATTCTTGCAGGGCCGCAAAGCCGCCTCTGGGCGGGCGTGCAACTCAGTGTCGCAACCAGCCCGGTTCATCCTTTATCGCTTTCCTTCACCGCTGAAGGGACGCAGATCGTCAGGTTGAGTGAAACCCTCTCGCTGACGACCGGGGCATTGCATGGTCGTTTCATCCCCTCGACGCGTATCGCAACCCTGGCTTCGGAAACCGTCACGGTTACCGGGGTGCCCATTGAGGGGATCGAAGCGCTCTCGCTCCAGACCCTGACGGCGCGGCTGATCCCCGGCACGCAGAACGGGCCGGGCAGCTCTGCATGGGCTGTCGACCTGCGCGCGCAAACAGTGCTGCCCCAGTTTGCCCCGGGCGTCGCGGCTCCCGGCCAGACCCTGCCCGATCACGCTCTGCCCGACGCGGCTGTGAGCGCGTCGCCGGGGCGTCTGAAGGCGCTTCTTGCGCTGCTGCCGCCCCCTCGCGACCTGCATCTCATCGTGACCGCACTGAACGGCGATGATCGCGAGTCAGGGGCGCAATTGGCCCATTATATGGGAAATGGACGCTATTTAATTCAGGCGGCATCTTTCAGCCTCGGTCCACTGACGTGCATCGCCAGAGGGACACTCTCCCATGAAGGCGAAGGGACACTTTGGGCCCATCTGACAGGCTTGCAGGGCTTTGTTCGTTACGGGATCGCCCATGCCCCGGAATCGCTTCGTATCGACCCGGAATATGCAAGGCTATTCAAGGCGCTCGATGAACAAACGGCAAGGATACCGGACCAGCTCGATCTGCCTTTTCCGGTGAGCCGCCATGACATTTCATTGCAAAATCACATTTTCGCGATATTAACAGGGCATTCTCGATGAACCGGAGGGGAAGCTGACGTCTTATGGCGGATGCTGTTTCCAATTCCCCTTCACGACTGGCCTTGATGGCCGCGGATCACTGCAATGCCCGATTTGAGTGCCCTCTTCCTTGCACGATTGCAATTCGCGTTTACCGTCGGATTTCATATCGTCTTTCCCGCTTTTTCCATCGGTCTGGCCGCGTTTCTGGCTGTGTTAGAAGGCCTGTGGCTCAAGACGGACAAGCCCGTCTATCTCGACCTTTTCAAATACTGGCTGCGCGTCTTTTCGGTCGTTTTCGCCATGGGCGTCGTCTCGGGACTGGTCATGTCCTACGAGTTCGGCACCAACTGGTCGCAATTCTCCCAGAAAGCGGGGCCAATCCTCGGCCCGATGCTTGCCTATGAGGTCATGACGGCCTTCTTCCTTGAGGCAGGCTTTCTTGGCGTGATGATGTTCGGCCTCAACCGCGTGGGCAAGCATCTGCATTTTGCTGCCACCTGCATGGTCTCGATCGGCACGCTGATCTCTATGAGCTGGATTCTGGCCTCGAATTCCTGGATGCAGACGCCGCAGGGCTACAAGATCGATGCTGCAACCGGTCGCTTCCTGCCGGCTGACTGGTTTGCCATCGTCTTCAACCCGTCCTTCCCGTTCCGCCTCGTGCACATGGCTCTGGCCGCATTCCTTTGCGTGGCCTTCATCGTTGGCGGCGTTGGTGCGTGGCATCTACTCAAGGCCAAGCGCCACAACCGCGCGCCGACCGATGCGGTCAAGGTCATGTTCTCGATGGCCATGTGGATGGCCGCCATCGTGGCCCCGCTCCAGATTCTGGCTGGTGACGCCCATGGCCTGAACACGCTGAAATACCAGCCAGCCAAGATCGCGGCGATGGAAGGTGACTGGGAGTCCGAGAGCCGGGCCCCGGAGCTGCTTTTCGGCGTGCCGGACATGGAGCACGAGGTCACACGCTACAAGATCGGCATTCCGCTCGTCGGCTCGCTGATTTTGACGCACAGCCTCGATGGCAAGGTGCCGGGCCTGAAGGACTTCCCCAAGGACCAGCGCGCGCCGATGTACGTCGTGTTCTATACCTTCCGCGTGATGGTGGCCCTTGGCAGCCTCATGGCGCTGCTCGGCTTCTTTTCGCTGTTTCTGCGCTGGAAGGGCGGGTTCTACACCAACCCGATCCTGCTGCGCGGTGCGCTGCTCATGACGCCGGCCGGGTTCATTGCGCTGCTATGCGGCTGGGTAACCACGGAAGTCGGCCGTCAGCCTTTCACGATCTATGGCCTGCTGCGCACTGTCGACAGTGTTTCCCCCGTGACGCTGCCGAACATGGAAATATCGATGGTCGCCTTCGTGATCGTCTATTTCATCGTGTTTACCGCCGGTATCGGCATTCTGCTGCGCGACTTCGCCAAGGAGCCCAGCTCGGACGAGCACGAACCCCCGCGTGATCAGCCGCACCGTGCTGCAGGCATCACCCAAATCTCTCATCACCCGGCGGAGTAAGCGTCTCGATGAACACCCTCGCCTATTGGTTGCCCATTATCTGGGCAACCCTCGCCGCCCTCGCCATCTTCATCTATGTCTGCCTCGACGGGTTCGACCTGGGTATCGGCATCCTGTTTCTTGGTGAACATCGCAAAGATCACCGCGATGTCATGGTCAACACCATTGCCCCTGTCTGGGACGGTAACGAGACCTGGATGATCTTCGGGGGCGCCACGCTCTATGGTGTCTTCCCGGTTGCCTACGGCACCATTCTGCCAGCGCTCTATCTTCCGATCCTGTTCATGCTGCTCGCGCTCATCCTGCGTGGCGTGGCTTTCGAATTTCGCGTCAAGGCGAGCGGTGTTTTCGGCACGACCTTCTGGGACCGCTCCTTCTGCCTCGGCTCGCTTGTGGCCTCGATCATGCAGGGCGTCATCCTGGGTGAGCTGATCCTTGGCGTGAAGGTCGAGAACAACGTGTTTGTCGGCAGCGCCTGGGACTGGGTCGCTCCCTTCCCGCTCTTCTGCGGTTTCGCGGTTGCCGTTGGCTATACGCTGCTTGGTGCCACGTGGCTGGTCTGGCGTACCGAGACCGATCTGAAGGCTGTCATGCAGCGGCTCTCGGCCCCGCTTGGCATTGCCATGCTGGTCCTGATCGCCATTGTCTCGGTCTGGACGCCTTATCTGCATGCCACTTACATGCATCGCTGGACGGATTTCCCCGAGATCATCTGGGTGGCACCGGTGCCTGTCGCCGTGATTGTTCTGGCGGCGCTCTTCTTCCTGTCACTGCGCAAGGCAACCACCCGCCTGACGCCGTTTCTCTGTGCGCTTGGCTGGTTCTTCCTGTGCTTCTCGGGGCTCGGGATCAATGTCTGGCCCTATATCGTGCCGCCGACAGTCACGATCTGGTCTGCCTCGTCGCCGCCTGAGAGCCAGCTCTTCCTGCTTGCCGGGGCCTCGATCCTGCTGCCGATCATTCTCGCCTACACGATCTATTCCTACTGGGTTTTCCGCGGCACCGTGACCGCTGACCATCACTACCACTAAGGGAGCCTGATCATGCCTGCCACTACAGCGTCTTCTTCGTTCCTGGCCCGTCTCGGGTGGTTTGTCGGGCTCTGGGCAGGCGGGGTCGCGACCCTCGCCGTGGTCGCGACCGCAATCAGGATCGTTATCTTTCACCAATGGTGAAAGGGCGAACGTCCACGGCGTCCATCCCGGCAGCACGCGCTGCCTCGAGCCCCTCATCGGTGTCTTCAAAGACAAGACATCGTTGCGGGGCAACCCCGAGCTTTTCAGCTGCGAGCAGATAAAGATCAGGCGCCGGTTTGGGGCGGCTGACATCTTCTACCGTTACGACATGCTCGAAAAGTTCGAGCAGATCGAGCGTTCTGAGCGTTGCCGTCACCACGCTCTTCTGCCCGGCCGAGGCCACGGCCATCGGCACATGCCCGAACTGGCTTCTGGCGATATCTGCCGCGAAACCGTGTTCGCGCAATGTATCGAGATGATTTTCGTAGAGCGCCCGTGAGCGCGTAAGCAGGGCATCGCGATCGAGTGTGACACCATGGGCCTGCTCATACGCTGCAAACAGCTTGCCGCTCGAAAGCCCCGTGCGCGCATGGTACCACGCCTCATCGAGCGTATGGCCGTGCTCTCCGAGCGCCTCCTTAAAGGTGAGGTAATGCACGGGCAGGGTGTCGGCGATGGTGCCGTCGCAATCGAAGATGATCGCATCGAAATCATGATCGGCCAGCGTAAAATCGGGCATGGGAGTCCCTCCTTTCCTCAGAAATGATCCTTGGCCGCACGCAGTGCCGCGAAGGTTTCGACATCGGGTGCCATCAGAAACGGATTGGTCTGCCGCTCGACGCCAAGCGTGACCGGCAGGGTGGGAAGACCCTGCGCGCGCAACGCCTGAACCTCTTCTGCACGCTGCTGCAGCGCCTTGTTGTCCGGCATGCGTGACAGGGCGAACGCCGCATTGGCAGCCGTGTATTCATGCCCGCAGCAGACCAGCGTTTCATCGGGCAGCGCGTCGAAACGATGCAGACTTGCAAACATTTCTTCCGCCGTGCCTTCGAGAAGACGCCCGCAGCCGAGACTGAACAGCGTGTCGCCGCAGAACAAGGCCGGGACCGAGCGAAAATAGAAGGCGATATGGCCGCGCGCATGACCGGGAGTTGCGATCACATCACCCAGATCATGACCAATCGCGATGCGGTCCTCATCATGCAGCAGCAGATCGAGTGACGGCAGGCGGGCAGAATCGGACTCGGAGCCAGCGATACGCGCGCCATATTTCTGGCGCAAGGCCTCGGCACCGCCGATGTGATCGGCGTGGTGATGGGTCAGCAGAATGAGATCGAGACGTCCATCGCCGATCACGGCGCTGACCGCATCGGCATCACCCGGATCGACAATGGCCACGACACCTGTCGCAGGGTCGGTCAGAAGCCATGCATAATTATCCCGTGCATAGGAAATTGCCGTGACAGCAAGACTCATGGCGGTGTCCTCCTCTTTTCACAGACCTGTCTGTTGCCCAACATGGTTCTGATCATTCTAACTCTTGAGATGTTACGCTCGTTCATTTCCGAACGCATCAGCCTGACTGCCTATCGGTCGATCACGGTTGCGACGGCTGGAGCATTCTTTCTTGCTCTGGCCCCTGCCTGCCGTTCGGGGTAGCGTGACGCCATGCAGACGCGTCCTTCCCTGCCCGTGCCGTCAGACGCCGCCGGGTTTTATGCCAGCAGACGGGGTGAGCAGGTGACGTCTCTGCTGATGTCGCGGCTTCTGCCCCTTCTGCCGGACCCGAAGGGCTTTCGGGTTCTGGGGCTTGGCTATGCAGCGCCTGTGCTCTCGCAATGGCGCGCCCTCAGCCAGGCGCAGTGGGTGGCCTCGGCGCGGCTCGACACTCCCCTGACCAGACGGCAGGGTATCCCGTCTGTGGCAGGGCATGACTGGCCGGGCTGTGTTGTTGCGGCCGATGCGCTTCCTTTCGATGATCTGAGCATCGATCTCGTGGTTCTGATGCATGGCCTGGAACTGGTGGACCCGCACCCGCTGCTTCGTATGGTGTGGAAGCTCCTTTCCGATCACGGGCGGCTCGTTCTGGTCGTGCCCAACCGGACCGGGCTGGCCGCCAAGGACGATACGCTTCCTTTCGGCCATGGAAGCCCCTTCTCGACGGGGCAGCTCGACCGCGTGCTGCAACGCGCCCTGTTTCGTGCCGAAGCCAGCTCGACAGCATTGAGTGCGCCGCCGGGTCTGCTCTCGCTTGGCGAGCAGGCCGGTTTCATGGGGGACAGGCTTTTCAGCCTTCTGGGGCGCCGCCTCGGCGGGGTGCATCTGGTGACGGCCTGCAAGGATCTCTATTCCGGCATGCCTGTGGAAGCCGAGCGCGCCTCGCTGAATTTTGCGCGCCGCGTCACGACGCTCGCAGGTTCGGCAAAAACCTGACCCGACCTGCCAGAAGCACCGAATTTCCGGCCTTCTGTCCCAAAAGCTTGACCGCAAACCACGGTGTCGTAAGACTGCGCTCATGTCCCTGATTCAATCGATCAAATCCGTTCTGGCTCCGCCGCATCGCGCAGCCATCCCGTTTCTCGCGCTGACAGGCGGCCTGACCGTTCTGGGCCGTGCGACGCCCTGGCGGGCCACACGCCTGATCGGCAATGTGGCGCTGGGCGGGTTTGCTTTCTGCCTGTATTTCTTCCGCGATCCGAAGCGTTTCCCGCCGTCGCGGACCGATCTGGCTCTGGCACCGGCTGATGGCCGCGTGGTTTCGGTCGAGCTGGCAACGCCCCCGGCAGCGCTTGGCATGGGCAGCGACCCGGTCTGGCGTGTGGCCACGTTCCTCTCGGTGCTGAACGTCCATATCAATCGTATGCCTGCCGCGGGCACGGTCACGAAGATTGCCTATCATGCCGGTCAGTTTCTCAATGCCAGCCTGGACAAGGCTTCGGACCTGAACGAGCGCAATGAAGTGCGCCTGACGCTCGAAGACGGACGCCACATGGCGATCGTGCAGATTGCCGGCCTGATTGCCCGCCGCATCGTCTGCTATGTCGAGGAAGGCAGCACGGTGGAACCCGGCGACCGCTTCGGCCTGATCCGCTTCGGATCGCGCACCGATCTGTATCTGCCGCCCGGCGTGACGCCTCTGGTGAGCACCGGCCAGATCATGGTCGGCGGCGAAACCGTCATAGCCCATCTCTGATCCGCAGTCGCCCGTGTCGGAAGCGCCCCTTACGCCCACGCCGGATCTCACGGTGTCCCGATCTGACAACCAGGAAAGCGGCGCCACGCGACCGGGGCGCAAGCGCCGTCGCCTGAGGCGCATCCGCCCCCGGCGTGTGCGTGTGCGTGGGCCCTCCTTCAACCGGCTGATTCCGAATCTGCTGACCATGCTCGGGCTTTGCGCCGGGCTGAGCAGCCTGCGCTACGGGCTGGAGCAGCAATTCTCCTATGCCGCTGTGGCGCTGGTGATTGCAGCGTGCATCGACGGGCTGGATGGCCGCATTGCCCGGTTGCTGCATGGCACATCACGTTTTGGCGCCGAATTCGACTCGCTGTCGGATTTCGTCTGTTTTGGCGTGGCACCGCCCTTCCTGCTCTATCTCTGGACGCTGCATGGCGACGGTGGCCGCTATGGCTATGTGCCCTGCATTCTCTTCACCGTCTGCATGGCGCTGCGTCTGGCTCGATTCAATGCCAGCCTCGATGACGAGGAAAAGCCGGAATATTCCTATAATTTCTTCACGGGCGTCCCTGCCCCGGCAGGTGCGGGTATTGTGCTTTTTCCGATCTTTCTCGGCCTTGAAGCTGAAAAGATGCATTGGCCCCTGCTCGATTCCATTGCCCGCTCTCCCATACTGGCGGCCGGAGCGCTGATTCTGACGGCGGCTCTTCTTGTCTCGACCCTGCCCGTCTGGTCGTTCAAGAACTTCAAGATCGCATCGCGCTATGTGCTGCCGCTGATGCTCGGCACGCTGCTTTATGCCGCCATTCTGCTTGCCGATCCCTGGCTGGCCCTTGCGGCTGCCGGGCTGATCTATCTGCTGATCCTCCCCTTCAGCCGACGCAGCTTTCATCGTCTGAAAGCCCAGGCTGAGGCCCTTTCGGAAGACGTGCCCGAAGCCTGATGCCTAGTGTGCCTGATGCCCGATGTGGCAGCGCATGCCAGGGATTTGTCACCCTGCATGCGCTCCTTCCTGGCGGTACCGGATCATTGCCGGGATGCCATCAGGCTTCCAACACAGGCGATACAGCTGCGGATGAGCAGAACCACACCCGCAGCTATCGCACTCAGAAGGCCAGTTCGACCTGACCACCGAACTGACGCGGTTCGTTGAAATAGCTCTGCAGACCGGTCGTGACGCCCAGAGACTTGAAATAGGCGTGCTGCTCGGCAAACAGATTGCGTGACCACAGCGAGAAGGTCGCCTTGGTGCCGGTATTACCCAGCTGAACATTCGAGATGGCGATACGTCCATTGACGATCAGACCGCTATCACCCTTTGGCTGATAGACGTTCCTCGCGTTGCCAACACCCAGATAAACCGGGTCGGTCGTATTGGCATAATAGCCGCTGTCGATATTGCCATCGAGATGGGCAAGAAGCGTGAAGCCATGGAACGGCCGTGTGTAATCGACCTGGAAACTGCCCGAATGGGCGGGCGTGTAGTTTTGGTAGATCGGCACGAGCATGGTGCTGATGACGCCGAGCGAGTTCTGGTAAGGGTTCGCGGTCGGCGGGATATGCACGTAGTTATAGGCGTAGGAAAAGCCGACTGTCAGATAGCGCATGGGCGAGACATTCAGCTCGGCTTCGACACCGCTCAGATCGCCATGACCGGGAGCATTGATGGTCGATGTCGTGGTGCGTGTCGTGAGCTGGTTGCCGATCTGATAGGGCTTGCTGAAATCAACCTGGATGTCCTTGTAGTCACCCCAGTATCCCGCGACATTGAAGCGGACGCGCTGGTCGAGAAACTCGGTCTTGGAGCCGAATTCGAACATCGAGACCGATTCAGGCCCGAAAGCCTCGTAGTCCTGAGCGCGTGAATTGGCGCCGCCGGGCTTGTAGCCTGTGCTCCATTTTCCATAAAGCAGCACGCGCTTTGTCAGATCGCCGCTGACTTCGAGCAGTGGATCGACACGTGACCACGCCGCATCGAAATCGATCGGACCCGAGACACCCGCCGTGTTGATGGGGGCGCTGTTGTTGACCGTGGTGAGCGTGCCATGCTTGCCGTCATGCGACCAGCGAAGCCCTGCCGTCAGATGCAGCTTGTCGTAGAGAATGGGCGGCGTATAGACCGCATTGCCATAGACACCCCAGCTTTTGGACGTGACGTGGCTGGCGCGGTCGATGGGCTGAAGACCCCAGTCATCATAGGCCGGACCGGTGAGCAGCTTGTATTCGCTGCCGGACGCGTTGGTGAACTGATTGGTGTAAAACGCCTGCGCGTTATCGGCGGCATGCTCGCGGAAATAGATAAGGCCGCCCTGATATTTCAGCCGTTTGGTATGGCCGAAAGCCTGAATTTCCTGACTGATCTGGTTTTGCCAGAAACCGGCAAGCGAGTTGCGGGCAAAGCTTACCCCGGTGAACTTGCCGCTTGTGTTGGACATGCTGCCCGCAGCCATACCGTTATCGAACTGGCTCTGGCTCAGCTCGCGATAGGCCGTGATGGATCTGAAGGAGAGATATTGCGGGATGGCCTTGTAGTCGAGCGTCATGCGGTGGCCGTTGGTCTTGCCGATGCTCGGCTCCTCCGGAACGCCCACAAAGGCGCGCTTGGCGCGGGTCGTCTGCAGCTGGGCAATCTGCGCCAGCTTGTTGGTGCCCGGTTTCAGCAGCTGCATCCACAGGGTGGTTGTGCTGTCATAGGAATTGTCATAGGCATAATCGGCGGTGAAATTATCGACCGGGTGATACATCGCTTCGACATGGAAGCCATGCTTGTCATACTGGTTGAACCCGCCCGTGTCGGGCAGGGGGTTCGTTACCAACGGCGCACGATGGGCCGTGACGGCGTCGATCTTGATGGCCAGATCGTGGAATGCCGGAAGGTCAAGATGCAGCTCGCCCTTGTTGCTGTTGTAATTGCCGAACCCGCCGAGAAGACGCATGCCGAACTTGCCGGTCGGCCTGCGCGTGATGATGTTGAGCGCGCCGGCTTCGGTATTACGCCCGAAGAGCGTGCCCTGCGGGCCCTTGAGCACTTCCATGCTCTCGACGTCGAAAAGCGCTGTACCGAGTGCCTGCGGGCGCGCCACATAGACGCCATCGATATAGACACCCACACCCTGATCACGCGCTGGCTGGTTGCTGTCACCCAGCACACCCACGCCACGGATATTGACGACCAGCGCCGAGTTGCGGCCCGAGAACTGCGCAATACGCAGCGACGGGATGGAACCATCGCCCAGATCGGTCAGTGAGACGACATGACGATTGGCGAGCTGTTTTGCCGAGAAGACCGTGACCGAGCTTGGGTCTTTCTGGAAGTTTCTAGCGTGTTTTTGCGCCGTCACGTCGATGCTCTCGGGGTCACTCTTGAGCATGACGGTTTTCTTGGAGGCCGACTTTTTGACCTGACCGGAAGAGCCTCTCTTCGCTGCAGGTGTCGCTGCGCTCTGTCTGGCAGCGGCGTGGGCCCGGTCATGTACCTGTGACTTCTTGTCGCTTTTGGTCGCGGAATAGGCAGAGCCGGTGCAGCAAAGAAACGTAAACACCAGGCACAGTCTTTTACCCTTCAACACAAACATTTCTCCCGCCCCTGCCCGACTGTATTTTGCCCAGTCGGGGCTTCCGGCTTTCTTCGATCCGCACGAAAACCGGGGCATCGCTCATGGTGACGCACATCCGGCGCGCATGACTTAATGCGGTTTGAGAATAGTTTTGTGTCGAAACAAGTATGTAGTGTGAAATATATGTTGTAATGACTTATATATTTAAAAATAGTTTTTCTTGTTATTCATAGTTGCATTTCTAAATGAAATTTAGCGCAACAAGAGTTTTTATATGAATTTTTTATTTTTTCTGCCTGAAAACAACCTGTTGCGAAATAAGAAACGTAGTGCGGTGTCTACAGGCTTCTGGCCTGCCACGTCACCAGACAAGGCAGCGCGCGCTTTTCACTGAAACGGTCGGGCCTCAGCTGTCGAATGCAGGTTCGCGCTCATGCACATGCAGACGTCGATAATCGATCAGGTAGTTTCCCTGACTGTCCTGCGAGACCATATCGACAAAACGCCTGCCCGCCAGAATACGGGCTGGCTCATAGGCATGTTGCGACAGCACCGCCTGACCCGTGGCCTCGTCGGTGCCGCGCACAGTCACCAGGATCTGGGCATAGGTCGCATCGAGCTGCTCACGATTGAGCAGCGCGAGGGGGCTGTTGCTGTCGATGGGATGCGCCAGTGTCTCGATGAACCGCAATTCCGGCATGCGCGACTGCAGCAGCTTCAGCGGCGTGAAAATGCGTGTCGGATAACCACCCTCGCCGATGACGAATTGCGAGAGGGACAGTTCGGCATCGACCGCCAGAACAGCGCTCTTTCGCGCATTGGCTATTCTGAGACACAGGACAGGCGGGGCTGCGCGTTTGCTGATGACCGCTGCCTTGCTGAACACGATCTGCGCACGCGGGCGCGAAAACCGGGCAAAGACCACGCCCGTCGAAAGCGCATTGATCATCATGCCCAGCAGGGCCTCGATCGAGACGAGGGCATTGGCCATATGGCCCGTTGGGGCCATAACGCCATAGCCGACGGTCGAGAGCGTTTGCACGCTGAAGAAGAACAGCGACAGCAGATCGAGATCGGCGGCATTGTTGATGCGCGCATTGCACAGCCGATACAGAAGCGCGAAAGCCAGATTGATGACAAAATAGGCAATAGTCGACCACCCCATGAAGCGGGGCCACGAGGTGGTCAGGGCATGATGATAGAGATCGGTCCAGAAATTGCTGCCAATCCCCACGCGCGTCACAGAGGCGCGCGCGCGATCCTGCAATCCATCGGCTGAGTCGGTCAGGAGCCCAAGGGCTCCCGGGGGTGGCACCTTGTCCTGCTCCGCCTTCTCAGCCGGATCGCCAGTCATGACGGCGCCCCCCCGATTTCTCAGGTCAGGGCTGCTTCCTGCAGGCGCCGGATGACGCGCTCGCGACCCATCAGAGGCAGAAGAGCGTGAAGCTCGGGGCCCGCATCCTCTCCTGTCAGGGCAAGACGCAGCGGGTGGAACAAGGCCTTGCCCTTGCGGCCCGAAACCTCCTTGAGGGCATTGGTCCAGAGCTTCCAGCTCTCGGAGTCCAGAGGGGCTGCGGGCAGGGTCTGCTCTGCCTGAGCGAGGAAGGCAGCCTCATCGCTCAGAGCGGGGGGCGCGATTTCGCCCTGCACAACATCCCACCAGAACGCGATCTCGCCGGTGAGATCGACATTGCCACGAATGGCGTTCCAGAAGGCCTCATCGGCGCCCTGCGGCAGACGTGCTTTCACATCCTCGAAGGACAGGCTGTGCAGCAGACGGCGATTGAGGCCGAGCAGATGCTGCATGTCGAAGCGCGCTGCCGATTTCGAGACGTGAGACAGATCGTAGCTTGCGATCGACTGCTCAAGCGTCATCGGCACCGGGTCGTCAGAGCTGCCGATTTTCGACAGATAGGAAACGACTGACTGCGGCTCCATGCCGTCATGACGCAGGGCGCGCAGCGAAAGGGCGTCAAAGCGCTTGGACAGCTTGCCACCGCCCTCATCGAGAAGCAGGGGCAGATGGGCAAAGGTAAAGCGGTTCGGTCTGCCACCCAGCGCCTCGATGATATCGAGCTGGACGCCGGTATTGGTGATGTGATCCTCACCACGGATGATGTGGGTTACGCCCAGCTCCATGTCGTCGACGACCGAGGCAAGCGTGTAAAGCACCGTGCCGTCCGCGCGCACCAGAACCGGGTCGGATATGGCGGTGAGCTTTACCGACAGATCGCCCATCACGAGATCGCGCCAGGCTTTGTGGCCGTCTGAAAGGCGGAAGCGCCAATAGGGCGTCTTGCCATTGGCTTCTGCCCGCTCGCGCTGTTCGGGCGTCAGGCGCAGCATTGCACGGTCATAGATGGGGGGTTTGCGCGCCTTGAGACGGGCCTCGCGCTTGGCAGCGAGTTCGAGCTCGCTCTCGAAGCACGGATAAAGACGCCCCGACGCTTTCAGGGCCTCGATGGCAAGCGCATAGCGGTCGAGGCGCTGTGACTGATGGGCAATTTCATCCCAGCCAAGACCGAGCCATTCCAGATCGGTCTTGATGCCCTGCTCGTATTCCGCCTTTGAGCGCTCGACATCCGTGTCGTCGATACGCAGCAGGAATTTGCCGCTATGGTTGCGGGCATACAGGGCGTTGGCAATGGCCAGTCGGGCATTGCCAACATGAAGATAGCCGGTCGGGCTGGGGGCGAAGCGCAGTTTCATGCTGCTTCTATGCCAAGCGCTTCGGCAATTTGCCAGAGCCTCTGCGCCCCCGGATGTTCAGAAAACCGGGGGTTCTCAGAAAATCCGCGAGAACCCGGCCCGTTGCAACTCTGCCAGCGCGCCCAGCGCGCTTGGCGTCACGATGGCGCGCGGATCAAGCGCATTGGTCAGTTCTGCCGCCAGTTGCTCCTGACTCAACCCTGCAGGCCCGGAATCAAGAGCGATCAGCCTGCCTGCATGCGCCCAGATGGCGTTATGACAGGCCAGGAAGACAACACCACGCGCTTGAAGCGCGGGAATGCTGCGCCCTGCAGCGCCATAGGCACCCTGCTCATCCTGATGATGGCGCGATGTGCCTGCCGGTGTCTGATGCAGCGGAGACGCGGTCTGGCCTGGGGCCACCAGCCTGGCCAGATCGAAATGGGACCAGGCAGCCTCGTTATAGAGTGCGAGCTGCGCTTCGCCCCACAAGGCCATCACCAGCAAGGCATCGGGATGAACAAACGAGAAAATCTCGCTGTTGAGCAAGTTCTGCGCCTCGCTTGGCCAGTTACCTGCCAGCGATGTGCCCGTGCCGATCATTTTCTGCTGGCCGCGATAGGCGAGCAGCGCATCGAAGGCCACATCATCCCACAGATCGGGGTGATCGAGCAGGCGCGGCACGGTGGTAAACTGGCGGCGCCGCGGCAGGGATGCAAGCAGTCGGCTCAGATCCGAGAGGCCGTTCTGCGGTGCGGGGGCGGGTGGCAGCACGGTTGCGGCAAGACCTGACACAGGCGCAGCCATGCCGAGTGACGCTGCGGCGAGGAGGAGTTTGCGGCGGTCGAGAGCCATCAGAGTTCGACCTGCTCGTCGTCTTCCACGAGGCGGCGCGGGTCGAGGGTGCGCCAGTCGCGTTCCATGGGAGAGGCGGGCGTTGCCGCAAAATCCTCAAGCTCCGAAGCCGATTTCCAGCCATCATCGCCTGCTTCGACAACGATCGCGTCTTCACCGAACGAGAACCAGGATTCGAGCACTTCGCGCCCGACAGCGCCGCCGACACGGCAACGCTCGATGCTGTCACGCACATAGGCGCGGGCATAGGCATTGGCATGGGCGAGATCCTGGAAGTCCTTGACCTCTTCCACAATCCCTTCTTCTGCACCGCCCGAATTATCGAGAATGCGGACAAACCAGCCGCGATCGGGCTCTGCTTCAGAACTGCTCACGCTTCATTCTCCTTTGTTCTTGACGGGATTTTCTGCAGGAGGAACTCACGCCCGACCTTCACCCGCTTTTCGCCGTCATAGGCAACGATATCGGCTGTGGCATAGGTTTCGTTCCATTTGACCGGAATGAAAGATCCTGTCCCGACCACATCAAGCGGTGCATGAGAGTCGCGCATGGTCATGCATTTCTCAAGGCCGAAACCGGACGAGACGATGATCTTCACTTCCGTAAAACCGGCGGCGTTAAGCGATTCGCGCATCCACCAGATAGCCGCTGCCGACACCCCTGTGCCGACGAGGTCTTTCAGCTCGTGATCGGAGCGATAGCGCCTGATCGTGCCCGGCGTATGACGCTCGAGCACGCCATAGGAAGATTGCGGGTCGAGCCCTTCGATAAAGCGCCCGCCATGAGTGTCGAGACGCACGCTGATGCGCCCTTCAGCAGCCAGTTCGGGGAAGCGACGGCAGACGGCCAGGGCATCGGTGATTTCCTGGCCAAAATAATCGACGAGCACCACCAGAGGGTCGTTGGGATAGACCTCGTGATACATCTCGGCCGCACGCAGGGTCGAACCGGCATAGCCGATCAGGGCATGAGGCATGGTCCCCAGCCCGTGCTCGCAACCAAAGAAACCGGCAGTCACGTCATTGGCGCAGCCGATGAAGCCCTTGGCCCCCTCGCGCCGTGCGGCACGCGACCCCACCGAGGCCGCGTAGCCCATGATTTCCTGCATTTCGAAACCGGCACAATGCCGTGCTTCCATGGCCAGGAATGCCGCATCAGGCAGGGCGAGCGCCATCTGATAGGCATTATGGGCCGCGACGCAGGCAGAGCCGAGCTTCTGAAGCAGCAATGTCTCAAGCGGGGCCATTCGGGTGAAGGGGCCGGTCAGATAGACCAGCGGCTCCCCTGCCCCGACCCAGCTGCCTTCCGGTGTCACGATCTCGATTGCGACCGAAAAACCCTGCTCCCGCGCAACGTTTTCAAGCCACTCGATCATCAGACCATGGGCAGCGATAACCGGCCGACGGATGAAGAGCGCATAAGTGACTTCGCACTCGCCGAAATGCGAGACGATGGCCTGGGTGCGGTTGAAATACGCATCGGTGCGCGCCGCGATCTCGCTTCTGGTCAGAGCGAGTTTCGGGCCGACCGCCGCCTTGATAGCCGTATTTTCTTCATCGGGCCGGTTCGGACTCATTTTTGCAGCACTCCATGATCACGGAAATGCCCCGTCAGCTCTTCAGCGAGCAGGAAGGCCATTTCGAGTGACTGCTCGGCATTCAGCCGCGGATCGCAGAATGTCTCGTAGCGCCCGGCCAGATCGGCTTCGGTAAGGCACTGGGCGCCGCCGACGCATTCCGTCACGTCCTGACCCGTCATTTCGATATGAATGCCACCGGGACGCAGACCGGCCTGCTGGAAGACCGAGAAAAAACCCTTCACCTCGCCCAGAATGGAGTCGAAAGACCGCGTCTTGACCTTGTCTGCCGTGGTGATGGTGTTGCCATGCATCGGATCGCAGAGCCAGGTGACCGTGCGGCCACTGGCCTGAACCTTGTCGAGAAGCGGCGGCAGGAAATCGCCCACCTTGCCCGCACCCATACGCGAGATGAGGGTGATACGCCCCGCCTCGTCTTTGGGGTTCAAAATATCCAGCAGCTTTTCGAGATCATCGAGGGTCGTTGTCGGACCGACCTTGATGCCGATCGGGTTGCCGACACCACGCAGAAACTCGACATGAGCGCCATCGGGCTGACGCGTACGGTCACCGATCCAGAGGAAATGCGCCGAGCAATCGTACCAGTTCTCGCTCAGGCTATCGATGCGCGTCAGGGCCTGCTCGTAAGGCAGAAGCAGCGCCTCATGCGAGGTATAGAACTCGGTCTCGTTGATCTGCGGTGCGCTCTGGTTGAAGCCGCAGGCCCCCATGAAGGACAGCGTCTCGTCGATACGCTGGGCAAGATCCTGATAGCGCTCGGCCAGCGGTGAACGCTTGACGAAACCCAGATTCCAGCGATGCACCTCGTGCAGATTTGCATAGCCGCCAGAAGCAAAGGCACGCAGCAGGTTCATGACACCCGCAGACTGGAAATAACCGGTTTCCATACGGCCCGGATCGGGCAGACGGGCGGCTTCGGTGAATTCCGGTCCGTTGATGATATCACCGCGATAGCAGGGCAGCGTCACGCCATCGAGCGTTTCAGTGTCGGAAGAGCGCGGCTTGGCATATTGCCCGGCCATGCGCCCGATCTTGATGACCGGCACCTTGGCACCAAAAGTCAGCACGACGGCCATCTGCAGCAGCACACGGAACGTGTCGCGCACGATATCAGCCGTGAACTCGTTGAAGCTCTCGGCACATGCCCCGCCCTGCAGAACGAACGCCTCGCCGCGCGCCGCCTTGGCGAGCTGGCTTTTCAGGCGCCGCGTCTCGCCAGCAAACACCAGCGGCGGATAGCGCCGCAGTCGGGCTTCGACAGAGTCGAGCGCGGCTGCATCCAGATAATGCGGTGCCTGGCGAATGGGGTGCGACCGCCAGCTCGACGGCGTCCAGCCGGCGTGCTGGGCGGGTTCGCGGTTCGGGTGCATGAGAGCGTCTTCCTTCGGTTCAAAAAGAGGGGGGCTAGTATGAAACGGAATATCCGTGCCGCCTAGGGGCTATCCTCGGCACAGACACGGCGGAAGGTCAGATTCCAGCGACAGGCGCCCGTCAGGGGGTGATGACCGGGGGCCAATGGCGCAATCCCGTGATAGAAAAGACGGGAGGGACCACCCCACACCACCACATCGCCACTGACAAGGCGCAATTTGCGAACGGGGTCGGAGCGCTCGCCCCCGCCGAACAGAAACTGCGCCGGCAACCCCAGTGAGACAGAAACGATGGGGGAGTCGAATGCCGTTTCGTCACGGTCCTGATGCAGCCCCATGCGCGCACCGGGAACATAGCGATTGAGAAGACAGGCCTGTGGCTCGAACCTGTCGAAACCCGCCTGCGCCGCCATGTCACGCGCAAAAGTGATCCACTCGGATGGCAAAGCCGGCCAGACCCTGCCGGAAAGCGGGTCTCGGGACTCGTAACGATAGCCGGCCTCATCTGAATGCCAACCGAGCGAGCCACAATTTGTCATTTCAACGGAAAAGCGACGCCCGCCCGGTGTCATGAGCTGTCGCAACGCCGCCTGCGACACGACTTCATTCACCTGCGCCAGAAGGCTTTGCTGATGCGAGGCGGCGGCACCGGGAAAAAACACCGCCCCTGGCGCGAGGACCTCGGGTGCGCGAAGGGCAGTGAACAGATCATCCATCATAATAGACTCTTGCCGCCTTCCGCCTCACCGCTTACTTGACGTTCTTACAGCGCCAGAGATCGGGCTTATTTCCGAATTGGCAACCACCGTTCCTGTACGCCATGCGAAACGGGACGAAACTGCAAGGGAATGCTTCGATGGCAAAGCTCCGACGCGGCGCCTTTCTGGCCGCCACTCTCATCGCCCTGCCAGCCGGTACGGCCTGGGCCCAGTTCACGGGGCAGAACGCCCCCAATGACGCTCATGTCCCGCAGAGCACGACCAATGACGGCGGCGTCGAGTATCATGGCAAAGGCGAGCATCTGACCGCCAAGGGACGTCACTCCCTGCCCCCCGGCTATCAGGAAACGCCCAGCACCGAATTCAACCACGGCCCCGACCCCGATCACGCTGATAACGTGCAGCGCGATGCCGTGACGGGTGCCGATCTCAGCAAATTCGGTTCCGCCTATTCCAACAGCAGCCCGGTCCAGAGCGGCCAGCTCGGCGATGCCTCCGGCAATGGCTGGGTCGCCCCGCGCTGAGTTGATGATGAACGGGAGGCTATGGCAGCCCGAGTAACGCGAGCATCTACAACCCAGGTGCTGAAAGCTTGCCTGGGTGATCTACTTCTGGACTAAGGGGCGCGTCATACGCCCCCTGCGCCTTTCCGACATGGGGGGCAAGTTCTTCCCGGTCGATGTGCCTGATTTTACGGCGATTCCCCTGCCTCTTCGAGAAGTCGCAGATCCCTCCTGGGATCGCACAAGCAGTGAGTCCGTTCCGCAGCTTCTGCGTAAACCGCCCTGCCCTCTCCTCCCGGCCGAGAAGATCGGCGAACTGGCAATCTGCCCCGCGTGAGCAAAGGCGCGCAACGAATTCGCCTCCATTACAGCCACCATGCGCAAAAGGCTACGCCTTGCATCGGCCCGGATACCGGGAGCGAGCCGTATGCTCTTTATTGTGCCAGACCATAGGCTATGGCATTTGCTGAATACGCACGATTACCCGTGCTCTGATCCGGCGTGACTTGATGCCGGAAAGTGGCAGCCCGACGCGCCCAT
The DNA here is from genome assembly GCF_025994195.1 of Asaia spathodeae NBRC 105894. Classification (NCBI taxonomy): domain Bacteria; kingdom Pseudomonadati; phylum Pseudomonadota; class Alphaproteobacteria; order Acetobacterales; family Acetobacteraceae; genus Asaia; species Asaia spathodeae. Next base: position 88,186 of record NZ_BAPY01000074.1, on the reverse strand, counting down.
AAAGAGACCTGCCTTGCCCCAACTGATCTCCCTGATTGTGCCGTGCTACAATGAAAGCAGTGCCATAGACCTGTTTGTCGCGACTGTTACGCCCATTCTCGACGCCATTGCGGATACCAGTTGGGAGGTCATCTATGTCGACGACGGCAGCAGGGATGATACGCTCGAAAAACTCATTGCCCTGACGCAGAAAATGCCCAGTTCGCGGGTCGTCGAGCTGTCACGAAATTTTGGCAAAGAGGCAGCACTTACGGTCGGGCTCGACGTATCGCAAGGTGACGCGGTGATCCCTATCGATATCGATCTGCAGGATCCGCCCGAACTCATTGCGGATATGGTTGCTGCCTGGCGAGAGGGTGCCGAAATTGTCAATGCCCGACGCGTGGATCGCATGTCAGACTCTTTGCTGAAGCGCAAAACGGCCAGCGGGTTCTACAAGATACACAATGCACTCTCACGCATCAAAATCCCCGAAAATGTCGGTGATTTCAGATTGATGGATCGTTGTGTCGTTAATGCTCTGAAGAGCCTTCCAGAACGCCAGCGTTTCATGAAAGGTCTTTTTGCATGGGTCGGTTTTCGTACCGTCACGATCGATTACACCCGGATGACGCGGAGCGCTGGCAGCTCGAAATTTTCCGCATTTTCCCTTTTCAATCTCGCGATGGAGGGGTTTACCAGCTTTTCCTCCGCGCCATTACGTATCTGGACCCTGATCGGCGGATGCGGGGCCTTTGCCGCCATGATCTACGGCTTCCTGATCCTGCTGCGCACGCTCATCCTCGGCAATTCGGTACCGGGCTATCCTTCCCTGTTTGTCGCTATCATTTTCTTTGGTTCAGTCCAGTTGATCTCTGTTGGCCTTCTCGGAGAGTATATCGGACGGATTTACATGGAAGCGAAATGCCGCCCCATCTACATCATTCGAAAAATGCACGGCATGCAGAATGGCTGCGATCCCGAGCGAGAGCCGGAGATATAGTTTTCAATATGGGTTGAAATCCCTATTTGAAATATAAATTCGATAAATTGCAGCATATGTAGGCAGATACTTTTATTAACTAGATCGTTATATAGATTATCAACCGCTCCACATGACATCGACTGACACATCATAGGGATGGTACTGTATATTCAATTTAACGCACAACGGCAAAAAAGAAAACAATACCCACATGAGTCGATAAATTCATAATAAAATAAAGTTATTAATATGATATTTACCTCGTGTTTGTTCATATTCATTCCCTATCCACTCAGTATGTCAGTTAACAAATCCATCATAAAAACGAAATAAAATCGTGGTTTGAAAGAAACCGATCGTTTCGACACCGTCGCGTCCGCATCGGGCGGCGTGAGGTTGCGTCTGCCCTGAGACCATCAGGATCAGGCCATGTCGTTTTCGCGTTCCGCCCGCAAACGGGCTCTTCTTCCTCTCGGCACGTTCGGGTTTGTCGCTCTCGCAGCTGCCGGGACGTGTCATCCGGCAGTCGCGAAGGCGCATCACAAGCCCGTTCCGGCAGCCGCACGGCGCAAGGCGGCGCCAAAGACACAGGCAAAACCGCATGACCTCATGGCCACGCATGACGAGAATGTCAGCGTCTCGGCTCATCGCGCCGTGCAGGGAGGCGGCCTCATGACCCGACAGACTGAAGCAAAATCGGTCAGCATGGTCACGCAGGACTATATCGCCAAGCAGTCGCCTCTGGTTAACCCCGGTGTGCTTGTGTCCAGCCTTCCCGGTGTTCAGGGCACAAATGAGGGGCCGCTCAGCACCACATCGGAAACCGTCCATATCCGTGGTCTCGATCAGACGCAGATCGGCATGGTCTATGAAGGCATGCCACTGGCCGACCCGTTCACCTACAGCGCCTACACCTCGGCCATGGTGGATAATGAAGACCTTGCCAATGTAGCCGTCAGTCAGGGCTCATCAGACCTCACAGCACCAACCTATAATGCCGATGGCGCGCAGATGACCATGAGCCTGCGCCACCCGGGAGCGCGTTTCGCTGCCTATGCTGAAGGCTCGGGTGGCACCCACAGCTCGAACAAGGAATTCGTACGCATCGATACCGGCGAGATTGGTCATAGCGGTGTCACGAGTTTCGTCTCGGGTTCCTATTCCAGCGGCAATCTGTGGCGTGGGCCGGGCAGTCTTTATCGCTGGCATCTTGATGCGGCGGTCGAAAAGCACTGGACGCCGAAAAGCAGTTCTGAGCTCATCTTCGGCTATAACTACGCCAATCAGACGGAATGGCTCTATCCCAATCTGGCGCAATGGCGCCAATACGGCACCAGCTATAACACCCATGGCCAATACACGCCGGGCGATACGCTTTACTACAAGCTCAACACCAAGGCGACGAATGCCGTCGTCGGGACACTGAAGAACCATTTCGATCTGGGAGACGGGTTTGCGCTCGATGCCCAGCCCTATGCGGTCGAAACCTACGGGCCCAATAATTACGGTGCCAATATTCCCATTACAAACGGCTATCGCGGGACCGAACAATATGCCGTGCTTGATGGCTATACGCCCGCGAAAGGGTCTGTGACGGCCATCAGCATTCATCCCTGGGTGCAGACATCAAGCGGCCTGAACCTGATCGGCTCATGGCACCGTGGTATCAACACGCTGAAATTCTCCTACTGGTACAGCTATGCGGTCCATACCGAATTCCAGAACCACTACGCGGTCAATGCACAGGGGCAGTATACCCAGAATAACGGCTACCTGACCGTAGGCGGCAAGGCGATCACCCAATATGACATCAACGGGTTCCAGCAGCTCAACGCGCTCGGCCTCGAAGACCAGATCAAGCTGTTCCATGACCGTCTGACGATTGATGCCGGGCTGCGGGCCAACATGATTTCACGCAGCTTCACCGAAGATCTCCCCGGCGCCCAGCCGTATAAATCGGTGAAGAACATGTTCATCCCGGCCCCTCAGGTGCTGATTTCCTACCAGCTTACATCTGACAACCAGATCTATATCAACGGGACCACGGGCTATCGCGCGCCCTCCTCCTTTCAGGCGCAGGTGCCTGTCTATACCTTCACGACGCCGGTGCCGGTCACCCAGCCTCTGGCCAATTTCACGCCTGAATACATGATTGGTGAAGAAATAGGCTTTCGTCATTACGGGCCAGTCATGGCGACGATTTCGGGCTTCAATTACAATCTGACGCACCATCAGATCAGCAGCGTGTCCTACATCCCCGGCACGAGCATCCTGACCTCACAACCTATCGATGCTGGTGGTGAATCGGCCATGGGCATTCAGGCTGAACTCTCGACCCGCCCCTGGCACCATCTGAGCGCCTATGCCTCAGGCCAGTACATGCATACGAAGATCGGCAATAACATAGCCTATATGGGCGATGTGCTGCCCACCAAGGGCAAGCAGGAGGTCGCCTCGCCCAAGTTCCTGGGCGCACTGGGACTGACCTATGATGACGGCACGACTTTCGGCAATTTCAACCTTCGTTATTCTGACTCGCAATATTCAACACTGATGAATGATCAGAGCATTCCGGCCTATTTCACGGCCGATGCCTCGATCGGCCGCTGGCTGCCCCGTTTCGGCCGCGTGCGCCCCAAGGCCATGGTGAGCCTGATGAATATCGGCGATGTGCATTATCTGTCTTCCATCACCGGATTTACGCCGACAGCTGCCGCCTCGATCAAGGGAATGGGCGGCAAGACCCTTGTCGGGTCGCAGCCCGCCTATGCGGTTGGCACCGGCTTTGCGGCCATTGCGACGGTCTCGGCCAGTTTCGAGTGATCACGCTCCTGTCGTAGCGGGAACTCCCCGGTTTCAGGCCAGTTCTGGCCTGAGACCGCTTTGGCTTTCTTGAAAAGGATGCGACCATGCCTTCGCTGAAACTGCGTGACGGAAACAGCCTCCATTACAAGGATATGGGCGCAGGCCGCCCGGTCCTGCTGGTTCATGGATGGCCCCTTACCGGCGATATGTGGGAATATCAGACACTGGCCCTGCTCGAGGCCGGTTATCGTGTCATCACCTATGACAGACGCGGTTTTGGCCAGTCGAGCCATCCTTTCGGCGGCTATGATTACGAGACGCTCACCGCCGATCTCGCCGAGCTGATCGATTATCTCGACCTGACCGATCTCACCCTTGTCGGGTTCTCGATGGGTGGTGGCGAGGTGACGCGCTATGTCAGCCGTTTCGGCACGACCCGCCTGGCTGGCGTCGGGCTGATCGCCTCTGTTGTGCCGTTTCTGCTTCAGACCGACGATAATCCCGATGGGGTGCCCGTCGATGTGTTTGCCGAGTTCAAGGCGCAGATACGCCGCGACCGCTTTCACTTCCTCGCCGAGTTCCTGAAAGGGTTCTACGGCGTCAGCATGATCCGCAAGCCGGTCAGTCAGGCCCTGATCGACTGGAGCTTTACGCTGGGCATCATGGCAAGCCCGAACGCAACGCTGGATTGTATCGACAGCTTCAGCCGCACCGATTTCCGCCCTGATCTGGTCGCTCTCACCCTGCCCGTTCTGGTGGTGCATGGCACGGGCGACAAAACCGTGCCCTACGAGCTGACGGCAAAGCGTGTGAGCGAAGCCGTGCCCCACGCGCGCTATGTCGAATATGACAGTGCCCCGCATGGTCTTTTTGCTACCGATGCCGAGGCGCTCAACCGCGATCTGTTTGCCTTCCTGAACAGCACGAGAGGCTGATCACGGTTTTCCCGGCCCTTCGACGGGCCGGGAACAGAGTCATGAAGTGCGGCTGACCTGACGGGTCGGGCTGCGCATCGTCACAAACTCCTCCGCCGTCGTCGGGTGGATGCCGATTGTGCGGTCGAAATCGCGCTTCGTCAGCCCGGCCGTTACGGCGATGGCCACTCCCTGCATCAGTTCGGCAGCCGCATCACCCATCATATGCGCGCCCACGACCTTCTGACTGTCGCGTGACACGATCAGCTTCATGAACGCCTTGCGGTCACGGCCGATCAGCGTCTGGCGCAACGGACGGAAAGAGGCCGTGAAGACGTCGAGATCCGACTCTTTCGCGGCCTCTTCTTCCGTCAGCCCGACACTGGCCAGCGTTTCAGAGAAGAACACGGCCTTCGGGGTGGTCTCATAAGCCCAGTCGCGCGGTGTGTGCGATGAGAACAGGCGCTCGGCCAGCGTATGCCCCTCTGCAATGGCAACCGGCGTGAGGTTGATGCGATCGGTGACATCGCCAATGGCGTAGAGGTTCGAAACCGATGTGGCCGAATGTGCGTCGACGACAACCGCCCCTTTTTCGGTTTTGACGCCAAGCGTCTCAAGGCCCAGCCCGTCGGTAGCAGGCTTGCGCCCTGTCGCGAAAAACACGCAGTCAGTGTCGATTGTGGTGCCATTGGAAAGGCTGACTCTTCTAGCGCCAGCCTCCAGCGCCTCGATCTTCTCGGGAGAAACGCCCGCATGAACGGTGATTCCGTGTTTCGGGAGCGCCTCAAGCAGCTTTTCACGCAATTCCTGATCGAAACCGCGCAATGGCAGATCCTGGCGGAAAACGAGGTCGACCTTCGATCCGAGTCCCGCGAAGATCCCGGCAAACTCGACGCCGATATAGCCGCCACCGATAATGCAGACGCGCTCGGGCCGCTCTGTCAGATGAAAGGCCGCGTCGGAGATGATACCGAGTTCGGCGCCTTCGATCGGTGGGCGCACGGGGCGGCCGCCGGTCGCGATGACGATCTTCTCAGCCGTGACACGTTGAGGCGTTGCCTTTTCATCGAGTGGGCCCGGGCCGATTTCGATCGTATGAGCGTCGATCAGCTTTGCCCTGCCGACAAAGAGACCTACCCCGGCCTTGTCGAGCATGGATTTGTAGATCCCGTCGAGCCGCGTGATTTCCTTGTCTTTTGCCGCGATGAAGCGGGGCCAGTCATGCGCGCCAATCTCGACATCCCAGCCATAGGCGCGGGCGTCTTCAGCAGCTTCGGCCCCCTCGGAGGCATAGACCATCAGCTTCTTGGGCACGCAGCCCAGATTGACGCAGGTGCCACCCCAGTGGCGGCTTTCGGCAATGCCGACGCGGGCACCATTCTGTGCGGCAATACGGGCGCAGCGCACGCCGCCCGATCCGGCACCTATCACGAAAAGATCGAAATCCGGCATGAGGCCTGTCTCCAAAAGAAAACGCGGCCGGAAAAGCTCCCGGCCGCGCATGTCATGGTCATCAATAGAATCTGCGCCCGTTCAGAACGGACAAGGCGGGCTCAGCGTTCCGCAAAAGCCTTTTCGACAACATAAGAGCCCTGCTTGCTCATATTGCCTTCCTCGAAGCCCATCGAAACGAGAAGCTTCTCGGTATCGGCCAGCATTTCAGGCGACCCGCAGATCATCACGCGGTCATGCTCTGGGTCGAGCTTCGGCAGGCCGAGATCCTCGAAGATCTTGCCGTTTTCAATCAGCGTGGTGATGCGGTCGGTCACGGCAAAGTCTTCACGCGTGACGGCCGGGTAGTATTTGAGCTGCTTGGACACGAATTCGCCGAGGAATTCATGGTTCGGCAGGTCGTGGCGAATATGGTTCATATAAGCCAGTTCGCCCGAGATACGCACGGTGTGGCTCAGCACCACATTCTCGTAACGCTCGTAGCACTCGGGGTCTTCGATCAGGCTCATGAACGGTGCAAGACCGGTGCCGGTCGACAGGAAATACAGATTGCGACCCGGGCGCAGATTGTCGAGCAGCAGCGTGCCGACCGGCTTGCGACCGACCAGAACCGTATCGCCCACCTTCACATGGCGCAGACGCGAAGTCAGCGGACCGTCTTCCACCGCGATGGAGAAGAATTCGAGCTCTTCCTCGTAATTGGCCGAAGCGATGGAATAGGCCCGCAGGAGCGGCTTGCCCTCAACCTCGATGCCAATCATCGTGAACTGGCCGTTCTCGAAGCGCAGGCCGGGGTCACGCGTGCAGGTGAAGGTGAAGAGACGGTCGGTCCAGTGATGGACGCTCAGCACTTCGCAGGCCTGAAGGTGACCATATTCCTTGCTGGGCGGCGCCAGATGGTACTGGCCCGGATGGCCATCGACGGGCAGGAGCCCGGTCAGTGGCTCGGAAATGGTCGGCATGGGCAGAGAGACGGGGGCGTTCATCTGGTATCTTTCGCAAGGCAGCAGGGGGCGGGCGGTCTGACACCGCCCAAAGTGGCGAAATTTCTAAAACATCCTCTCGCCCTTTGAAAACCCCACAGCCCCGTCTGTTCTAAAATATTACGACGATTTCGGATGCGTCCTTGCGATAAACTGCGAAACATTATCGTGCATTTCATGCAGCGCCGGCAGATGCGCATAGACCATATGCCCCGAGGCATATTGCTTGATCTCGATATTCTTCGCGAGCGCACGCGGGATCGGCAGATGCCGCATCTCATAAACACCCTCGAAATAGGGCGTCCCGAGATCGTAATACCCCTGGTTCAGCATCACCTGAAGCGCCGGATTGGCCTTCATGGCCGCTGCAAGATCGGGCAGCACATTCGGCTCTCCCCGTGCAGGGCCACGCTGGTCGGGCTGCTTGTGCGTAAAGCTCCATTTGCCGATGCTATGGGCGCTGACGCGATATTCCATATAGCCGTCACCAAAGGACGGGTCGGCGCCATAATGCAGCGTCGTATGGGCATAGTCATTGAACGCCGCCACATAGGCGGACTCCATGGCGGCCGATTGCGGGTCATATTCGGGCGTCTGGCCCAGCGGGTCCATGCTCGGGCCGGAGAAGCGGCTGTCCAGACGACCCGTATCCATCCCCTGATCGCCCAGCAGGGTCTTGGCAAATTCGCCGCCATTGACGCGCAGATTGGCCTTGATGATGTACTCGACCGGCAGGCCTGTATAGCGGTGCAGTTTCTCTGCTGTCGCTTTCAGCTTGTCGTCGCTGATGCCGGTGCCATCCTGGAGCGCCGATGTATAATCGGTCAGCGCAAAATGCTCGACCTCGGCCAGAAAGGCTTTCAGATCGGTGGGCTGGTCAGGCAGCTTGTGGTGATACCAGGCTGTCGCGGCAAAGCTTGGCAAGCCAAGCACATAAGGCTGATCGTTGCTCGGGTTATTCTGTGCCCGGTCGATGGAATTGCCGTAATTCAGGATCTGCGAAAGCAGGATGACGCCGTTGAGGTCGATCCCCTTATCCTGACGCAACGCATTGGCGATGATGGCCGAACGCGTCGTGCCGTAGCTTTCACCAAAGAGATATTTGGGCGAGTTGAAGCGCCCGTGCCGCGACAGGAACTGCGCGATGAAATCGGTAAAGGCGGCAGCATCAGGGTCGGTGCCATAAAATGCCTTGTCGCGATCCTTGCCGATAACGCGGCCGTACCCCGTGCCGGGCGCGTCGATGAAGACGAGATCGGTCGCATCGAGCAGGGAGTCGTCGTTATTGACCACCTTGTAGGGGGCAGCTGGGGTTGGCTGATCATCCACCGTCACGACGCGCTTGGGGCCGAGCGCGCCCATATGCAGCCAGACGGTCGAGGAGCCGGGGCCACCGTTATAGACGAAGGTGATCGGGCGGTTTTCGGGATGCGCGCCCTTCTTGAAATAGGCGACATAGAAAACCGAGGCGACAGCCTGAGGCGCCTTGGGGTCCGGGTTGGCGTCATCCCACCCGGCCGGATGGATGATGAGTGTGCCGGATTCCGTCTGGTACGGGATCGCCTGCCCGCGAATGGTCACGCTGCCCTCGCTCAGCACGTGCTGCGGCTTCATCAGGAAAGCCGGTCCCGGAACGCCACCGGGGCCACCATCGGGGCCGGGCGGCGGCGGTCCCATATGGGGCGGCATGTCGGGCGCGGCCAAAGCCGTGCCTGCGAGAAGGGTCGTCAGACCGAGAATGGCAGAGAGTTTCGGGGCTTGCTTGAACCGCACCATGGGCTCCTTCAGATCGTTTCGCACTCGTATAGGAGAACGAAACGCCCGCTTGGACAAGTCTGCCGTTGCAGCAAACCGTGTCATAACGCACAAACACATTCATGGATTCTGCACGCTCCCCCGCCGATCACGCTCTCGCTTTGGCCGTTGAGGACACTGGCCTTTCTCCTACGCCCAAAGAGGAGCCGCGCCTTCTCAAACTGATCGCCCGAAGCCTTGTGCCGGGGGCAGAGCGCATCCTGCCTTCGGAATATGAGCGTCTGCTTTGCGACGTACGCCGCAAGGACTGGGCCGCCCAGCTGATGAACGCCACCCGACGCGCGGGCGAGTTGTGGATCGGCAAGGCGGATATTCTCGATGCGGTAGGCCGCGTGCATGACCCGCGCGCCGGGCTCGACCTGCTGCGCAGCACGCTCGACGACACGCTGGCAGGGCGCCTGCGCGAGATGGGCCATACGCCGCGTGACGTGCTCGAAGCCGTGCAGGCCGATCTGAGCGATGCCGGGACTTTCCTTTCGGGCGGGCAGATCGACCGTCTGGCCCAGATCGTTGCCTCCGCCTTTGGCGTTGAGGATACGGGGTTCGAAGCCGAGCTGATCGCCAGCGAGAAAGCACGGCGGGAAGAAGAAGAGCGGATCGAGGCACGCGCCGAAGCCCGCCGCAAGCGCGAGAATGAACGCCTTAAGGCCTGGGAAGAAAGCCTTGTCGGGTTCGAGCAGGTGCCGACCATTCTGCATTGCACCCCGCGTGAGGCCTTGCGCTGGATTGCCGAGAACCGCCTGCCGGTCACGCGCCGCACGCCGCAGCCCGATGGCACGGAAAAATTCGAATTCGACCCCGAGATTCTCAAGCGCCTGCGCTCGCAGCTTGCGGAATGGCGCGGCGACGCACGCGGCACCCCTGCCCTCACCGGCCGCAAGGTCGGTAATGCCGTCATTGCCCGCGTCGCAGCGCTTGATCGTTACGTGGCGCATTTCCGCACGGCGCGCTCGCTCAAGCGACGGATCACCCTCGTGACCGGGCCGACCAATTCCGGCAAATCCTATACGGCGCTCAATGCGCTGGCCAATGCCGAGAGCGGTCTGGCCCTCGCCCCGCTGCGTCTTCTCGCGCATGAATTCCGGGAGTCGCTTCTGTCTCGCGGCGTGCCTGCCTCTCTGGCGACTGGTGAGGAACGCATCGATTTCCCCGGTGCGCGCCATCTTGCCGCGACGGTGGAGATGTGTCCGTTCCATAACCCGGTCGATGTGGCGCTGATCGATGAAGCGCAGATGCTGATGGACCCTGACCGTGGGGCCGCGTGGACGGCGGCAATCATGGGTGTCCCTGCACGCCATCTTTATATTCTGGGTGCGCCTGACTGCATTCCCCTCATCAGACGCATTGCCGAACTCTGCGACGACCCGCTTGACGAGATCACCCTTGAGCGCAAATCGCCGCTGCGGGCGGCCAGCGCCCCCGTGCGGCTGCGCGATCTCGAGGCAGGCGATGCGCTGATTGCATTCTCGCGTCGTGAGGTGCTCGACCTGCGCGCTGAATTGCTGACACTCGGTAAGCGCGTGGCTGTGGTCTATGGCGCACTCAGCCCGGAAGTGCGTCGTGCCGAAGCGGCGCGCTTCAATAACGGTGAGGCGGAAATTCTAGTGGCGACAGACGCCATCGGCATGGGCCTCAACCTGTCGATCAAACGCGTCGTGTTCAGTGCGCTGCGCAAATATGACGGCAAGCAGACCCGCGACCTGACGGCGCAGGAAATCAAGCAGATTGGCGGGCGTGCCGGGCGCTACGGGCACCATGAGAACGGCATCGTGGCCGTTCTGGGGGAGGCAGGAACCCCTGCCCATATCCGCAAGATGCTCGCCGCCCCGCCTGAGCCGATCACCGAACTGCGCCCGCTTGTGCAGCCCGATTCCGATATCGTGCGCGCTGTCGCCGAGGAAATCGAAACGGACAGTCTTTACGGTGTTCTCGTGCGCATCAAACGCGCCGTTTTGCGCGCCGATGACCCGAATTACCGTCTTGCCGATATGGATCAGGCCTTCGAAATCGCCTCGGCGCTGGAAGGTGTGGAAGGGCTCAGCCTCACGCAACGCTGGGTCTATGCGATGTGCCCGATCGACGAGCGCGATAATGGCATTGCCCGGCTTGTTGGCTGGGCGAGCGACCATGCCGCCGGCAGACGCGTGCCACCACCTGGCACAGGGCGTCTCGTCCAGCCGTCACAGGCAGGACGTGAAGAGCTGGAGCGCGCCGAAAAGCGCCATAAGCGCCTTGTCGCGTGGCGCTGGCTCTCGCTGCGCTTTGCCGATGCCTATACCGACAAGCAGGCGGCAGAGGATAATACAAACGCGCTGAATGACTGGATTGAAGCTGTTCTGCGCCAGCAGAGCCGTGAGCGTGAACATCAGCGGCGGGCAGGACCGGGGCAGAGACCCGGAGGTCAGCGGCCGGGCGGCCAGAAGCCGGGGGGCAAGCGCCCCTTTGGAAAACGCCCGGCAGAACGGGACGCGCAACCGCCCCGCGATGGCCGTGGACCAAAAAGCACAAGGAAACGCGGGCGCAGCTGAAGCCGCGCCGTCACTCTTCTGGCCCGAAAGCTGATTTGACGGTACCCTTCTGTTCTGGCCCCATCACGATGCCAGAACAGATGAGCCGCATCTCGAGACAGTCAGGTCATGACACGACCTGAAAAAGTCAGGCCTTCCTGCGCCAGTCGCCCCAATCCGTCGAGACCGGCCGACGCGTCGCAGCGGATTGATAAATGGCCTGTATTAGCCTGATATCCTGCATCCCCTCCTCACCCGTGGCGAGCGACGGCTTTCCGCTTCCGAGAACATCCGGCAGGTGATCGAGCTGGGCCGAAAACTGGTTAAGCGCCGGAATCTGGAACATGGGATCGGAGAGGACATGCGTTTCCTCTCCGGCAACGGTTTCGAAGCGATTATTGTAATATCCGGTGGCAGGGTTGAGCGTTCCGGAGAGCTTCTCCGCCTGAATGCCGAAGCGCGATGTCGCTGCAGCGGTGAAGGACGAATTGCCATGGGCCAGAGCGCCTGAGCGGTAACGGAACGTCCAGGAAATGATGTCTTCCACCTCGTGGAAAACAGGGTTGCTGCTCTCGGCCCTGATAGCGCTGACTTCGATCGGATCTTCATTCAGCAGATAGCGTGCGCCGTTCACGCCATAGATACCAAGATCCATCAGAGAGCCGCCGCCTGAAAGGCTGCGTTTGACACGCCACTGGCCGGACGGATCATCAATGCTGAGGACATCGGTATTCTCGGTCGTCACGACACGCAGCTTGCCGAGCTTTCCCGCACGGATGGTCTGTAATGCACTTTGGGTGATCGGGTCGAAATGGCAGCGATAGCCGATCATCAGCTGCTTGCTGGCGCGCCTGGCAGCGTCGATCATGCGCTGGCAATCCTCGACGCTGGTCGCCATCGGTTTTTCGCACATCACATGCTTGCCCGCACGAAAGGCCCGCACCGCGAAATCGGCATGAAGCGCATTGGGCAGGATGATATAGACAGCATCGATCTCGGGATTATTCCGGATATCGTCGAAATTGTCGTAGCTGTAGATGTTCTTTTCGGGCACGCCATAGGCCGATGCGACCTTGCGTGCCTTTTGCGGGTCGCCACTGACCAGACCGGCCAGTCGCGCATGCTGGCACTCGCCAAATGCGGGCAGGATCTGATTGATCGCATATTTTCCCAGACCGACAATGGCATAGCCAAACGGGCGGCGACCTTCCGGAAGCGGGCGTATCGGCTGGGGCGACGGACGGGGTGCCAGATGATCCGGCGGTGTCGTCTGCGCCGAGGCGCTCTTGCCCAGAACCAGCCCGGCAACACCTGCGACCTGCAGGAATCTGCGACGTATCTGCGACGCAGGCTGTTGGCGAGTGTCGTTGTCGCTCATCTCATCTCTCTCAGCGTTTCAGAATCGTTCCGCCTCATTCGGCAGCCTCACTTCACAAGCGCGTGATGAGCGTCGTGGTTCGCCATGGGATTGGCTTAGACCGATGACAAAGTATGACCTCTGACGGCCGGTATATCGCCGCAACAACAGCACTCAGGCAGTTTTCCGGATCTGACTGGTGATGAAATCAGACGGGCCTAGCAGCCTGTCGCGCGGTCATTCAGATACGGCAGAACGAGATCACCGCCGCTGGTAACCGACCGGAGAAATGCCTTCCCTGCGCCGCGAGACTCTCAAATGGGCTGGTTCATCCCCAGGCGGGAGATTCCGGCTCCCGTGGCTGGATACGCAGAACCTCAAAGACACAAGACGCGCCAAACGGCACAGCAAGATCGGTAGGGCCCGACGCGAAAAGGGAGCGTCAATTGCCCGTCGACTCGCTTTTGAAGCCTTTTTTTGACCCCTCACATCGCTGAAAAACCCTTGTGCCGTCTGGTTTTCGGGCAATCGGGCTTTCTACGGGGCAGATTTTTCGCCGAAACGACGCAGAAAGTTCTTCCATTCTTCACAAAAACCGCGCTAGCGTTCTTTTGCGGCAACCGAGGTTGCTTCAAATAATTCTTCGAAAATCACTTCGAAGAAGGAAGTAAAGTACGGCCACCGCAAAATAGTGCGCATTTCGCGCCATGTGAAGAAGGAATACAGATATGTCGTCTGGTCTTTCCGTAAGCACATTTTCGTCGAAAACCATGATTTCGGTCAGGGTTTTCTCCGCAGAAGCCAAATATCAAGGGGTCGGCCCCCCATAAGGGAGCCTCGCAGTCCTCAGGTTTCTCTCATCGGCTAGAGTAATCACAGGATCTAAAACACCCGTTTCTTCCTTAACCTCTTTTCGTCTCTCTATTTCAACCCTTTGCCAACACTCCAACGCCAATACTTTCATAGCATTGACGATAGTGAAGTAAGTCAAATACGAAATAGGGCGCATCTGGCGCCATGTGAAGAAGGAATACAGATATGTCGTCTGATTTTTCCGTAAGCACATTGTCTTCGAAAACCATGAAAGCGTTCAGGGTTTTCTCCGCAGATGCCAAATATAAAGGCGTAGGGCCGCCGTAGATCGGCGAACCGGCTCCGGCGTTTACCTCCTCATGCAGGTGCAGCGCCGGATTCCCCTCATATTCTGTCCTTCAGACCTCTTCTGCTTTCCAGTTTCTCTTTCTTGTCGACTTCCCGATACCGGGATTGAGGCAATTGCACGGATCGAGATCCCGGTAATGGCTGAGTATTTCAGCCCCGGCTTCATAAAGATGCCCCAGATTATGCTCTGCCGGATAACGCGCCCCGCGTGCATCCAGCAATTTGAGCATTTCGTGCTCCACATCTTCCGCTGACTCGCCGGGCTTCAGTACATAATCCTGATGCATCACATGGCACAGGAAATGACCGTAATAGAGCTTGTGCTCTATGCGTTGCTCGATCGCATCGGGCAAAGTCTCGAACCACGCCTCGTCATTGCGTCGCAGGGCAATATCCAGAGCGACGATTTCCCCCGCTTCCTTTCCCAGCACATTCCTGCAGCGTAGCGCTGCGCCAGCCGCCGCAAAGCGATGCAGAAAGGCGCGTTTGCCCTCATCATCAGTGCAGGCAAACCAGTCGAACGCGTCCTTATCACCCACCTGCCCTGCACTGAGCGTCGCAAAATAGGCCTGGAGCTTTTCCGCCAGAGAACGGGAAACGCGCAGCATCAGATGATGCTCGAACCGCTTTTCGAACGCGTGCATCTTTGCCGGAATCTGATCGGGCAGAAGCCGACCCAGTTTCTGCATGACCCGATCGGTCAGATGCGGGGGCAGAAATCTCGACCCGGAGAAGAGATCATCGAGCCATGCCTTGGCGGCGAAAAGACGCGGAATGGACCGCGTGCCCGCATAACGGATGAGGGCCACCGTATCACGGCCATAGATCTCGGCGATGCGAAAGGCATCGCGATGCATGTATTCGCCCGCGATGGGCAACTCGTCATAAGCCGTCAGCAGGTGGCAACGCAGGGATTCGAGCGCATTGGTGCTGTTCGTACCGATGTAGAAAACCTGGCTGTTCTTCTCAGCCGGGAAGGTATCGACACGCACAGCAAAAACGATCAGCTTGCCAGCACAGCCCGATGCATCGAACCAGCGTGCGCTGTCCTGATTGTAACGTGCTGGGGTATCGGCTTCGACATCGCGCACATGGGTGACATAGCCATCGTCATGCCCCCTGGCGTCAGTCCACTCGATCTCCTCTCTGCTGAGAGCCCCGCTCTCAAGGCGGGCGAGCGCCTTGACCGGATCGGCATCGAGCCTGATGCCCAGACGATTGACCAGTTCCAGCCGCCCGTCTGCCGTCACCCGGCCAAACAGTGCCATCTCGGTATAGGCCGGGCCGCGCTGCACCAGCGCCCCACCTGAATTATTGCTGATCCCCCCCAGAACCGATGCGCCGATACAGGACGACCCGATGACCGAATGAGGTTCGCGCCCATGGCGTGCAAGGACGGTCTCGAGCTTGTGCAATGTGGTGCCGGGCAGGCAGATGACCTGCCTGCCACCTCCGAGCAGATGCATGCCGCGCAACCGGCGGGTATTGATCAGAATGACGGGGCGATCATAATTCTCGCCATCGGGGGTCGACCCTCCGGTCAGACCCGTATTGGCTGCCTGCACGATCATGATCTGATCGGCGGCTACGCAGAGTTCGGCCACACGCCAGAACTCGACCAGGGTTCGGGGGCGAATGACCGCCCTCACCTTGCCCGAGCCGAAACGGTACCCCTTCGTATAGGGCGCTGTCGCATGGGGCGCGACCAGCACATGCGGCGTACCGACGACCTGCCGCAACAGAACCAGCAGGCGGTCTGCATGCAAGGTGGGTTCTGTCAGGCGCATGATCGTCTTCCTCTGTCTGGCGATGCCAAAGGCCGATACAGCCCCGGCATCGATCGTTCGACGCGTGCGCTCGAACGGGAAAGATAGGGCTTCTCGCAAAGCCCTGTCACGCCCTGTCGGGCGCGACAGGACAAGGCTCAGCCGATACGGGTCAGCCCGCCCATATAGGGTTGAAGGGCTGCCGGAATCTCGATGGCACCCTCTGCAGTCTGGCCGTTTTCCATGACCGCAATCAGCGTGCGACCGACAGCCAGGCCAGACCCATTGAGCGTATGCACGAAGGCGGGACCGTTCTCGGTACGATAGCGCGCATTCATGCGGCGGGCCTGAAAATCACGCGTGTTGGAGCAGGAGGAAATCTCGCGCCACGCCTTCTGCCCGGGCAGCCAGCCCTCGAGATCGAAAGTCCTGGCAGCACCAAACCCGGTATCGCCCGCACAGAGCAGCATGCGGCGATAGGGAATATTCAGACGCTCGAGAATGCTCTCGGCGCAGCGTGTCATGCGCTCATGCTCGTCAGCGCTTGCCTCAGGCGTCGTGACAGAAACAAGCTCGACCTTGCTGAACTGATGCTGGCGCAGCATGCCGCGCACATCACGCCCCGCCGAGCCCGCCTCGGAACGGAAGCAGCTGGAGAGCGCCGTCATGCGCAGCGGCAGCATTTTGGCGTCAAGTATTTCACCCGCCACACTGGCGGTCAGCGGCACCTCGGCCGTGGGGATCAGCCAGCGGCCATCAGTCGTCTGAAATGAATCCTCGGCAAATTTGGGCAGCTTGTCGGTGCCATACATCGCGGCATCATTGACGAGCAGCGGCACGATGGTTTCGCTATAGCCGAATTCTTGCGTATGGGTATCGAGCATGAACTGACCCAATGCCCGCTCGAGACGGGCAAGCGCCCCGCGCAGCACGGTGAAACGCGCGCCGGAGAGCTTGGCAGCGGTCGGGAAATCCATCAGGCCGAGCTGTTCACCGAGTTCGAAATGCTGCTTCGGCTCGAAATCGAAAACCGGCACCTCGCCCCATTGATGAACGACCTGATTGGACTCTTCATCGCGGCCTTCAGGCACGGTCTCGTCAAGACGATTGGGCAGGCTGGCAAGCACGCCACTGATATCGTTTTCAATCTGCGCGGCGCTGGCCTCAAGGGCAGCGATATGGTCGCGCAGCTCGACGGCTTTCTGTTCGAGCGAAGTCGTGTCCTGACCTGTCTTCTTGCCCTGGCCGATTTCCTTGGCCAGCACCTTGCGCTGCGCCTGCTGCTCCTGCAGGGCCTGAAGGGCTGCACGACGCTCTTCATCACGACGGACCAGATCACCGGCAACGGGCGACAGGCCACGACGGGCCAGAGCGGCATCAAAACCGGCCGGATCGGCGCGAAGGGCGCGCAAGTCATGCATCGTAATCGTTTCCCGTTATTGCCTAGTCGATCGCGACAGCGCGCGGCTCGACAAGTCGTGCCGTAAAGATCGAGATTTCATACAGAAAGATCAGCGGCACGGCGAGACCTACCTGGGTAATCACATCGGGGGGCGCCAGTATGGCAGCGATAACCGTGGCACCCACAATGGCATAGCGCCTGAATTTCTTGAGCCCTGCCGAGGTGACAATCCCGACACGCGCAAGAAGCGTCAGCACTACAGGCAGCTCGAAAGCCGCGCCGAAAGCCAGGATCAGCTTCATGACCAGCGAGAGGTAATCGGACACCTTGGCCTGCAACTCGATATGCATGCCATGAGATCCCACCGGCGCTGTCTGGAACGACAGGAAAAAGCGCCAGGCGATGGGGAAGATGAAGTAATAGGCCATGGTTGCCCCGAGCAGGAACATGGCCGGCGTGGCGATCAGGAATGGGGCGAAGGCACGCTTCTCGTTCCTGTAGAGGCCCGGCGCGATGAAGATCCAGGCCTGCATGGCGACGATCGGGAAAGACAGGAAGATCGCGCCGAAAACGGCGACACGCACATAGGTGAAAAAGGCTTCTGACAGGGCCGTATAGATCAGATGCGGCTGCTCACCCTGCTGGCGCATAATCTTGGCCAGCGGATCGGCCAGGAAGAGATAGATCTGCTCGGAGAAATGATAGCAGACCAGAAAGGCAACAATGAACGCCGCCAGTGACCAGATGAGGCGCTTGCGCAGCTCGACCAGATGTTCGAGCAGCGGCATCGCCTTGTCGTCGATGGAATTTTCGTTCGTCATGGCGCGGTCGGGCAGTCTGGCTGGGTTGGGGTCGCGGGCGACAATATGGGCGTTTCCGCTGGCGTGGCGGAGAGCGGGGCCGCCTCTGGGGGCGGATCGAGCGCAACGCGACGCCCATTATGAATGACACGCAGGGGCGGTATGACCGCTGGGGCGTGCCAGAGCGTCTTTTCATGATTCAGGCGTCGCGCCGTCAGAGGCGGCAGGATTGCGGGGGCCGATGCCTCTTCCTGCCGGGCCGGAGCGGTCTCGGTATTGCTGACACCCGGCCCGCTGACCGGAATGACGGCAGGCGCTGTTGACGCAACCGACGCCGAGGCGGGCGCAGACAGGGACGGCGGCGGCCTGAAATCGAGGCTCTTGCTGATGGTCTGGTCTGAATCGATAGTGCGGGCGATGCGATCGCGAAAATCGAAACGTTTGAGATCACGCAAATGATCGCGTGCCTCACCGAGATCGGCCTCACGCACCATCTCGTCCACATGGCCCTGAAACTCTGAGGCCATGCGGCGCACGGCCTTCAGCCCCCGGCTGACAGCGCGTATGGCGGTCGGCATGTCCTTGGGGCCGATGAAAACCAGCGCCACAATGACGATCAGCGCAATTTCCGACCAGCTAAAATCGAACATCTTCCCCACTCATACCAAAAGCCCGATCCACGAGGCGCCTACTGAATGCCCTGCTGGGTCACGACACGCCCCGCCTGCCCCGCTGCGTCAGGATCGAGCAGCAACTCGTCACGACGTGGAAGGGCGCCGAGATCGCTCAGGCCGAAACTGCTGAGAAAATGCGCCGAGGTTCCCCAGAGAATTGGCCTTCCCGGAACTTCCTTGCGCCCTTTCGGCATGATCAGTCCATCCTCGATCAGCGTGTCGAGCACGGTCTGACTCAACGAAACACCGCGTATGCCTTCGATATCGGCACGTGTGCAGGGCTGATGATAGGCGATGATCGCGAGCGTTTCCATGGCGGAACGGCTCAGGCGCCGGGGTTTCTCGATGATGCGCGTCAAAGCGGGGGCGATTTCGGGCCGGGTGCGGAACTGCCAGCCCTTGGCGACCGCTATGAGCTCGACCGCGTGATCCTCGTAACGGGCCATGACTATCGCAAGAACGGGTCCGAGAACGGTTTCTTCAGCGCCCTGCGTGACGAGAAACTGCCTGAGCGCATTCTCCGATACGGGTTCTGCACTGGCAAAGATCAGTCCCTCCACCAATCGGGACAGGGTCATCAGCGCATCCATTACGTTTCGTCCTTTTCGGGAACCTGCCCGGCAGATGCTTCTTCGAAAACATCGTCCTTCTGCGGCGCCCTGAGCATGATCTCGGCGAAAATACCTTCCTGCTTCAGCTCGACCGCACCGCTCTTGGCCATTTCCAGCCCCGCCACAAGCGCGCTGGCCAGAGCGGCAGCGCGCGCGCGTGGCGCTGTGCTTTCCTGCGCAGGCAGCAAGGCAGTCAGTTTCTGCCAGCCGGCCACTTCGCTCGCATTAAGCAGACGCTGCAGGGCCGATACCGCCTCGGTCACGGTCCAGTAGCGCGGGCGTGGCGGCGCGTAGAAACGCTTGCGCCCCCGTCGACGCGTCATGGCGAGATAGGCTGTGATGAGCCCGATCATGTCGACACGCAGGCCCGAACGGTCGATCTGGGTCATGTTCTCGCCGCAACCACGGGCAAAGACATGCTCTCCAAGGCGGGGACGGTTATCCAGCCAACGGGAAAGACCGCGTATAGCCTCAAGCTCCAGCAACCTGCCCTGAAGCAGTTCGGCTGCTTCTTCGGCCTCGCCATCGGGTTCGTTTTCAGCAGGCAGCAGGAGGCGCGATTTGAGCCAGGTCAGCCATGCCGCCATGACAAGCCAGTCCGCTGCCAGTTCGAGCCGGATCTGGCGCGCGCCTTCCACGAAGGCGAGATATTGTTCGACCAGCTGCAGGATCGAGATCTGGGCCAGATCGACTTTCTGGGCGCGCGCGAGATCGAGCAGCAGATCGAGCGGCCCCTCGAAACCCGTCAGGGACAGGTGGGGCGCGGTTTCCGGTTCCGCGCCCGTCGGAAAGACAAGACCCCCCTCACCCATTGCGATCAGAAGACCGCCGGTGTGCAGGCAATCGAGCGGGCATGCAGACGCACGCAAAAAGCGCGGGCTGCCTGCGCTGAGTCGAACCCGCCAACGCGCAGTCGATAGAAGACATGACCATTGATCGTCTTCTGCTCGATGACCGGCTCATGGCTCGACAGCAGATCGCTCGCCTGCTTCGAAAGCCTGGACCAGGTCGCCTTCGCGTCGGCATCGCTGCCCAGAGCCGCCAGCTGCACCATGTGACCCGCGCTTTCCGCCTTGGCCGCAGGCGCCACCGGAGCCGTCTCGGGGGCAGGTCGGGCTGCTTCCTTCTGCGCCGGAGGCGCGGCCTTGGCAGCTGGCTCGGCCTGACTCGCTTCCGGCTTGCGGGCGGGTGGTGAAGCAGGTGGTTCTTTCGGCTCCGGCGCGGTGGCAGAAGGCGCTTCGGGGGCGGCAGAGGGCCCGGCATTGTCTGACGCGCCAGCGCTCTCTTTTGGTGCTGTGCCGGATGTTGCGCCCGTAGAATCTGCCTCGCCGGAAGTGGCGGATGACGCTGCCGGTGCCTCGGGGGCTGTGCGGGCAGCAAGCGCCTCGGGACGCGGCTGTTCGGGCTCGGGCGCCAGATGCGCTTCACCCTGCCCAGTCACATCGAGATCGGTGCCATCGCCCATGATCTGCATCCCGCCCGGATCGGCGGGGCGATCACGCACGGGGCCGGGTGGCGGCCCGATGACAGGAATACCGCCGGAATGACCGCCGAGAAGAGACCAGCCCCCCACGCCCACGACCAGAAGCGCGCCAAGCCCTGCTGCGCCATAGACCAGACGGCGTGTCATCACGTCAGAGCCGAGCAATGCGCCCAGACCGCCACCCGTCGCAGCGCGACGGCGGAAGACGGGCTCTTCGTCATAATCGGCGCTCAGGCGCTCGCGCGGTGACGAGGCGCGGGAAGTGTCGCGCGCCGATGAGGACTCAGCGCCGTAAGACGGGGGCCGCGTATCGGTGAAACGCGGATCATTGGCGCGTCGGTCATTGCCGCCGGGTTGACGGGGGCGCTCATCGCCCCCCTGCCGGTCGTCGCGCCAGTCTGGCGTGTCGTCGTTCATCGCATCTCCTCAACCGGCTCGACACCGAGAATGGCCAGGCCACAGCGCAGCACGCTGGCAACCGATGCCACGAGCGCGAGCTTGGCCAGACTCGCTGCTTTGTCCTGCTCATGCAGGAAGCGCAGCGTCGTATCCTCACGCCCCTTGTTCCACAAGGCATGGAAATCCGCTGCCAGTTCACCACAGTAATAGGCGATGCGGTGCGGCTCACGCGTCTGGGCTGCGCCTTCGACCACGCGGGGGAAAGTCGACAGACGGCGCAGCACGGCAAGCTCGACATCGGAGTCGAGGCGTGACAGCTCGGCACCGGTCAGGGACGCATCGCTCGTGACCTCGGCGCCGAACATGGTCTCGGCACTCCGCATGACCGAGCGGCACCGCGCATGGGCGTACTGCACGTAGAACACGGGGTTGTCGCGCGTCTGGGCTACGACCGCATCGAGATCGAAATCCATCTGCGCATCGGCCTTGCGCGTCAGCATGGTGAAACGCACGGCGTCGCGTCCGACTTCGTCAAGCAGGTCGCGCAGCGTGACGAACGTGCCCGCGCGCTTGGACATGCGCACAGGTTCGCCGCCCTTCATGATACGAACGATCTGGCACATCACGACTTCGAAACCCGTCTTGCCATCGGTCAGGGCACTGACAGCTGCACGCATACGAGAGACATAGCCGCCATGATCGGCGCCGAGAACGTCGATCAGCTCGTCGGCGTTGCGGGCCTTCTGGGCGTGGTAGCCGATATCATTGGCAAAATAGGTGTTGCTGCCATCGGATTTGCGCAGCGCACGGTCGACGTCATCGCCGAACTGCGTGGAGCGGAACAGGGTCTGAGGGCGCGGCTCCCAGTCTTCCGGGGTCTTGCCCTTGGGGGGCTCGAGCACGCCCTCATAAAGCAGGCCCTTGGCGTCGAGGGCGTTGATGGCCTCATCGACCTGACCGCTGGCCAGCGTCTCGGCCTCGGACGAGAAAACCTCGTGATGGATACCCAGAAGGCCGAGATCGGTGCGGATCTCTTCCATCATGACCTTGAGCGTGGCTTCACGCACGATCTCGAACCAGACAGACGGATCGGCGGGCTGACCCGCTGCATCGGCAAGGCCCTTGCCATGCGCGGCAGCCAAGGACACACCGATGGGGATCAGGTAATCGCCCTGATATTGCAGACCTGTCGGCGTAAGCGCCGAGAAGGCCTCGACATCGATCTGCGTGCCGATGGCCTGCAGATAGCGCCAATAGGCCGCCCAGGTAAGCGCGATGACCTGCGCTCCGGCATCGTTGATGTAATATTCCTTGGTGACGATGTGCCCGGTCTTGGCCAGTAGATTGGCCAGCGCGTCACCCACCACGGCGCCACGGCAATGACCAACATGCATCGGGCCGGTCGGGTTGGCCGACACATATTCCACATTCACGCGGCGATTGGCGCCAAGACGCGATTCACCAAAGCGCGGCCCGGCCTCGATGACAGAGCGCGCAACGGATTGCAGCACGTCCGGGCTGAGCGTCAGATTGACAAAGCCTGGCCCCGCCGCTTCTGCCCTGGCGACACCCGGCAGCGCCGAGAGCAGCGGCACCAGATCAGCCGCGATATCAGCCGGACGGCGGCGGGCGAATTTCGAGGCCAGAAGCGCAGCATTGGTAGCCATGTCGCCATGGGAGGCGTCACGCGCCGGGGTGAGTTCGACACGTGCGGCAATCTCGTCCGGCAGATCTGCCACGACAGATCGCAGCGCCTCTCGCACCTGCCCCTGGTAACGGGCGAAAAGGCAATCTGTGGTGGGCGCTTGTGTATCGGACATGAGGGCCTTGCGTTCCTGACGTGGTTCTTGCTGCCTGTATCAACCCAGCATGGAGAGTTCCGTCAACCGTCGATGTTCATCCATCGCAAAACGATCGGTCATTCCTGCTATGTAATCCGCCACCACGCGACGCCGGCCAGCCTCGTCTGCGGTCTTTGCCTTCTCCCGCCAGCCATCGGGCAGCAGGCTCGGATCTTCGGACAATATCTCGAAAACCTCGGTCGTCGCCAAGCGCGCCTTGCGCGTCATGCGGTTCACCTTCCAGTGACGATACATGCGCGCATAGAGAAACTTGCGGATCTCCTTGTTCTCACGCGCGATCGTCTCGCTGAAAGCCACGACAGGCATTGGCGCATTGCGGATGTCGTCAGCCGATTCCGGTTTCAGTGCCGTGATATTCGCCCGTGTCTGTTGCGTCAGATCGGTTGCGAGCACATTGATGACCTGACGGATCGTCTCATGCCTGATGCGGCGTTCGCGCTCATAGCGGTCATCTGTCCGCGCTCCTGCCATGGCGCGTTCGAGCGCGGGGCCGACAATGGGAAGACCCGCAATATCCTCGAGCGCCAGCAACCCGGCGCGCAGCCCGTCATCAAGATCATGACCGTGATAGGCGATATCATCGGCAAGAGCGGCCACCTGCGCTTCGGCCGAGGCATAGCTTGACAGGTTGAGATGATGGCGCTGGTCGTATTCGAACAGATAGGGGGTCGGGCGCTTGACCGGACCGTTATGCTTGGCGAGCCCTTCAAGTGTCTCCCATGTCAGATTCAGACCGTCGAAAGCGTGGTAACGGCCTTCGAGATGGGTCACGAGGCGCAGCGACTGGGTGTTATGATCGAACCCGCCCCAGTCTTTCATGCAGAGCTTGAGAGCATCTTCGCCTGCATGGCCAAAAGGCGTGTGACCGAGATCGTGCGCGAGAGCGAGCGCCTCGGTGAGATCCTCATCGAGCTGCAACTGGCGGGCGATGGAGCGCGCAATCTGGGCGACTTCGAGAGAATGGGTCAGCCGCGTGCGAAAGAAATCGCCTTCGTGATTGATGAAGACCTGGGTCTTGTATTGCAGGGTACGAAACCCCGCCGAGTGGATCACACGATCGCGGTCCCGCTGCCAGGGCGAGCGCGTGGGAGCGTCTTCCTCGGCGTGTAGGCGGCCTCGCGCGGTCTCGCGACGCACGGCATAAGGGGCGACATCCTGGCTGATCATCCGCTTTCTCCACATCACCCGCTTTGAGCGGGCGCACTGGCGCATTATATGGGAAAAAATGAGCCAGACCACGCCCCCCTCCGCAGCGCCCCTCGCGGGACGCTTCTCGGTTTCCGCCGGTGCCGCTGCCCGGATTTCGGAGATCATCTCGCAGCAGGCCGATCCGTCGGGGCTTGCCCTGCGCGTGGCGGTTCTGGCCGGGGGCTGTAACGGCTTTCAGTATCAGTTCAAGCTCGACACCGAGCGGGCGGCAGATGATGTCGTGATCGAACAGGATGGCGCGACCGTTCTGGTCGATCCGGTCAGCCTCGATCTGCTCGAAGGGGCGCAGCTCGAATTCATCGACAAGCTGATGGGCGCGCATTTCGCAGTGACTAACCCCAATGCCGCCTCGTCATGCGGTTGCGGCACCAGCTTTTCGCTGGCGTGACCCGTCTGCCATGAGCTTCACTTTTGCCAGCTGGAACGTCAATTCCATCCGCCAGCGCGAACGCCATGTCCTTGACTGGCTCGATCGCGTCAAACCTGACCTGCTCTGCCTGCAGGAACTGAAATGCGAGACCGGGGTCTTTCCGGCAAGCTTCGCCGAGGCAGGATATCACCCGGTTGTGGTCGGGCAGAAAGCCTATAACGGCGTCGCCATGCTGACGCGCGAACCGGCTGCAGTAACCAATATGAGTCTGCCGGGTTTTGAAAACGACGCCTCGCGCTATGTCGAATTACGCATGGCGGGCATGGTGATCGGCAATCTCTATCTGCCCAATGGCAATTCGGGCGGCGCAGCCGGGTTCGAGACAAAACTCAACTTCCTCGATGCCCTCGCCCGTCGGGCAAAAGAACTGCTCGAGGCTGAAGAAGATTTTCTCTTCACCGGTGATTTCAATGTCTGCCCGACCGATGAGGATTACGCCCCCGGTGCCCTCAGCCCCGATGACGCATTGCTGCGGCCGGAGAGCCGGGCGGGCTGGCATCGTCTGCTCTGGCTCGGCCTGACCGACGCCTTGCGGGCGCTCCATCCGACCGGACGCCACTATACTTTTTACGACTATCAGAATGCGGCGTTCCAGCGGAATGCCGGACTGCGCATCGATCACGCGCTGCTATCGCCCCGTCTAGCTGAGCGCCTCGTTTCCGTCACGCCCGATCGTGACGAACGCGCCAGGGATCAGCCCTCGGATCATATTCCCCTCATCGTCACCCTGTCCTGAACATATCGCTCCCGTGATACCCCTGGAGACGTGACGGGAGCGACTGCCCCAGCGGACGGCTGCGGCTCTGGCGCTGAAAGACCTGCCGGTCAGCTCCTCGATGACGCGGCAGGAATGAGGAGAGTCCCAAAGGGCCGCCTGAAAAGCATGTTCAGGCAACACCCTCATCAGAGCCGAAGAATTCATGATGGATGCGCGCCCTGTCGACACCCAACCGGCTCAGCCCCCCTATAAGATCACGCTGGAAGCTGCGCGGACCGCAGACAAACACATGCGTGTCAGGACTCATCCGGGCGAACACCCACTCAGCCGAGACCCGCCCCTCATGGGTCGGCATGGCAAGATGACGATCCTGCCCCAGAGTACTGAAGACGTCGATTTTCGGTGCTGACTCTGCAGTCGCCAGCTCTGCAAGAGCCGATCGGAACGGCATATGGTGCAGATCGTGATCGCCATGTACGAGGTGGCGTTTGCCGTCTTCAGCACCGCCTTTGCTGGCAAGGAGCATGCTCAGAAACGGCGTGATGCCAATCCCGGCACTGACCAGCATGGCAGGCGCCTTGCCGATTGACGCCAGGGTAAAATCACCCGCAGGCGGTGTCACATCGAGCACATCGCCCACTGCGAGCCTGTCATGAAACCAGCGTGACACCAGCCCCTGCGGGTCGCGCTTTACCGAGATACGATAGCCGCTTGCGTCCGGTGCGCTGGAAATACTGTAGCTGCGCCTTGTGTTGATCCCATCCCGTTCGAGGCGGAAGGTCAGAAACTGACCCGGCTCATGACGCAGGACCGGTTTGCCATCGACGGGAGCAAGCCAGAACGACGTGACGCTGTCGCTTTCCTGAACGCGCTTCTCGACCCTAAAGGCCCGCCAGTCGCGCCAGCCACCCGGAAGGGCAGAGCGTTCATCATAGACGCTGGCCTCACGGGCAATGAGCACATCGGCAAGAAAGCGATAGGCATCGCCCCAGGCATGCATGATTTCCGGTGTTGCAGCCTCTCCGAGAACAGTCTTGATCGCGCCGAGCAGAGCGGCTCCGACGACCGGATATTGTTCCGGTTTGACCATTACGGCGACGTGGCGCTCGACGATGAGGCTGAGCGCCGCCTCGAGTTTCTCGGGATGCTCGATATGGCGCGCATAGGCCAGAACCGCAGCAGCGAGCGCATGGGGCTGACGCCCATTGGCCTGATCTGTCTGATTGAACATGGCCGCTATGGCCGGGTCGCGCATGAGAGAGGCGTACATGGTTCTGGTGATCGTGACGCCATGCGCCTCGAGGGCTGGGATCGTGGCTTTGACGATCGCCGGGGTGCCGGATTCGAGCGGTTTGACCATCATGCGACTCCTAAAAGATGTATATTACGCACATCTTTTAGGCCTGATGCATGAAAGATGCAAATCTGCTACATCTTTAGGAATGCGCCTGACCCTCCACACAGATTACGCCTTGCGCGTGCTGCTTTATCTTGGCCTCAACCAGGAAAGGCGCGTCTCGATTCACGAGATTGCCGAGCGCTACGGGATTTCGGAAAACCATCTGGTCAAGATCGTTCATCGCCTCGGACAGGGCGGTTTTGTTACCACGACGCGTGGCCGTGGCGGGGGGCTTGTACTTGCCCGTTCCCCCGCCGAAATCGGGCTTGGCGATCTGGTGCGTTTCACCGAAGAGGATATGGCGCTGGTCGCCTGTTTCCAGACAGGTCAGAGCTGCCTGCTGACAGGTGCCTGTCGGCTCCAGACCCTTCTTGGAGACGCACTCGGCGCTTTCATGGCCGTTCTGGACGGACAGACACTCGCAGACCTGCTCAAGCCGCCGGACTGGTCAGCGCTTGCTGCACGTTTGCAACCCCCAGCCCCTGAGTAAGGCGCAGCGGGCCTCAGTGCTGACAGACAATCAGCCCTTCGCCTGATTCGCGTCTTTCATCAGGCGCCAGACTCACGTGCTTCGGTTCCGACAGCCCCCTGTTTCTGCTGACGGTAAGAACTGACCAAGGATCGCCTGGCGGATAGTCCGTTTAGCCGATGGGTCCTGAGCCTAGACGATGCCGTCGCGATCAGCACGGCCATGACCGGCAATGACCTCGGTAATGATCGTCAGGGCCTCGCCAAGCTCGGCCTGACTTTCCGGCGCCCCGAAGCAGAGCCGCAACCCTGTATCGGCATCGCGTGAGACCAGGGCCGCGTCTGGTGGCGTCACCTCGACGCCAGCGCGTAGCAGACGCGTCGTTACCCGCTCGGCTTCAAGCGCCTGCATGGGCAGGAAGCCATGCGGCGAGTGGTCGGCGCCGGGCGGCGTCATCAGAGGCCCCAGGGCCTGATGGGCCATCTTCCAGCGTGAGGCAGCTTCTTTCTGGATGGCCTGTGCGATGTCGTCGATACGACCCTCTCTCACCCATTCCTCAAAGACCAGGGCCCCCAGCGCGGGTGGGCAATATCCGAAAGCGCGCACACCGCGCATCAGACGCTCGCGCGCCAGGCCCGGCGGAAGGGCCAGAAAAGCAACGCGCAAGCCGGGGCAGATGCCCTTGGACAGGCTGACGAGATAGAGCGTCCGCTCCGGTGCGAGAGAGGCAAGCTGCGGCGGCCTGCGGGAATAGGCGTAATAGGCATCGTCTTCGAGAATGGTCAGGTCATGACTGCGCGCTATCGCCGCAATGGCCTCTCGACGCTGCAACGACATCGTACGCGTGGTCGGGTTGTGCAGCGTGGGGAGTGTGAACAGCAGGCGACTTCCGGTTTCTGTAACCGCACGGTCGAGCGCTTCTGGCAGAATACCTTCCTCATCCATGGGCAAACCGTGCAGTTTCAACCCGAGATGTTCTGCCGCCATACGCGCGCCGTAAAATGTCGAGGACTCGCATAAAATCGTGTCACCCGGGCCGCAGAAAGACGAGAAGGCCAGAGCAATGGCGTGCTGCCCTCCGTTGCACTGGACAAGATTGGCCGCATCGACCTCAAGGCCATAGGCGTTTCTGATCCAGAGCGACGCAGCCTGCCTCACAGGCGCCAGCCCGGTCCCCTGGATATAATGCACTGCCGGATCGAGCGCACCACGTGCCATCAGGGCCATGAGGGCTTCATTCAGATCCTGCATGAGGGAAACAGGCGGCGGCGTATTGCAGCGCAGATCGATCGCCCCTGCCCCCCTTGGCCCGGCATTTGTCAGGCGCGCCACGCCCCGCTCAGTGGTGGGAATGTCGGGCACGGGCGACGCGTTCGTTCTTACGAATGACCCGCGGCCTACATGGGCAACCAGCAGCCCGCGACGCTCGGCTTCGGTATAGGCGCGCGTGACGCTTCCCACGCTCACCCCCAGTCTGAAGGCGAGTTCCCTGTGCGGCGGCAGACGCATGCCAGGGGCAAGCGTGCCGCTTCTGATATCGCCGGCAATGGACTGGACCAGCCGTTCATAGAGCGGCGCAGGGCCGGGCTTGAGCTCAGGAGTCCACATGAAGGTCACTCTCGGCAATATTGTCATGAGACATTAAAGTCATTGCTCTTTTTATCGCCCCAAGCAGAATAACACAATCGAATCGATTCGTTACTATTGTACCAATACAATCGAGGTGATCATGTTTTCTTCCGGCGCGGATTCCGCGCATTCCTCCCCATCCCCTCCGGAGCGGAGAAAGACGCGCCATAGGGCAGGCGTCAGGCGCATCATGCTTGCCCTGACCTTGGCCAGCTGGGCCGTATCGCCCTGCGCCCATGCTCAGGACCATGGCACGAGACAAATGGTGCAAGCAGGAACAGCTGACGACCAGACGGCGCTGGATCTGGCAGAACCTGCCGGGCGCGTGTCGGATCGCTCACCTCTGGACAGCGAGGAAAGCCTCGACCAGCTTCTAGTAACGTATCGACCGGAGGCTCTGGCCGACAAGGCTTATGTCCGCCTTCTGCTGCGCCGTCTCGATCGCGCTGCCCTGCAGGTCTGTGGAGAGATGGATGGTCTTTCCATGCCGGTTCGTCTGGCGATCGAACGGTCCGATTGCCACCGGGAGAGTCTACACCGCAGCGTGACGGCCATTCACAATCCGCTTTTGACACAACTCGCTGACGGGACCCTTCTTCAGCTTCCCGCCACCCCCACGCCGCCCCAGGAGGAGCCCTGATTATGGAATTACGTTTTCAGCAGGTCGATGTGTTTTCGGCAGAGCCCTTCAAGGGCAATCCTCTTGCCGTTGTTACGGGGGCAGATTCCCTGACCGACGCGCAGATGGCCGCCATCGCCAACTGGACCAATCTGAGCGAGACCACCTTTCTGCTCAAACCCACCTCGCCAGAGGCTGATTATCGCGTGCGTATCTTCACACCGCATAGCGAACTTCCTTTTGCCGGGCACCCCACGCTTGGCAGCGCGTATGTCTGGCAGAGTCTGGCCCGCTCATCGGGCCATGCGCCGGAAAAGGATCTGATCGTGCAGGAATGCGCCGCCGGTCTGGTGCCGATCCGCAGACAGGCGGGGGGACTGGCCTTTGCCGCACCGCCACGGCGACGGACCGGTCCTGCCAGTCAGGAGGAACGCGACCGGGCAATTGAGGCATTGCGGCTCGACACCGCTTCCGTGCTCGACATCCAGTGGGCCGATAACGGCCCTGGCTGGCTGGTTGTGCATGTCGATAATCGTGACACGGTGCTTGCCATAAAGCCTGACTGGGCCGCGCTGGTAGGGCAGAAACTCGGCGTTGTGGGAAAATGGCACGAAAGCCCTGCCGCCACTGGAGCCTGTTTCGAAGTCCGCGCCTTTGTCGGGGAAAACCCCGGCTACGAAGACCCTGTGACAGGAAGCCTCAATGCCTCCATCGGCCAATTGCTGATCGAAAGCGGCAAGGCCCCTGACTCCTACACCGCCTTTCAGGGAACGGCTCTGGGTCGTGCCGGGCAGGTTTCGGTGAAAAAGCTGGGCGATGACATCTGGGTGGGTGGCGCCGTGGTCACGCGAATCAACGGCACTATCACTCTCTGATGATCTGAACGGATTGCTTGCAGGCGCTGCGTTACCGCGCCCTGCAAGCGATCTGTGCCAGCGCCCTTACTGCGCACCCCATGCCCTAATGGCAGGAAGCCGCTGGCAGGGATATCAGGGAATCAAGCGTGCCGGACAGGACATAATCACCGAAATCAATCAGAAGCCGGTCTTCCACACCATTGGTCCAGAGACGATCGCTATAGGCGGAATCGGGCAGAAGCGCGCCTGTGCCCGCCCCGAAACTGGCGATCGAGACCGGCACGGCCTCCTGCCCTTTCAGAAGCGGGCTTGAGAGGCTTGCGGCCTGCGGGGCCAGCCTGCCCAGTGTGGCATAGGTGGGGATACTGCCTGTCTCGACACTGCCGTCGAAGAGGTCGGTGGCGAGATGCAGTTTCTTTTCACGAGCGGCCTTCAGCAGGGCCTGGGCCTGCTGCAACGGGAAAACCGTTCTGGCGGGAAGCGTCACGCTGCTTGTCTGCGGTCTGGTGTAATGCACCACGACCTCGCCCCGACGGTTGCGTGTCGCCTCGCCTGATGTCTCGCTCGTGACCTGGCCATCCTGACTCATGATGGTGCGGAAAACGAAGCGGTGGGTGTTCTTGTCTTCCAGGGTCGCTGACTGAAAACCGATTGCGCTCGAACCGCCATCGCCGTTGATGATGTCAATATCGAGCTTCTGGCTGACAGACCAGGCGGTGCAGAGGTCGCGTATCTGATAGGTCGCTGTTCCGCTGGCACCAGCCAGCGCGCCTGCCTTGAGGCGCGACAGGCTCAGGCTATAGACGGCCTTGTGGGGCTGCAGACTGTCTGCCAGCGCAGGAAATGGCAGGGAGACTCCCCCTGCCATCAGCCCTGTCATCAGCCCGGATAAAAGCCGTCTCACGCAACACCGCCTTTCCGACTCAGTCCTTCTGGGCGGTCGCCGCAGGCTGAACGCCTGCCTTGGGCTTGGGCGGCAGAATGGCCAGGGAAAGCTCCTTCAGACGGACAGGCTCGACCGGAGCCGGGGCTTCCATCATCAGGTCTTCGCCGCTCTGGTTGAGCGGGAAGAGAATGACCTCACGGATATTCGGCTCATCGGCCAGCAGCATCACGATACGGTCCACACCCGGTGCCGAACCGCCATGCGGCGGGGCGCCGTAGCGGAACGCGTTGAGCATGCCGCCGAAGCGGGCCTCGACCACATCCTCGCCATAGCCGGCAATGGCGAAGGCGCGGATCATGACTTCCGGCAGATGGTTACGGATGGCGCCCGAGGAAAGCTCGATGCCGTTGCAGACGATATCGTACTGATAGGCCTTGATGGTCAGCGGATCCTGCGAGTTCAGCGCCTCAAGCCCGCCCTGCGGCATGGAGAACGGGTTATGCGAGAAATCGACCTGGCCCGTTTCCTCATTGCGCTCGAACATCGGGAAATCGACGATCCAGCAGAAGCGGAAGGCATCCTGCTCGATCAGATCGAGTTCCTGGGCAATGCGCGTGCGCACCTGCCCCGAGAACTTGGCCACGGCATCGCCTTCGCCCGCGGCAAAGAACACGGCGTCACCCGCCTTGAGACCGCAGGCTTCGCGAATGGCTTCGACGCGATCGGCTTCGAGGTTCTTGGCAATCGGGCCCTTGCCGCCATCTTCCTCGAAGATGATGTAGCCCAGACCGCCCGCACCAGCATCACGCGCCCAGCTGTTGAGCTTGTCGAAGAAGCCGCGCGGACGCGTCCCGGCACCGGGGGCCGGAATGGCGCGTACTTCGCCGCCATTGGCAGCGATACGGGCAAACAGGCCGAAACCGGAATTGGCGAACGCTTCGGTGACCGTGCTGATCAGCAGCGGGTTGCGCAGATCGGGCTTGTCGGAGCCGTAAAGACGCATCGCCTCGTCATAGGGAATACGACGGAACGGCGCTGTATCGACCTTGCGGCCTTTACCGAACTCGGCAAACAGACCGCTCAGCACGTCTTCCAGAACCGCAAACACGTCTTCCTGGGTCGCGAAGGCCATCTCGAAATCGAGCTGATAGAACTCGCCCGGGCTGCGGTCAGCGCGTGAGGCTTCATCGCGGAAGCAGGGGGCGATCTGGAAGTAGCGGTCAAAACCCGCCACCATGGCGAGCTGCTTGAACTGCTGCGGTGCCTGGGGCAGCGCGTAGAACTTGCCGGGATGCAGACGCGCCGGGACGAGGAAGTCACGTGCGCCTTCCGGCGATGAGGCTGTGAGGATAGGCGTCTGGAACTCGGTGAAGCCATGGCCGATCATGCGCGAGCGCATGGAGGCAATGACCGCCGAACGCAGGCGGATATTGGCGGCCATCTTCTCGCGACGCAGGTCGAGATAGCGATATTTGAGGCGCAGATCTTCGGGATAGTTCTCGCTGCCAGCGACCTGGAAAGGCAGGACAGCAGCATGAGAACGCACTTCGATCTCGCGGGCACGCAGCTCGATGGCACCGGTCGGCAAATGCGGGTTACGCTGGCCTTCCTCACGCGCCACCACGTCACCCGTGACCGTGATCACGCTCTCGACACGCAGACGCTCGACGATATCAAGCAGATCGGTACCCGAGGGGATGACGATCTGCGTCATGCCGGTCTGGTCGCGCAGATCGATAAACAGAAGCCCGCCATGATCGCGCTTGCTGTGAACCCAGCCGGACAGACGCACGGTCTGACCGGCGTCGCTCTCGCGCAGGGCGCTGCAGCTATGAGTGCGATAGGGATGCATGGGCGTCTTCCTGATTCGAAACAGCGGGGGCGCAGGGGGCGAACCCCTGCCAATGGAGCGCAGGAAGCCGCTCCACCCCTTCCCTGTCAAGCATCGTCGAAGGTAACGGCGGCTTCACCCATCTCTTTTGGCCGCCCTGCGGTGGCCAGACCGACGATTTTGCCCTCTTCATCGATATAGCGCGCGGTGAAATCGAAGCGGTCGACATCGCCGTCGATCTCGACACGCTCGAAACCACGCGGCCAGCCTAGATATTCGATTTTGCGATCATATTGCTGCGTCCAGAACCAGGGCGTCGTAAGGGCGCCACCCGGAAGACCGAGCATGGTACGCGCCGCGATGCGCGCCTGACTCTGCGCGGTGCGCCAGTGTTCGATACGATATTGCCTGCCCTCATGCGTGACACTCGCGATATCGCCCGCCGCATAGATATGCGGCGCGACACGCATGGCCTGATCGACTTCTATGCCACCATTCTCGCTGAGCGCGTGGGATGGCAGATAATCAAGCGCTGGCACCGCCCCGACGCCGATGATCACGAGGTCGGCAGTGATCTGGCTGTCATCTTCCAGGGTAACGGACTCGACCTGCGTCTCGCCATTGATGGCCTTGACGCTGCAGGACGAAATGAACGCCACGCCCTTGCTCTCATGCAGATTGCGCATTTCGGTGGCGATTTCGCGCCCGAGCTGCTTCTGGAACGGCAGGGCCGAGTTGGACAGGACGGTCACCCCTGCCCCGCGCTTGCGCAGAGCCGCCGCCGCCTCCATGCCGATAAAGCCGGAGCCGATCACCACGACCGTCGTGTTCTCGCCTACTTTCGAGGCGATTTCACGCACGTCATGCGCGCTTCGCAGCGTATGCACCCCGGCAAGGGCGCTTCCGGGAATATCGAGTTCTTTTGCGCGGGAGCCGCTCGCCAGAAGCACATGATCGGGCGTGAGGCTCACCCCTTCTTCAAGAGTGATCTTGCGCGTCTCTGTATCGAGCTTCACCACACGATCCATCACGCGCTCAATACGCTGCTCGATATACCAGGATTCCGGACGCAAGGGCGGGGGTGACGCCTCAGGATCCGGATTGGCGAGGGTCATCTTGCTGAGCGCGGTGCGATCATAGGGCAGATCTTCCTCGGGTCCGATCAGGAGAATGCGCCCGGCATATCCCTCGTCGCGCAGCGTGACGGCTGCCGTGATTGCAGCCGCACCGGCACCGATAATGGCGACGACCTCGTGCTCGCGCATGGGCGCAGGTGCGTCACGGCGCATGGCCACCTTGCCGACGAGAATACGGCCATCATGAACCTCGACCGGGTAACGGGCGAGCGGGTCGAGCGCCGGTGGCTCGATCAGCCGACCGCTTTCTGCCGAAAAACTCGCCTTGTGCCAGGGGCAGACAAGCTGAACATCGCCATGACGCGATTTGCACGCCACACCCTGCTCCATCGGGGCGCCTTTATGCGGGCATTTGCCGTCGAAAGCCCGCACTTCATCGCCCGATCGGTAAAGGACAAGGGCCTTCTCACCGATAGTGACAGGCGTGATGACACCCTCTTCGAGATCGTTCAGCGGAAGGACATCTGTCCAGTCCAGAAGTTCAGCGCTCATTTCCCGGTCCGTTCACTCGAAATTGGCTCGTTATCTTCGAATGCAACGTGAGGAACGGGTTACGGTTGAAACCTATATTTTCTTTTCACCGTGCAACCGGCGGGTGAACCTCACCCGCTATCAGGCGAGACCGATCTCCTGCTTCAGCAGCCAGTCATGCATCTTCATGTTGGTGCGCCCGAAGGAGAGCGGGGTGACACTGACATGATTGGCCGCAATGGCTGCAGTTTCAGTGCCATCCTCGTCTCCCGCATGATCGCGTTTGAGATGCAGCCAGTGATAGGCGAGACGACGCATGTCATCACGCGACACCACCTCGATATCGCGCAGGAAGCCACGCCCCTGTGTGGTGGTTTTCAGCGGTCTGGCTTCCTCGACTGTGCAGGCGGGAAAATTGACATTGAGACAGGCCTGCTCTGGCATGGGCCTGCGGGCAAGAAGCCTGAGAATATCCGGCGCAAGCGCCCGGGCGGTCTCCCAGGGAACGGCCTTGCCTGCGGTAAAGGTCTGGCTCAGGGCGATGGACGGCAGATCGAGCAGCATGGCGGTCATGGCCGCGCCTACCGTGCCTGAGAAGACAGTCTCCACACCGAGATTGGCGCCGCGATTGATGCCTGACAGCACGAGGGTTGGCAGGGCATCGCGCAGGATATGGCGGGCAGCGATCGCCACGCAATCGCCCGGCGTGCCAGTGACGGCAAAGCGCTTGGGGCCATGCTGATGGACGCGCAGCGGGTCATGCAGGCTGAGCGCATGGGAAATGCCGCTCTGATCCTGAGCGGGCGCGACGACCCACACATCATCGCTGAGTTGCGATGCGACGTCATGCAGCACGGCGAGGCCTGGCGCATCGATACCGTCATCATTGGTCAGCAGAACACGCTGAAACAGGGATCCGCTCATTCAGGGATTTCCTTCATGCGATTATGGCAAGGCAAGATGACAAACAAAAACCCGGCACGAGGGCCGGGTTTTCGATCATGCACATCACAAGCCTGACAGAGAGATACTGCCAGAGGGGCGCATCGGGCGATCAGAAGGAATCGTCGCCCCAGCCGCCGCCACTATCGCCGCCCCAGTCACCAGCGTCGTAGCTCTGACCGGCATCCTGCCCGCCACCCGCGAAGGGATCATTGCCGCCAGCGTCGCCGTAATTATTGTTGATGATGGTCTCACCACCGCCAAACCCGCCAGCGCCTGAGTCGTGATGGCCGGAGAAGAGGCTCTCAATTGCGTTGGCTGCCAGCATACCGCCAGCGACGCCCGTCGCTGTTGTCAGGGCCGAGCCCAGAAAGCCTGAACCGCGCTGCTGGAACATGCCGGTAGAATAGCCAGGCGGCAGATTGGCCTGCGGCGGCGGGGCATAGCCCTGACCATAACCCTGCTGCGGCTGACCACCCCAGCCCGGCGGCGGACCAGCCTGCTGCTGACGATTGGCGCCACCACCGAACAGGCCGCCAAACAGACCGCCACCACCCTGCGGGCGCTGCTGCTGCGCCTGCTGAAGCTGCGACTGGGCCTGCTGAAGCTGGAATTCGAGCTGGCGAATGCGGTTCTGCGCCTCGGCCAGAGCCACTTCCTGCACGACAGCCATCTGCGTCACGCGGTAGCGGGCCTCGGGATATCTCTGGAAATTATCCGCAATCCAGCGATCAGCCTCAGGATCGATGGGGGGCAGATTGGCCGGGGCCTGAGAGCCACCAAACCCGCTATTGGGCGCACCGCCGACGCGGGCGACGAACTGCGAAATGAGATCACGCTCTTGCTGGTTCATGGGGATGACTCTCCATCCGGTCAAAATGATAACGCCCTATAATGTGGTCGGAGGGCGTCTGAGTTGCAAGAGGCGGGCCCTGCGCTCGGGCTCCCCCGTTGCACCCCCCTGCCAGCGATGTCGCGTCAATCAGGGCAGTGCAGCAGGCATGCGGGCGCTGGAGCGAGACGGGCGGAACGATTATGATCCGTCTGTATGACGGGAATTCATGAACCATGATCGACATTCAGCCTCTGGCGATATTGAGAGAAATTCACCGCACCGGAAGTTTGACACAGGCAGCCGAGCAACTCTGCCTGACACAGTCAGCCGTCAGCCATGCCATCCGCCGGTTCGAGGATCGTCACAGCGTCAAGCTGCTTGAACGCGAGGGGCACAAGCTGCGGTTCACACTGGCGGGCGAGTATCTTCTGGGTCTGGCGCATCGTGTTCTGCCGCAGCTCGAACACGGCGCAGGCGTGCTTGAGGACTACGCACGCGGGCGGCGTGGCTCGATCAGGATCGGAATGGAATGTCACCCCTGTCAGGACTGGCTGATGCAGGTGGTCGATCCATTTCTGGCTGCCTGGCCCGACGTTGAACTGGATGTCACAACGGCCTTCCAGTTTGGCGGGCTGACCGCGCTTCTGGGGCATGAGATCGATATTCTCGTCACCCCTGACCCTATTGAACGGCCTGAACTCGAATTCACGCCCGTCTTCGATTACGAACTCGTGCTGGCCGTTTCTGAAACGCACCCTCTGGCACGCAAACATCATGTCGAGCCGAAGGATCTCACGACCGAGACCCTGATCACCTACCCGGTCTCCCGTGAGCGGCTCGATATCTACACCCGGTTTTTGGTGCCGTCACACACCCAGCCGCGCCGACATCGAACGGTCGAGACGACGGACCTCATGCTACGCCTTGTCGCCTCGGGTCGCGCCGTCAGCGCGACGCCTGACTGGCTGCTGCGTAAGGTGAAGGGCGTGAAAGGCGTGAGGATCGGGGACGGTATTCTCAAATCCATCCATCTCGGGCACCGAACAGGTACGGCGCCACCTTATCTGGAAGGTTTCATCAGCCTCGCCTCCAGCGTCGAGATCTGAACCAGATCAGACCTCTTCGAAGACGGGTGCGTTCCTCCCGAAAAGGGACCCAGCCCACAACATGACAACAAGTCATGTTATAGCGAAATATAATCATTTGTTTTCATGCCTTCCTCTGCGGAATAAACGGGCCTCGCTCGCACCGCGCGGCGGCATGAAGAGCGTGGCGCGGAGATTCTGGATCCAGAAGAGGATACCCGCCCATCATGACCAATGATTTTGCCTTCACGATCAAAAGCCTGCGCTTTGACGAGAATTACGCTCCCGCCGCTGGCACGAGGCTGACGACCAATTTCGCCAATCTCGCGCGAGGCGCCGCCCGTCAGGAAAATCTGCGTGCAGCCCTGCGCATGATCGATCATCGTTTCAACGACCTTGCCCGTTGGGACAATCCGGAGGGCAATCGCTACAGGCTCGAACTCGATATCATCTCGATCGATATGGATATCTCCGGATCGGGAGAGAGCTTTCCGGCTATCGAACTGCTTCAGACGACCATCTGCGATCTGTCGACCGGCAAGCGCCTTGAGGGAATCATAGGCAATAATTTCTCGTCCTATGTTCGCGATTACGACTTCAGCGTGCGTCTGCCTGAGCATAATCGCGGACGTGACGGCTTTGCCGTGCCTGATGATTTCGGCGTGCTGCATGGCCGGATCTTTCAGGAATTCATCGCCTCAGAAAGCTACAGCAGCCGTTTTGCCAAGCTTCCGGTGATCTGCCTGAGCGTGTCCGAGAACAAGATTTATACCCGCACCACCAACCAGCACCCTGTGCTGGGTGTCGAATATGTGCCCAACGAGACATCGCTGACGGAAAGCTATTTCGGCAAGATGGGCATGCAGGTGCGCTATTTCATGCCGTCTGGCGTGAAGGCGCCTCTGGCATTCTATTTCTTCGGCGATCTGCTGAACGACTACTCCCCGCTTGAACTGATCAGCACGATCAGCACGATGGAGACGTTCCAGCGCATCTACCGCCCCGAAATCTACAATGCGAATTCCGGCGCCGCTGCGGTCTACAAGCCCAGCCTCAAACAGAGCGATTTCTCCAACACCCGCGTCGTTTACGACCGCGAGGAGCGCACGCGTCTTGCCACCGAGCAGGGAAAATTCGCGGGCGAGCATTTCATTGCGCCTCACAAATCCTTTCTCGACGAATGGGCGACAAGGCACGCTGCCTGAGCGCCATTCTTTCTGCATTTCTGATCTGACCATTCTGGAAAACCACGCCTCATGACCAAGCTTCTCCCAACCGCGACCGCTGGCAGCCTGCCCAAACCATCATGGCTCGCCGAGCCGGAAAAACTCTGGTCTCCCTGGAAAATGGAAGGCGATGCCCTTGTCGAGGCAAAGCAGGACGCGCTGCGCGTCTCACTGCTCGAACAGCAGGTTGCCGGGGTCGATATCGTCAGCGATGGCGAGCAGACACGCCAGCATTTCGTGACGACCTTCATCGAGCATCTTGCCGGTGTGGATTTTGAAAAGCGCGAGACAGTCACGATCCGCAACCGTTACGAGGCCAGTGTGCCGACGGTTGTGAGTGCCGTTGCTCGCGAAAAGCCTGTTTTTGTCGAAGACGCAAAATTCCTGCGCCAGCAGACAAAGGCCCCCATCAAATGGGCGCTCCCCGGCCCCATGACGATGATCGATACGCTCTATGATGCCCATTACAAGAGCCGCGAGAAACTGGCTTGGGAATTCGCTGCCATTCTCAACGCAGAGGCGAAGGAGCTGGAACAGGCCGGCGTCGATATCATCCAGTTCGACGAGCCTGCGTTCAATGTGTTTTTCGATGAGGTGAATGACTGGGGCATCGCCACACTCGAACGTGCCATTGAAGGGCTCAAATGCCAGACCGCCGTGCATATCTGCTACGGTTACGGCATCAAGGCCAATACGGACTGGAAAAAGACGCTCGGCCATGAGTGGCGCCAGTATGAGCGCACCTTCCCCAAGCTTCAGGCCTCGGCGATCAATATGGTCTCGCTGGAATGCCAGAACTCGCATGTACCGATGGAACTGATCGAATTGCTGCGAGGCAAGAAGGTGATGGTGGGCGCCATCGATGTAGCCAGCAACCGGATCGAAACACCGGAAGAAGTCGCCGCAACGCTGCGCAAGGCGCTGCAATTCGTCGATGCGGAAAACCTCTGCCCCTGCACCAATTGCGGCATGGCACCGCTCTCGCGCAATGTGGCCAGAGGCAAGCTCAAGGCGCTGGCCGCCGGCGCCGAGATCGTCCGCCGGGAACTGACCTGTTCCTGATCAATACAGTTGCGAAGACGGGCTCGTAAGACAGCCCGTGTTTGTTTGCACGGAAATATCTGCCGACGTTTTTCAGGCTGCCTTGCATGAGCCGAAAGCTTATCGCGAGAATAGACCATATACTGACAGCCTGATCACTGACATCGTCCACCCGCGCACCCTGCGCGATTGCTGCGGTCGTTTTGCGATATGGGTAACGATCGTGACAACGCCTAACGCGAGTAACGATCAGGGCATGACAATCAGCGCCTTCATGCAGGTTTACCTCGCCCCTCAATTGGTTGCAGTCTGGGTTGGAAGGCAGTCTGTTTTTCTCGAGAGAGCACGCGGAGCCGGACCTTTTTTTGTCAGCATTTCCCCTAAGGGAATGAACGCGCATGCGCTGCATTTTGTGTGCCGCTTCGATGAAAATTTCACAGAGTTCTCTGCTGAACACGGCGGTCTGCCAGCGCTATGTGTGACGCCTGAGCCGTTCTCGTCACCGATCTCCGGTAGCAGACAGAGGCAGGGCGCCATATCCTGCTCGTTGGGCGCGTGTATACCCTATGGCATGGCCTGGTGAGCCCACCGCTTTTGCACTCATGGCGGGGCGTCTGGGCGTTTTGCCCGGTAAATTCTTTCGGTTCAGGGGCTCATGACTTGAGCTATGAAGGCCATGCCAGGCCGGAGGAAAGCCATGACGACATCATTGACTGACACACAGGCCTCAATGACGCTGCTTCGCGGCTATTCGCTGGAAATCACCGCGAAAGAGCTTTCTGCCGCCCATGACATTGCGGCGGCCCTTCCTCCGTCAACCCTGATGATGGTGCCTCATCTGGCGAAAATCCCGGATCAGTCGCGTCTGGCTGCTGCCTGCGCCATCAGACAGCTGGGGCTGAGCCCTGTGCCCCATTTTTCGGCGCGGCGCATCGCCTCAGAAGAAAACTGCGCGCATTTTCTGGCACAATTGGTGGCGGAGGCCGGGGTCGATCACTGCTTTGTCGTGGCGGGCGATCCGGCAGTGCCCGCCGGTCCCTTTGCCGATAGCGCGACCCTGATCGGGACAGGCCTGTTCGAACGCGCCGGTATCAAAGTTCTTGGCGTTGCGGGCTACCCCGAGGGTCATAAACACATGGCGCCTGCCGAGGCATGGCATGTTCTCGAAGCCAAGTGCCGGGATATCGCGGCACGGGGCATGCAGCCCGAAATCGTGACTCAGTTCTGTTTCGATGCGCCGACCATACTCACCTGGCTTGCCGCCCTCAGAACACGCGGGATCGATTGCCCGGTCAGGCTTGGCATTCCCGGCCCGGCCACCATTGCATCGCTTCTGCGCTTTGCCGCAAGTTGCGGGGTGGGCGCCTCGGCCTCCGTGCTTACTCATTATGGCATTTCTGCCAGCAAGCTCCTCTCAAGCGCCGGGCCGAACAGGCTTGTCGACGATCTCGCGGAGGGGCTTGGTGACGCGCATGGCAGGGTGAGCCTGCATTTTCATCCTTTCGGTGGCCTTGCGCGCCTGATCGACTGGCTCGAACAGTATCGCTGAGTAAAACGCCTCCTTGCGGTTTTGTCTGCACCTGCTCCCGGAGGAAACTTCCCAGACAAAGTTAGGCAAATGACCTGAGATTGGCTTGTTCCCCTCATCAGGCTAGAACGGATCGACTGAACAAGACCGGAGCCTCGATCCTTGACCCCCTTGCCCGAAAACGGCGGACGCCCCCTTTCCTTTCAGGATCTGATCCTGCGCCTGCATCAGTTCTGGTCGGCACAGGGCTGCGCCCTGCTCCAGCCCTATGATACCGAACTGGGTGCGGGTACGCTCTCGCCGCATACGACGCTGCGGGCATTGGGGCGCAAGCCGTGGAAGGCCGCCTATGTGCAGCCCTGCCGCCGGCCGTCAGACGGGCGCTATGGTGAAAACCCGAACCGGCTCCAGCATTATTACCAGTATCAGGTGCTGCTCAAGCCGACGCCGGAAGACAGCCAGCGCCTGCTGCTCGACAGCTATCGTGCCATCGGCATCGACCCGGAAAAACACGATATCCGCTTTGTCGAGGATGACTGGGAAAACCCGACCATCGGCGCCTGGGGGCTGGGCTGGGAAGTCTGGTGCGACGGTATGGAAGTGACGCAGTTCACCTATTTCCAGCAGGTTGGCGGCATTCCGACCGTCGTTCCCTCGACCGAACTGACATACGGGCTTGAGCGTCTGGCCATGTATGTGCAGGGCGTCGAGAATGTCTATGACCTCGACTTCAATGGTCAGGGTCTGAAATACGGCGATGTCTTCCTGCGCGCCGAGCAGGATTATTCGCGCCATAATTTCGAGCTGGCCGATACCGAAATGCTGATGCGCCATTTCCGCGACGCCGAAGCGGAATCCGTGCGTCTGGCAGAAGCTGGCGTAGCCCAGCCTGCCTATGACCAGTGCGTCAAGGCCAGCCATCTGTTCAACCTGCTTGACTCACGCGGTGTCATTTCGGTGTCCGAGCGCGCCTCCTATATCGGGCGCGTGCGCAATCTCGCAAAGCTCTGCTGCGAAACCTGGCTTGCTGGCGACGAGGAGTCGAAATAATGGCCGAATTCCTTCTCGTTCTCGATTGCGAGGAAATTCCTGCCCGTATGCAGGAAAGCGCCGGTCAGGATCTGGCACGTCTCGTTTCCGAGGCACTGGCACCGCTTTCACCGCGCGATGTCACACCGTTCTGGGGCGCCAGACGGATCGGTGTCAGCCTGCAGATCGACGAGCAGATCGCAGAATCCACCCAATCGGAACGTGGCCCCCGTGAGAGCGCGCCCGAACAGGCACTCGCCGGCTTCCTGCGCAAGCATGGCGCCGAACGCGACGCTCTGATTCTGGAAAACGGTTTCTGGGTGCTCAACCGCACCCTGCCTGCCATCGGTGCCGCACAGCAGATTGCCGAGACCATTCCGGCTTTGCTCTGGCGCTTTCCCTGGCCGAAATCCATGCGCTGGGGCCATGGCAGCGCCTTTACCTGGGTGCGCCCGCTGCGCCGCGTGATCTGCCTGCTGGACGGTGCGCTCGTGCCGTTTAGCCTGGCGACGGAAAATGACGATGCCCATGGTCTGGTGGCTGGCACGCAGACCGTTGGCCATCGCTTCATGGCGCCCGAACCCTTTACCGTGACGTCGTTCGAACAGCTCAGAGACGAGCTGTTTGCGCGCAAGATCGTGCTTGACCCCGCGCAGCGCCTGTCGATCATCCGCGACGGGTTGCAGGCCCAGGCAGACAACGCCGGTCTGACACTCGTGCAGGATGACAAGCTGGTTGAGGAAGTGTCGGGTCTGGCCGAATGGCCGGTCGCGCTTCTTGGCCGTATCGACGACGCCTATATGGATCTGCCGCCTGAAGTGATGCAGGTCTCGATGCGCATCAACCAGCGCTATTTCGCCCTGCGCAATGCAGACGGCAAGGCAGCACCGCATTTCGCTTTCATCGCGAATATGGATTTTGCCGATGGCGGCGCCCTGACGATCGCCGGTAATGAGCGCGTGCTGCGCGCCCGCTTTGCCGATGCCCGCCATTTCTGGGATCTCGACCGCAAGACGAAACTGGCCGAACGCGTGGCCGCGCTGGATGGGGTGACCTTCCATGCAAGGCTTGGCAGCCAGGGCGCGCGCGTGCAGCGTATCGTGGCGCTGGCCGGTATCGTCGCTCAGGCGATGGGGCTGGATGAAACGGC
Organism: Asaia spathodeae NBRC 105894; assembly: GCF_025994195.1. NCBI lineage: Bacteria > Pseudomonadati > Pseudomonadota > Alphaproteobacteria > Acetobacterales > Acetobacteraceae > Asaia > Asaia spathodeae. The sequence goes on along the minus strand of NZ_BAPY01000074.1, from coordinate 44,741 downwards.
GCAAAAGCAGGCCCAGCGCGCGGCCCTTCTGGCAAAAGCCGATCTGACGACCGGCATGGTCGGCGAATTCCCCGAATTGCAGGGTGTGATGGGCGGCTATTACGCCCGTCACGACAATGAGGGCGATGCGGTTTCCGATGCTGTGGCCGAGCATTACATGCCACGCGGCCTGAATGACGACACACCACGCGCCCCCGTCTCCATTGCTGTGGCGCTGGCCGATCGTCTCGATCTGCTGACGGCCTTTTTTGCCATGGGGGAAACGCCAAGTGGTTCGGGCGATCCCTATGCGCTGCGACGCGCCGCACTCGGCATTATTCGCATCATTCGCGATAACGGGCTGCGCCTCGACCTGACGGCGCTCATCGCCCAGGCTGCACAGAACCTGCCTGAAGGGCTGCGCGACGGTGGCGAACTCGCAAGCCTGCCCGGCTTTCTGGCCGAGCGTCTGCGTGTGCAGCTGCGCAGCGAAGGTGAGCGTTACGACGTGCTGGCCGCTGTTCTGGCCGGTGGTCTCGATGGCGATCTGGTACGGCTGCTTGCCCGTACTGCAGCCCTTGCAGAAATGGTCGGCACTGATGACGGGCGCAATCTGCTCGCGGCGGGCAAGCGCGCGGCCAATATCCTGCGTATCGAAAACCGCAAGGACGGCCCGCATCAGGGTGCACCAGACAGCGCGCTTTATGTTCAGGATGAGGAACGCGCCCTCGGTGAGGCTCTTGCCTCAGCGCAGACGGCCATTCACGCGGCCCTCGCTCAGGAGCGTTTTGCAGAGGCCATGATCGAGGCGGCGTCACTCCGCCCTGTGCTGGATCGGTTCTTCGAGGTCGTGACGGTCAATGACCCCGATCCCGCCCGTCGCCTCAACCGCCTGCGCCTGCTGGCGCAGATTGGCGAAACCCTGGCTGAAATTGCCGATTTCAGCCAGATCGAAGGCTGAGCGTTACCGCCCCACCGTTTCACCCGGTGGGGCAAGGCCATGCCCTACCAGACTGGCGTTTTGATAGGCCGGTCCAAAAACCCCTATGGCCGCGCCCGTTACGGGATCGTGGCCGGGGGTGCCTTCCCCGCTGGGAAGGAATTGTTTCACGAAATCGACGGCTTTACCCGCGGTGGTGCGCCTTATCGGCGGGGCTGCCATGGCACGGGGCAATGGTGCGGGTTCCCACTGGGCCGCCCCTGCCCCCGACGGCGACCCCCTCGGCGCCGGAGAGACAGTCGACGGCACCTCGACATGAAACGGCAAGACGGTGGAAAAGCCGCGCGCCACGCACAGAGCGCTGCTGGCTGGCATACCGCCGAGTGTCACGGTCACAAGTGTCAGGCACAGGTTCCTGTTCCTCATTTCGGGACCCCTTTCTGCCGGAAGTGTGATTGAGCCGTTACTCTGGAGCCCGACGCAACCAGAAAAAGCAAAGGATGGCGGGCTCGTCTCGTCAGGAGCCCTCCGAAAGAGCCCTCCCTCTCTTCTCCGCACGTGTTGAAAATCGTGTTCTGAGATCATCGAGCAGCCAGCTGCCCGCGCGACCCAGGGCACGATCGCGCATGGTCGCAGCAAAGATACGCCTTGGGGCCGGGGCATCGGGGTCATCATCGACGATCTCGAGCCTGACCAGCCTGCCATCGCGCAGAGGGGCCTCGACGAGATAATCGGGCATACGACACCAGCCGAGCCCGCCCAGAAGAAAATCGAAGCGTCGGCCCAGTTCGACAAAGCGCCAGCGTCTGGGGCTCAGAACCCCGTAATGGGGGCCACCGGGCGCGGAGGGGTCAGACAGAACGAGTTGAACATGCTCTGCCAGATCGGCCCGTGTCACAGCCCGGTTCAGACGGGCCAGATCATGATCAGCAGACACGACGGGCACCAGAACAACATCGCATACCGGCACGGCAATCAGATCTTCGGGTACGCCGAACAGCAGCACACAGAGCGCCAGCGAGGCATCGCCCTGGCGCAGACGCCGCTCGGCGCCGCCCAGCCCCTCGGTCGAAAAGCTGACGGGCAAATGGGGAAACTGCTCTTCGAGGGCATGCAGGCTTTCGATGAAGGCCCCGGTCGGCACGAGGGGGTCGATGGCAACGGCAAGTTCCGGCTCCACCCCTTCCCTGATTGCTGCAGCAAGCGCCTCGAACTGGGCAGCACCGGACAGGACGCGACGTGCCTGCGCCACCAGAACCCGCCCCATTTCGGTCAGAACGGGGCGATGGCCCGACCGGTCGAACACGACAACACCCTGTGTCGCTTCAAGCGTGGCGACGGCCTGGCTGATGGCAGATTGTGCCCGGTTGAGCCTGCGACCGGCAGCCGAGAAACTGCCCGTCTCGTCGATCGTGACCAGCACACGCAGCTGGTCGAGGGAAAGCGTTCCCAGCATCCATCACCCCACACGATAGAATCGATCGGTTTTTTATCACTGATAGTGAGAGAGAAGACAGGATAGGCTTTCCCTCATGCAACCCAGTTTCTTCATCAATCACGGCGGTGGTCCGTGCTTCTTTCTCGAACCCGGTCCCATGCGCCGCGCCTGGGCTCCGCTGGAAGACTATCTCGCAGGCTTTGCTGCCAGATTACCGAAGCGACCGGATGCGCTGGTGGTGATTTCGGGCCATTGGGAAGACAGGGTGCCGCGCATTCATTTCGGCGGGTCGCCATCGCTGCTTTACGATTATGGAGGGTTTCCGCCTCACACCTATGCGTTGGAATGGCCCGCGCCGGGGAGCCCCCCCCTCGCCGCTCGTATCGCAACCCTGCTCGACGATGCCGGTATCGAGACCGCACGCGAAACGGCACGCGGCTGGGATCATGGCGTGTTCGTGCCTCTCAAGATTGCCTTCCCCAACGCGGAGATCCCCGTGGTACAGCTCTCGCTACGGCAGGATCTCGACCCAAGGGCACATCTCGCTCTTGGCCACGCGTTGGCGCCGCTTAGGGCGGAGAATGTGCTGATTATCGGGAGCGGCCAGTCCTATCATAACATCAATGGCTTCTTTTCAGGAACGACGTCAGACCCGGCGGCTGAAGCCTTTGACCACTGGCTTCAGGCGGCAATGCAAGACCCTGCCACGCGGGAACAGGCGCTCTGCGCCTGGCGCGATGCACCGGGTGCGCGTGCTGCCCACCCGCGCGAAGAGCATCTTCTCCCCCTGATGGTTGCCGCCGGGGCCGCCCCGGGCGAGGCAACCCATCTCGATTTCGCCGCAACCGTACTTGGCAAACCTCTTTCAGGCTTCCGCTTTGGATAAGACCAGCCTTCCATGGCTGCTCTGGCGCCCTCACCTTAAGCGGGGTGGGCCATATCGCTCTGAGGCATCGACAACAGTGCGGTCTGGTTTTTACCGGGCGTCATTGTCGCTTATGATGACCGAGAGACGAATGGCGCCATCCGAAAGACGGGCAATGACGTTCCTCATCGTTTCAATTTGCTCCTGTACGCATTGGAAACGGTCATGGCGAGATTTGCACTTATAATTCTGGCGTTCGTCCTGGTCGCTCTTGTCGCCGATATAGGCGTCATCTTTATCAACGGATTCAGCACGCCCTCTGAGGAGGCATCCGTGGCAGTCATTCTTGGCAATAAGGTTTATGCCGATGGCACCCCCTTTCCCCGCCTTCAGGCGCGACTGGATGAAGGGGTGCTTCTTTATCAGACTGGGAAGATCAAACGGATCATTGTCAGTGGGGGTGTTGAGGAGAATGGTCTGAGCGAGGCTCAGGTCATGGCTGGCTATTTGTCGGCGCATGGCGTTCCGTCGGACGTAATTGCCATGGACGATACGGGACGCAACACGCATCTGTCCGCCGTAGCGCTATCGAAAATGCTCAGCCGAGAGACGCCCATCATCGTAGTGAGCCAATGGTTCCACATAGCGCGAACCAGATTGGCGATGCGTCAATGTCACTTCACCAAGATATCCGGTGCAGCACCGCATTATCTCGATGCCAGAGATATTTATTCTCTTTTGCGGGAAACACTCGCCCTACCCTATTACGCAGTCACCCATAAGGGCTGTTGACGCCTCGAGTTAAGCCGGAACGACATTTTCTCGATGGTTTTAGGCAGGCGTCAAACCACAAGCGGTCGCGGTGGATGCTGGACGGCTACTCGATTCCCTCGCTGAGCGACCACATAGGATACTATCGGTCAGCACAGGGCATCGAAAAATCGAATTTTTCGAACATTTCCACCGAATCAATCAATTGGATTGATTTAAAGTGCTGCCGGATATTCGGCCTTACAGAAAGCAGTGAGGCAGATCATGACAGAGATCCACGATATCGCGATCATTGGCGGGGGCGCGAGTGCTACTCTCCTGGCGTGGAATTTGCGACAGCACCATGGCAGGTCCTGCGTCGTGATCGATCCCACCGACCAGCCAGCCCTCGGTCTGGCCTATGGCACACGCAGCGTCGAAAATCTGCTGAACGTCCCTGCCAGCGGCATGAGCGCGCTCGCGGATAAGCCGGGCCATTTTCTTGACTGGCTGAGACAGAAGATCGACCCGCAGATCGACTCACAGGCTTTCATTCCACGGGCGATCTACGGGCTCTATCTGCAGGATCTGTTTCGTCAGGCGCGGCCGCTTCATCTGCGCGCACGGGTCGCGAGGCTGACAGGTGACGCCGACATCACGACACTGCATCTCGATGCCGGGAATTCCTGCGCAGGACGTTGTCTGCGTGCGCGCCATGTCGTTCTGGCGCTTGGGCATTTTGCGCCCCCTCTCCTGCCCGGTATCCCGACAGAACTGGCGGGCAGCGGACGCTATCATCATCAGGTCTGGGCGCAGAACGCACTCGAGGCAATTGCACCGGAAGACCCGGTGCTGCTCATCGGAAGCGGACTGACCGCCATCGACCAGATCATGCAGCTTCGGGCCGCAGGGCATAGCGGCAAGATAACGGTCATTTCGCGCCATGCCCGTTTTCCACAGCGCCACGCCCCCGCGCCGGTTCTTTCAGCCCCTGTCATTGAGCCCGGCCAGTGTGCGCCACGCTGCACCGCCTATCTGCATCGCCTCAATGCCGCGTTGAAACAGGGCATTCCCTGGCGCGCCTGTATCGACAGCCTGCGCCCGGTTACCAATGATCTCTGGGCCGCCCTGCCGCCTGACGAGCGGGCACGTTTTCGTCGCCACCTGCAAAGGCGCTGGGATGTCGTGCGCCATCGCATGGCCCCCCGCATCGCCGAAGCGCTTGATGTCGAGCTGGCAAGCGGCACCCTTTCGCTGCGTGCAGGGCACCTGCAGAAAATCACGACTGTCGCAGACGGGTTATGCGTGACACTTCGCCGCGGTGCACAGCTCGAACACGTCACTGTTGCCCATGTGCTCAACTGCACCGGACCGAACCTGCGTTATGACAGGGTGGACTCGCCGCTCCTGCGCGACCTGCTCGACAGAAAACTGGCCCGCTCCGGTCAGGGTGGCATCGGACTGGACACAACACGCGACGGGCAGGTTATCGCGGCCGATGGCACGGCGCGGCTGCCGCTTCATACGCTAGGGCCTGCGCGACAGGGCACGTTGTTCGAATCCATCGCCATTCCGGAAATACGCGGTCAGGCCTATGATCTTGCCCTGACACTCGACGGGCTCCTGAGCGGGGCCTCACCTCAGGATCTGTGCGCATGATAAGCCGATATACCGATCACGCTGCCAATGAGCGCACATTTCTTGCCTGGGTCCGCACGGCGCTTGCCATGGTGGCGATTGGCTGCATGCTGGCAAAATTCACCATCTTCCTTCGGCTGATCAGTTCCGAGCATCCCGATGCCATGCCGACCGGGTCGGGATCTTCTGCCTGGGTCGGGGTGCTGACGATCTGCGCCGGGCTGATGCTTCTGCCGGCAAGCTGGTGGCGTTTTCGCAAGGTGAAGGCCGCACTCTCTGCCGATGAGCCAAGAGAGATCGCCCTTAACGGGCTGGAAGGCCTGTTCTGCCTGCTTCTCTCCCTGCTGGTCGGCGCCATTCTGCTCTCGCTTCTCGGGGTTCTGCCCTCGTGACTCTCGAGCAACTGCGCATCTTCATCGCCGTTGCCGAGCGGCAGCACATGACGCGTGCTGCCGAAGCGCTCGCCCTGACGCAGTCGGCCGTGAGCCATGCCATCATGACGCTCGAAAACAGCTTCGGGCTGCGCCTGTTCGACCGGGTCGGTCGACGCATTCTGCTGACAGATGCCGGAAAAGTCTTTCTGCACGAGGCGCGCGCCGTACAGGCGCGGGCCCTCGCCGCCCGCGCCTGTCTGGAAGATCTTGGCGGGCTGCGTGCGGGCAGGCTGCATGTCTGGGCCAGCCAGACCTTGGCAAGCTACTGGCTGCCTGCGCGCCTCAACCGTTTTGCGGCACTCTATCCCGAAGTGACGCTGGGCATGACCATCAGCAATACGGAAGAGATCTGCGCTCAGATCAGCGCTGGCACCATAAGCTTTGGCCTGATCGAAGGGGCTCCCATTGGCCCGTCTGTCAGAACCGAAACCCTCGCACGCGACCAGCTTCTGCTCGTGGTGGGCCCCGATCACCCCTGGGCAGAATTCCCACCCGAAATATCGGCACTCGACCAGACGCCATGGGTGCTGCGTGAGAAAGGCTCAGGCACCAGGGCGAGCTTCGAGAACGCCCTGCAGGGCTGGGGCCTTGCCACGGACCGCCTCGATATCGTCATGGAGTTGCCCTCCAACGAGGCCATCGCCACCATGGTCAGCACTGGCCGCGCCGCCACGGTGCTTTCGGCGAGCGTGGTTTCAGGATTGATCGAGAACGGGCTGCTCTGCTCCGTTTCCATGCCCTTTCCGGATCGGCATTTTGCCCTCGCCTGCGGCGCGCGCAGTTTGTCCCCGGCAGAGCAGGCTTTCTGCACGCTTCTGCGCGGTGACGCATCGCGTACCCCCTGAAACGCTCAGGCCAGCCAGACGAGACGGACGCGACGATGGGGCTGGGCAAGCACCACGGCATTCTGCCCGAAGAGGCGCGCCAGAACACGCGCTTTGGGGAGTGGACAGGCCACCGCGAAAAAGGGCTCAGACCACGCGCGCCAGCTTCCTTCGCCGCGCCAAAAGGGGGCTCGACCCAGTCGCGCCCGCAATTGTCGCATGAGACGGGTATTGACCCCATCAGGCAGGCGCAGCCCGCTGGGGTTGCAGGCGCCAATCAGAACGAGGCTTCTGGCGTCAAAGGGCCAGTCTGATGGCCGCTGCCCGATATGAAGGACAACCGGGCCAATGGCGTAGCGGGTGCGATGATAGGCCGCTCTGGCAGCCTGGGTTGGCGGCCTGACGCGGCTCATCCTGCTGCCGGATCAGTGATCGTCACGCGCTGCTGGCAGATCACGATCATTGCGATGCACCCAGGAGGAGAGCAGCAGACCAAAACCGAACATCATGGTCAGCATGGCTGACCCGCCATAGGAAATGAGCGGCAGCGGCACGCCCCCGACCGGTATCACCCCCATGACCATGGAAAGATTGACCGCGCAGTAGAGGAAGAAATCGACCGAGATGCCGAGGGCGAGAAGCCGCCCGAACTGGTTGCGGCTGCGCATGGACATGAGCATGCCACCCACGACCAGCAATGCCAGAAGCCCTATGACCGACACCGCGCCTGCATATCCCCATTCCTCACCAATCATGGTGAAGATGAAGTCGGTCTGTTTCTCAGGCAGGAAGTTCAGCTGGCCCTGCGTTCCACGCAGATATCCCTCACCCCACATCCCGCCCGAACCAAGGGCGATCTTGGACTGGATGATGTTATACCCCGCCCCCAACGGGTCATGCTCGGGATGCAGAAAGGTGTCGATGCGCGCTTTCTGGTAGTCATGCAGATGGGCGTAGATGAACTTGCCCAGAAACGGCACGGGGGCGACAAGCAGGGCGATCTGCCACAGACGCATACCGGCGGCAAAGAACATCGTCGCACCGATCAGACCGATAATGACCGCCGTGCCGAGATTGGGTTCCTTCAGCACAAGCCCGACAGGAAGAAGCGTCAGCAAGGCTGGGGGTATCAGGCGCAGCGGATTGCCCATGCGCTTGTTGTCGATGCGATGAAACCAGCTTGCCAGCGCCAGCACCAGGGCGATCTTGGCAAACTCAGAGGGCTGGAACTGCAACCCGGCCAGATTGATCCAGCGTTCCGCCCCTTTGCCCACATGGCCCATATGCAGAACCAGAGCGAGCAATGTGACGGCCACCAGATAGACCGGGATGGAAAGCAGCCGCAGCAGGCGCGGGCTGGTAAGGGCCACGGTGATCATCATCACCAGACCGAAACCGAAGCGCACCATCTGCGGGCGGGCAAAGGGTTTGGCCGAGCCGCCGCCGGCAGAGTAGAGCGCGAGATAGCCCACACCAGCCAGAACGCAGATCAGCAGAACATAGAGCCAGTTGATCTGAAGCAGCTTGCCCAGAAGCCGGAAACTTGGCTCAGGGCGCCAGAGGCGTTTTTGCCAGTTCACTATTCGGCGTCCGCGACGGCCTGACCGGGGGCGTGGTCATGATTGACCGGGTCGCGCAAAAGCGTGTCCGTCATGATATCGCGTGCCAGAGGGGCCGCGGCATCGGCACCGCCATTGCCATGCTCGATGACCACCGCTATCGCGTAGCGCGGCGCATCATAGGGCGCAAAGCAGATGAAAAGTGCATGGGGGCGCTCTTCCCAGGGCAGGTTCATCGAGTTGAAGTGACCGCTCTCACGCAGGGCGCGTGAAACGCGTCGCACCTGGGCAGAGCCCGTCTTGCCCGCCATGGCGACATCGGGAATGCTCAGCTTTGCCTTTGGCGCCGTGCCACGTGGCGCGTTGACCACGTCGAACATACCCTGACGGATGACGGCAAGATGCGCATCCGGGATGTCGAGCACCGGTGCGGCATCGAGCGGCGTATGCTCGGAATCATGCTCGTTGATCTTCCGCACCAGATGCGGCGTGACGTTACGACCCGAGGCGATGCGCGACACATAGGTGGCAAGCTCGAGTGGCGTGACCTGAACGAAGCCCTGCCCGATACCGGCATTGACCGTATCACCGCCATTCCAGTGAAAGCCGTGTTTCTGACGCCATTCGGGCGTGGGGATGACACCGGCGCGGGTATGGGGCAGCTCGATATCCAGCTTGGTGCCGAGACCGAAGCCGTTGGCCATCGCCTTGATGGGCTCCATGCCGATCTTGCGCGCCGCCAGATAGAAGTAGACGTCGCAGCTATACATGAGCGCCTGCTGCATGGTGATACTGCCATGCCCCCAGCGCGACCAGCAATGGAAACGCACACCGCCCATGTCATAATAGCCGGGGCAGGTAAAGCGGTCCTGTGGGCTGACAAGACCGGATTGCAGCGCAGCCAGCGCCACGGCAGGCTTGAAGGTCGAGCCCGGCGGGTAGACACCTGCAACCGTCTTGTTGATGAGCGGCGTACGGACGTTATTGGTCCACTCGATCCACTGGGCGTGGCTCACACCTGAATCGAACAGGGACGGATCGAAAGACGGCGTGCTGACCATGGCCAGCACCTCGCCATTGCGGCAATCCATCACCACGACGCTCGCTGCCTGATCGCCAATGCGATTGAGCACCATCTGCTGCAGACCGGCATCGATGGTCAGGACAACCTCGTCGCCCTGCTGGCCGTCGATGCGGTCCATCTCGCCCATGACGCGGCCCTTGGAATTGACCTCCATCTCGACCGAGCCCGGTTCGCCACGCAGCAGCAGATCCTGGGTCTGCTCGATACCGGCGCGACCCGCGCGCATGCCGGGCAATGCCATCATGGGCGTGGAGGCGACATCGCGCTCATTGGGTGGCGCGACATATCCGACGATATGGGCCAGTTGCGGCCCATAGGGGTAGAGTCGCGTCGTGCCGACATCGATGAGCACACCGGGCAGGCTCGGCGCGTTCAGCTCGATACGCGCCATGTCATCCCAGCTCAGGAAGTCCTTCAGGGCAACGGGCACATATTTGCGTATATGACGCAGATCACGCTCGATACGGGCCTGATCGCGCTCATCGAGCGCGATGATCTGGCCGAAACGCGCGATGGTGGCATGGATATCGGTCGTCTCCTCGGGCATGAGGAGGGCGCGCCAGTTTACCTTGTTGCCTGCAAGCTGCAGGCCAAAACGATCGACAATCTGGCCGCGGGCAGGCGCCAGAAGACGCTTGCTCGTGCGGTTTCGGGCCGCGAGATCGCGCAGATGATCGCCTTCATGCACCTGAAGATCGTAGAGCTTCTTGCCCAGCACACCAAGCACACCCGCCTGGGTGGCCAGCACCAGCAGCGCACGGCGGGTGAAGACACCGCGTGAGGGCGTCACCTCTTCGCGCTTGGCCCGCAGGCGAGACGGATTACGGGACCGGGAGGATTTGTCGCGTCGGAACTTCATTGTGCGATGACAATCCCGCATTGCATTCCGGCCATGGCGACGCGTTCGCCTGTCGGGCGTCCATCAGGAAGCGCTGCGCTGCGACGGAACATCATGCTCAAAACCGGGCCTTCAGGCTTGTTCAGGGTCTGCCACCGTGCGACGCGCCCAGGCAAACAGGGCGCTCAATGTCGGATAGATACCAATTGTCACCGCTGCCTGAAAGAGACTCGGCACCGGAGACATCATTGCCAACGTCCCGATACACGCGATGATCCATCCAAACAACGACAAAACAAGGGCGAGCCCACCCAGCAGAGCCCAGCCGAACAGGAAGCTGATACGGCTGAGCCCGTAGCGCCACAGATGCGCCACGCCGTGGAAGACGAGCAACGAAAACACAAACACGCCCGGGGGGCCGAAGCTCAGCACTTCGCAGACCAGCCCCACGCAGAAGGTCATGAGCGGCGTCATGGATTGCGGCCTGTGCGCCGACCAGAAGAAGACCGTACTCGCCGCGATACCGAAACACAGCTCGTTCTGCCCCGGAATACCAAGCCCTGCGGAGAGAACAAGCGCGCAGAACACGATGAACAAAGACGGCAGCAGCGCTCGCATGAGCTGGTCGATACGGCGACGCAGGGTCGGGCGTGGCGCGATGCCGGGGTGGATCTCGGGAGCGTGGCGATGGCCAACCATGGTCTAGCCCTGCCCTTTCGTCGGTTTCTGGAACGGCACGAAAGGCAGTTCGGGAGCAACCGGCATGGGCGGCATCAATCTCACGCGGCCAGGCGCCTCGGGGCCAGCGTGATCAGCGCTCGTATAATTGAACACCCGGATGATGTCGGGATGATCGAGCGAGGCCTCAGGCACCACCACAGGCGTACCGGGGCGCAGATAATGCACCGTACCCACGACCAGCCCGCCCGGCATACCGGCAAATGCGCCGTGTTCATGACCGTCCGGCGCTGGCTGCTCGCCCGTAACCACGCGCTCACCTTCTACTGGCCTATTATCCTGGGCGTAATAGATCAGCCTCGGATAGGGCGATCCGTCACCCGCCATGATGGCATTGCCGCGTGATGCAGTGAGCATGACCGGAATACGGCTCGCATCGTCATTGATCATCAGGATACGCACTGTGCGTGCGCCTGTCTCCGTCACGCGGCCAAGCAGGCCTGACGCGTCAAGCGCGACGTCACCCGGCACGATATTATGGTTCTCGCCCACCGCCAGAAGAACGGAGCGCCCATACAGCCCGCCTGCATCGCGCAGCGCATGGCCGCTGACGAAATTCGGGGCATTATCGGGAATCCAGTGCAGGCTCGCCTTGAGCTGGGCATTTTCGTCAGCCAGCGCGACCGCCACATTATACCAGCGACGCAGCTTCTGGTTTTCGGCACGCAGCCGGGCATTTTCACCGGCAATATCGGTCAGCCCCGTGACGGTCTGGCGCAGATGCGCGAAAGCCGTCTCTGGGGCCGTCAGGAGCTGATAGGCTGGCGTAAGGCCGTCAGCCAGCCTCATACGCAGGGAGTCGACGGCCTGACGACGGGTCAGACCGAGCATGATCAGGCCGATTGCCAGAACGAAGAAGAACGGCAGCATCAGCTTTGCGAGTGCGTGTCGCCCCTGAATCGACAGCATCGACCGGATGCTCCCTGGTTATCAGTACATCGAGATCAGGACATTCCGCAGACGACGCATCTCTTCGAGCGCGCGCCCAGTGCCCAGTGCCACGCAGGAGAGAGGTGATTCACCGACAGTCACCGGCAGACCCGTGGCACTGCGCAGCACATCGTCAAGACGATAGAGCAGCGCGCCACCACCGGTCAGCACGATCCCCTTGTCGACGATATCCGCCGCCAGTTCGGGCGGGGTGTTCTCAAGCGCTGTCGCCACGGCATCGACAATCTGCTGCACCGGCTCGGCAAGGCTTTCCGCCACCTGGGCCTGGCTCACCAGAACCTCGCGCGGCACGCCATTGATGAGATCGCGCCCCTTCACTTCCTTGATCGGACCGGGATCACGCGGATCATCAGGCAGGCAGGCCGAACCGATTTCCATCTTCACGCGCTCTGCCGAGCTTTCGCCGATCAGCAGGTTGAACGTCTTGCGGATGTAGGAAATGATCGCGTCATCCATCTTGTCGCCGCCAACACGCACCGAGCGCGCATAGACGATACCACCAAGAGAAATGACCGCGACTTCTGTCGTGCCGCCGCCGATATCGACGATCATGCTGCCCGAAGGCTCGGTGACAGGAAGACCGGCGCCGATGGCGGCTGCCATGGGTTCTTCGATCAGCATCACCTTGCGGGCGCCTGCGCTCTCGGCGCTTTCCTGAATGGCGCGACGCTCGACTGCCGTGGATCCCGACGGAACACAGACGATGATCTGCGGGCTCGCGAAGGCGCGGCGGTTATGCACCTTGCGGATGAAATGCTTGATCATTTCCTCCGCCACCTCGAAATCGGCAATCACGCCGTCACGCAGAGGGCGGATGGCCGTGATGTTGCCTGGCGTGCGCCCGACCATCAGCTTGGCTTCATCGCCGACCGCCAGAACCTGCTTCTTGCCACGCACTTCAGCGATGGCGACGACAGAGGGTTCATCAAGAACGATGCCGCGTCCCTTGACGTAAACGAGCGTGTTGGCGGTGCCGAGGTCGATAGCCATGTCTGCCGACATGAGACCCAGCAGACGTGAGAACATTCAAGCCTCCTGGCCGAAAGATGTGCGCGCACGGGTCGCATTCCGCCCCGCCCTGCGCGATGGCACCCCCGGTCAGATTTCAGGGAACCACATGACAGATGGGAGCATGACGCGAGATATTCTGGCGGAGGGATTACCGGGGCCGCGATTGGGGGGCAAGTCCCGATCAGGAGAAATTGCAGTTTAATGACCAAAAATGCCCCGCACGGAAGCATGCGTCACGCCGGGGTGAAGTGCGGTTACTTTTGGTTACAAACCATCCCAAACTGGCCATGGTCGCGCCACGCTTCGAACGCGGCCCGACAGGAATGATCTCCCCAAGCTGATCACGAGGCAGTGGCGACAGGAAACTCGCGAAATACCGCCCCGTTGAGCCAGAGTAGAACGAATTTTTAGGATAGTAGACATCATGACCAAGCGTGCATTCATCCTTCGTCCGCGCAATTTCGCAGCACTTGCGGCCTGCGTTGGCATGCTGGGGCTGAGCGCCTGTGGCAATCCGTATGACCCCGGCGCACGCGCCGGCTCGGGTGCGCTGATCGGTGCAGGTGGCGGCGCCGCTATCGGTGCTCTGGCCGGTGGCGGTCGTGGTGCCGCGATTGGGGCCCTTGCCGGTGGTGCACTCGGCGCAGCCGGTGGCGCCGCAACCACACCCAACCGTCCGCGTTCCGGCTACTGATCTGTTCGAGCCTACGAGACCATGATGAGCGCACCCACCCTTTTCTCTCCTGCACCCATGCGGCGCCTTGCCGCCGGAGCCAGCCTCTGCGGGCTGTGCCTCATGTTGAATGGCTGTGGCAGTCCCTATGACCCGGGCGCACGCGCCGGGTCCGGGGCATTGATCGGCGGTGGCGCTGGTGCCGCGATCGGTGCGGTGGCAGGCGGAGGGCGTGGTGCCGCCATCGGCGCGCTGGCGGGCGGACTTCTCGGGGCGGCAGGTGGTGCCGCGACGACGCCGAACCGCCCAAGCGGGCAGAGCAGCTACTATAATCAGGGCGGGTATTATAATCAGGCGCCCCAGCAGGCCTACCCGCAGCAATATCCGACCGGCTACGCCCAGCCTGCCTATCCTGCCCAACAGGCTTATCCCCAGCAGGCCTATCCGCAACAGGCGTACCCGCAGCAGACCTACCCGACCCAGCAGGGTTATCAGGGCTATCAGAACGGTTACTGACCCCTCCTGCCACCTGACCGGGGCCTGACGTAGGAGAGCTGACGCTTTTACCGCAGCAGGCGCCTTCGAGTGGCGTGATTTTCGGCCCAGAAACCGCGTAAATCCAATAAAAAAACCTCCCGCCGTCTCTGACGGTCGGGAGGTTTTTTATAACTATAGAACACTTTGATGATCAGCCCGAAGCGGCGCGCCGAAATCACACAGCGCGCCTGTTCAGCCCCTCGCGATTGATCAGACCGACAAGGCCTCAGGCTCGGCACGGGTGCGCTTGACCACCAGCTTGTTCAGGGCATGCACATAGGCACGCACGGCAGAAACAATGGTATCCGCATCGGCGCCCTGCCCGTCGACCATCTTGCCCCCTTCCTGAAGGCGGACGGTGGTCTTGGCCTGGGCATCGGTGCCCTCGGTTACAGCACCGACAGAGAACAGCTCAAGCGCGGCCTCATGCGGGAATATCTCGCCGATTGCCTTGAAGGCGGCATCGACCGGACCATTGCCCGATACCTTGGCCGACTTCACGACACCATCGACAAGCAGTTCCAGCTCGGCCTGCGCCGGGCGCTTGGACCCTGCCAGCAGCTCGAGAGACACGAAGCGGATACGATCGTGATCGCGTGTTTCGTCATCGACCAAAGCACGGATATCATCATCGAATACCGTCTTTTTCTGGTCAGCCAGAACCTTGAAACGCTCGAAAGCATCCTGGATCTTGTCGTCAGGCAGGTCGTAACCCAGCGCCTTCAGCTTGTCGCGGAAGGCAGCGCGACCTGAATGCTTGCCCAGAACCAGCGAGGTCTTGCTCCAGCCCACGCTCTCGGGGGTCATGATCTCGTAGGTGGCGGCGTTCTTCAGGATACCGTCCTGATGGATACCACTTTCATGTGCAAAGGCATTACGCCCGACGATGGCCTTGTTCGGCTGCACATCGAAACCGGTGATATTGGCCAGCAGGCGCGAGATACCAAGCAGGCGTGGTGTCTCGATGCGGTTCTGGAACGGGATCTTGTCGCGACGGGTGCGGATGGCCATCACGATTTCCTCAAGCGCGGCATTGCCTGCGCGCTCACCGATACCGTTGATGGTGCATTCGATCTGACGCGCACCGCCAGCAACAGCCGCAAGGGTGTTGGCGACGCCCAGACCCAGATCGTTATGGTTATGCGTCGAGAAAATCACCTTTTCCGCACCCGGCACGCGCTCGCGCAGCATGGTGAAAATTGCCTGCAATTCGTCAGGCGTGGTGAAGCCGACCGTGTCGGGAATATTGATGGTTGTTGCGCCATGGCGGATGGCAGTCTCGACACAGCGGCACAGGAAATCGGGCTCGGTGCGTGATCCGTCTTCTGCCGACCACTGAACGTCATCGGTGAAATGACGCGAGGCCTTGTTGCCCTCGGCAATCAGGTCCAGCACCGTTTCCGGCTCCATACGCAGCTTGTATTTCATGTGAAGCGGCGAAGTGGAGATGAAATTATGGATACGACGACGCGGCGCCCTGGCAATCGCCTCTCCCGCGGCCTCGATATCGCGCTTGCCGCCACTACGGGCGAGTCCGCAAACCACGGCTTCGCGCACGGTTTCCGCAATTTTCTGCACGCTTTCGAAATCGCCCGGAGACGCGACGGGAAAACCCGCCTCGATCACATCCACACCCAGCTCTTCAAGCGCCTTGGCCATGCGGATCTTCTCTTCGAGATTCATCGAAAAGCCGGGTGACTGCTCACCGTCACGCAAGGTGGTGTCGAAAATAATGACCCGGTCGTCAGCAACCGTGCCGAAAGAAGGATGGGTAATGGTCATGGTTTTTTCTTCTCAACGCTTTGAACAACACAATCATGAACCCCCTGAACGCGCCAGACCGGCTGGCGGCGAAATGCGCTCAGGGGCTGATAAGTCGAAGCGTGCGAAGAAGGAGGCCCGGGCACAGCGAAGCGCGTGCTGATGCACGACGCGAAATGCCAAAAGAGGGGGCCGAGATAATCATGGGACCCATCTTACTGCACAAACCAGCCCCTTGCCTAGCGGAACTGGGCGATTTTCTAGCCCGATCGCGCAATATTCGTGCCTGCACCTTGAAAATAACGATCGATTGCAGCATTCATGGCGCTGGCGACCTGTTGCCGATACGCCCCCTGACGCAAGGCGGCCTCATCATGACGATTGGACATGAAACCCATCTCGACAAGCACCGAAGGGATGTCAGCCGATTTCAGCACCACGAATGCTGCGTGCCTGGCGGGATGACGCAGCAGGCCGATACGAGGCTGAAAGGCAGAGACAACACTGGCCGCCATATGGGCGGAGCCACGACGTGTTTCTTCATGCACAAGACTTGCGAGAATATCCTGAACCTCTGACGACATGCCGTGAAAGGCAGGCCCGGCGAAACGGTCGGCACTGTTTTCCGTCTGGGCAAGTGAGGCCGTCTGGGCATCGGAAGCCCCGTTGGAGAGGGTGTAAACGCTTGCGCCACGCACATCAGGATCATGCAGCGCGTCGGCATGCATGGATATGAAGAGCTGTGCCTTGTGCCGATGGGCAAGATCGACACGCCCCTCGAGCGGAATGAAATGATCATCCGCGCGCGTCATGACCACATCATAGCGCCCGGCAGACTTGATCTGGCGATAGAGTTCTTTCGCTGCTGCCGCCGCAATATGCTTTTCATAGGTACCGCTCACCCCGATGGCACCGGGGTCCTTACCGCCATGTCCGGGGTCGAGCATGATGACAGGCCTGGCCGGTGCCGCCTTGCCTGTGATCGCCGGCGCCTTGCCGGGCGCCAAGGCATGTCCCTTTTTATGCCTGGACGTCGCCAGGGCAGACGAACAGGGCAGAAGCGTGGCCGTCGCTACAGCGCTGCCAATCAGATGACTCATCTGGCGGCGTGTCGGTTGAGAGATGGACATGACGGCGGCCTTGCAAGGAGAGCAGGGAAACTGCGGAGACTGGCCATTTTCTGGCATCACAATGCGGTGTCAACATGGCAGGGCTGCGAGTCTTGCACGAGGCGGGTTTTTCGGTCATCCTGCGGGAGAAGAATTGCGAAACGGTCGATCCGGCATCAGTGACAGGGCTTAGCTCTTCAACCCGCCGCTCCCGTTTTATGCCGTGCTTCACGTGTCATCATGGTTTGCAAGAGCCCCCTCCCTTCCGCTGGCCCATGCCGCAGGACTGCAAGAGAGGTCAGTCTTCGAGCCAGTGACGCAGATGACAACTCGCTGGGGCCGCATGAAATCTGCCAGTCTCGTTTTGTGGAAAACTACCGGATCGGGTGATGCCCGGGTTCCGACGCTGTTCCGCGAGCGCTGGTCTGATGGTTCCTTTTTTTTCAAACGTCCTCGACATTCTGCCGCGCGCGCCGGAACAGCCACTGTGTCTGCACAGGGCCTGAGACCGGGCGTGACAAGGGCCGACCGGAGTTTTCCTTTAAATGAACAAGCGTATGCTGATCGACACCACTCACGCGGAAGAAACCCGCGTGGTGGTCATGGATGGTGATCGTCTCGAAGATTATGATATCGAAACATCGTCCAAGAAGCAGATCAAGGGCAATATCTACCTCGCCAAGGTAATCCGCGTCGAGCCGAGCCTTCAGGCCGCTTTCGTCGATTACGGCGGCAATCGCCATGGCTTCCTGGCCTTCAGCGAAATCCATCCGGATTACTTCCAGATCCCGGTCGCCGATCGTGAAAAGCTGCTCGCTCTTCAGGACGAGGATCTCCGCGCCGATGAGCGCGTCGAGAGCGAAAGCGACAGCCAGAGCGGCGACGAGACCGAGACGGCAGAAGCCGGCGATCAGGCCGAGTTCGAAGCGCGCCCCGAAACAGTCGGCGGTGAGCATGATACGGGCGATGAAGGCGCAGCCGCCCGTCGCACGGCCCGCTTCCTGCGCAATTACAAAATTCAGGAAGTCATCCGCCGCCGCCAGATCCTGCTCGTTCAGGTCGTCAAGGAAGAGCGCGGCAACAAGGGTGCGGCGCTCACCACCTATGTATCGCTCGCAGGCCGCTATTGCGTGCTGATGCCCAACGCCCTGCGTGGCGGCGGCGTATCGCGCAAGATCACGTCGGACAGCGATCGCAAGCGCCTGCGCGACATCATCGCCGAGCTCGACCTGCCGCGTGGCATGGCCATGATCGTGCGTACCGCTGGCGCCCAGCGCCCGGGGCCGGAAATCACCCGCGACTGCGAATATCTGCTGCAGCTCTGGGACGATATCCGCAACCACACGCTGTCTTCTGTCGCCCCCACGCTGATTTACGAAGAAGCCAATCTGATCAAGCGCGCTATTCGCGACCTGTTCAGCAAGGATATCGAAGAAATTATCATCGATGGCGAGCCGGCCTGGAAGAACGCGCGTGAATTCATGCGTCTTCTGATGCCGCATAACGCCAGCAAGGTGAAACTCTGGCGCGACCAGAGCCAGAGCCTGTTTGGTCGTTATCATGTCGAGGGTCATCTCGACGCAATCGCCTCGCCCACGGCCCAGCTCAAATCCGGCGGTTATCTGGTCATCAACCAGACCGAAGCGCTTGTCTCCATCGATGTGAACTCCGGCCGCTCGACGGGCCAGCGCAATATCGAGGATACGGCAGTCCGGACCAACCTCGAAGCTGCTGAAGAAGTTGCCCGTCAGCTGCGCCTGCGTGACCTTGCCGGTCTGGTCGTCATTGACTTCATCGACATGGAAAGCCGCAAGCATAATTCCATGGTCGAGAAGCGCCTCAAGGATGCGCTGCGCAGCGATCGCGCCCGCATCCAGATCGGCCAGATCTCGCATTTCGGCCTGCTGGAAATGTCGCGCCAGCGTCTGCGTCCGTCGATTGCCGAAGCCGTTCTGGTTCCCTGCCCGCATTGCCAGGGCACTGGCCATGTGCGCGGCGTCGAGAGCGCTGCCCTGCACGTTCTGCGTGCGGTTGACGAAGAGGGTCTGAAGCAGAAGGCTGCCGAGATCTGCGTTCACATCACCTCGGGCACCGCACTTTATATCCTCAACAACAAGCGCGAGTGGCTGGGCGAAATCGAACAGCGTCATCGCATGCATGTGTCATTCCAGCCGGATGACAGCCTGACGCCTGCCGATCTGCGTATCGAGCGCCTGCGTCCGCAGGTTCCTGCCGAAGCACGCCCTGCCCAGAGACACGAAATCGAAGCCCCGGCGCCTTCGGTTGAGACCGTCACGCAGTATGACGAGATCGAACAGGGTTTCGACAATGCCATAGAGGCAGAAGAAACCCGCGACGCCGCACCGCGTGAAGAGGGAACGAGGGAAGATGGTGGCCGTCGTCGCCGTCGCCGTCGTCGCCGCAATGGTCGTCGTTCGGAGGACACACGCGACACCCAGAATGCGTCGGATAACGGTGCCAATGATGAGGGTGAAGAAGCACCGCGCGAGGCCGCCGCTGAAGAAAGCACCTGGGAAGCGCAGGGAAGCAGCGATGCTGAAGCCCTGATCGTTCCCGGACGCCGCCGGATGCGCACACGTCGCGTATCGCGTGATGAGCGCGGCCAGAACGAGCGCGCTCAGGCTGAACGCCCCCAGGCAGAGCCGGCTCGCGAGGCGCGTCATAATGACGAGCGTCGTGCGCCTGCCGAGCGGCATGAAAACCGCTGGGTGGGACCGACACCTGCCAATCCGTTCGGTGGCGGGTCGTTCGACATTTTCGACATGATCGAACAGGCTGAATCGCGTCTGGGTGCGCCATCTGCCCTCAACAACGAGCCGAAGCCGACCCTCGCGGTCGAGCCCACAGACGAGGCAGAAGGCTCCGCCGTTGCAGCACCGGTCGCTGCACAGGCAGAAACCTCGCGTCATGGCGTCGAGAATGAGGGTCGCAAGAGCCGTTCGCGCCCGCGTCGCAAGCCTGTGGCCGCCGAAATCGCGGAACCTGCTCCCACTGAGCCGACCGCTATCGACGCAGCCCCTGTGCCGGAACCGGTTGCTGTTGCCGAGGCCGATCAGGACAAGCCAGCTCCCCGTCGTCGCGGTCGCCCGCGCAAGACGCCGGTAGCAGCCGAGATCGCCGAATCAGCAGGTGAGTCGGCAGCCGCTCTGGTTGCCCCGACCGCCGTGGTGAGCGAGCCGGAAGCCCCGAAGCCCCGTCGTGGCCGCACGTCGCGCAAGGCAGAAGAGGCCGCAGTTGCTCCCGCAACCGAAGTCAAGGCCCCTGCTGCCAGAACGCGCGCAGCGAAGGCCAAGCCGAAGGCTGAAGAGCCTGTGGTGCAGCCGATCAATGTCGATGACGTTGCTCCGGCCAAGCCGCGCACAGGCTGGTGGAAGCGTTGATCCCAATGCGGCTCATCTAAGTGCATGAAAAACGGGGCGGCTCACACCGCCCCGTTTTTTTATGCCCGATTACCGCCGAGACAGACAGAGTACGCTGCCTTGTGCCTGTCAAACGTGACTAGCCGCCTGCCCCTTGCTTCAGGAATGCGATCTGCGCTGCCGGGCTGTTTTTTCCGCGCAAGAACGAAATCTCCGCAAGCGCCTGACCCGATTTTATGAAAGCTTTTCCCAAGGCAGCCCGTTTCTCTCATCACTGAAGCGATGCACGTCATCATCGTTGTCACGCGGTCAGAATCATCATCTGGCGTTGCCTCAGGAGGTCTCCCTGACTGACGGGCGATCAGATCGATCGGGTGCCTACAGGGCTTCGACTCCAGCGAACCAGAGAGCCTTACCGCCCAGCGTTCAGGGCGTGTCGAGCCAGCCAGCTTCGCGCAGTTTCGCCACATGAGCGCGTGAGACAGGAACGCGATCGCCATTGATCAGGATGAGACGGAGCGCCCGTGGTGTTCCTTCCCATCCAGCAACGGCCTTGCGGGCCACCCACCATGAACGATGGACCTGCAGACCAGCGCAGCCCGACTGCCGCAACAGCGCCTCGCGAAATACGCCGTGTACCAGACGTGACCCCTCGCGCTGATGGCAGCGTATGTAATGGTCTTCCATCTGCAGGGCAAAAATCGTCTCCGGCCGCGGATAGTCGTCGGCAAGCCTGATGGGTGGTGTCTCATTCCCGACCAACGCCGGGAGGCCCTGCCCCACAGTCTCCTCCGCGATAGCAGCTGGCCTGTTTCGATAGCGAAGGGCAAGCGTCACGAGCACAACAGACGGCCAGGCGATCAGCAGGACCTGCCCGTACCACTGCCCCCATCCCGGCAAACGGGACGTCAGATCCGGCCAGACCGACAGAGCCAGATCACGCGTGATCAGTGTCTGAAGCAGGCTCAACACCATCACGAGTCCGGTCACGCCGACCCAGAATTTCGGGCCATGCCATGCGACCCCAAGGCGACGCATCAGCAAAACCGGACCGGCGTAAAGACCAAGGCCGATAAGCGCGCAGCAAGACCAGTAAAGGATACGCGCGACCAGACCCGGATTGAGATAGCTGCCATAGGGGCCGAGCAGCCCCAGAAAGATACCGACCGCCACGACGATCAGGGCGCTCCTGAGCACAAAGCCACGCCCGGGCCAGCGCCTGAACGCTTCCTGCGAGTGAGCTGTCTCATTCTGCGCAGCCTGATGCAAATCAACGCCCTCTTACGAAATGGATGTCATGCGCCTGCAGGGAGATGCCGCTATGCCGCATACGGCTCTGCCCACTCGCCCATTCGCCCATTCGCCCATTCGCCCATTCGCCCATTCGCCCATTCGCCCATTCGCGAAATGACGCTGGGTATCAGCGTCTCCAGAGGTTTTCTGGGCATTCCCTTCTCAGGAGTCCAGCCACCATGTCGCTCTTGTCCCGCCTCGTTTTAAGTCTCTCGCTTCTTGCCATACCCATCATCTCGGATCAGGCTCTGGGCGCTCCAGTCGGTTGCCAGCATATCGTGACACCCGGCGGGCTTGAGCTTGGCCTATGGTATCCGAGTGAGGGCACAGTCACGCACCAGAACCTCGGCCCCTATGAGCAGGACTGCATCGCTGACGGCCCCCTCACGGGACAACACAGGCCGCTGATCGTCATTTCTCACGGCACAGGTGGGTCCTGGACGAGCCATCTCGATACCGCCGCGCAACTGGCTACTTCCGGCTATGTGGTGGTAGCACTCACTGAACCGGGTGATAACTGGCGCGATCAGTCACGTGTCACCGACCTGTCCGGCAGAACGCGTGCTCTCCGTGCAGCGCTCGATTATATGCTGTCGCAATGGCCTGGGGCCGCGAAGCTGGACAGCAACAGGATCGGGGCTTTCGGCTTTTCGGCGGGCGGATTGACAGTGTTGCTTGCGCTGGGCGCGAAGCCGGAATTTTCACGCCTGACGCCATGGTGTGCGGCGCATCCAGACAGTTTTACATGCATGATGATTGCCCATCAGAAAGCACCGATAAATGGCCGTCTGCCCAATCTGACCGATCAACGCATCAGGGCTGCCGTCATCGCAGCACCCGCTCTCGGCTTCACGATGAGCCCTCAGGCATTGGCCGGATTGCGTCAGCCGATCCAGTTATGGCAGGCACAGAATGATCGTATTCTGCCCGAACCCGGCTCGCTCGAACCGGTGCGGAATGCCCTGCCTAGCCATCCCGCAATCCATCTCGTGGAAGGGGCAGGACATTTCGATTTTCTCGCACCCTGTCGCCCCGGCC
This sequence comes from Asaia spathodeae NBRC 105894, assembly GCF_025994195.1. NCBI lineage: Bacteria > Pseudomonadati > Pseudomonadota > Alphaproteobacteria > Acetobacterales > Acetobacteraceae > Asaia > Asaia spathodeae. The sequence goes on along the minus strand of NZ_BAPY01000074.1, from coordinate 21,901 downwards.
TTGAGACGCTTCCGATCTGTCAGAGCGCAGCCTCATTCGACCGGGCCCGCTTTCATGAGCGGTTCAACGCGGCACTAGTGGCATTCTTCAACAAGACGCTGCTTGCCTCGCCCCGATCAGGCGAATGACAGACGCCCTAGCGGCAGACGCTCGGCGCGCCGGTTGCCGCGATATAGGTGCCTGTCAGAGGGTTGAAACAGGCATTTTGCGGGCAGGTGCTGCCAGAGCTGATCCCGTCAGGAAAGACCTGTCCGCCCATGCGGTTGGTTTCCTGCTGCACCGCGCCACAAAGGGGCGTGTTGGTCGGCGCGGAAGGATCATTGGTCAGTTGCGCCTCATTGGCGGGCGGCGTCTCAGTCGTCATGCCCGGCGCAAAATCCTGCGGGGGCTGGCGGGTGGGCACCTGTGCCACAGGCTGTGGCTGGCTGGGTTCGGCGCAGCCTGAAAGCAGGGCAAGGCCCAGAAATCCGGCGCCAAGGCCGGTGCGATAGAAACGGTTCATAACCCGAGATCCCCCTGTTCTTCCTTTTCCGTACCCAGAGGGTCGAGCCGTCCCTGACGGGTGCCATCGGCAAAGCGCAGGGTAATTGCGCCGCCGCGTGGTCGCCCAGAGGCTGTCGTCACCGGTTTTCCGCGAGCATCCTGCACCAGGGCATAGCCTCGCGCCAAGACGGCCTCTGGTGAAACCGCCTCAAGCCGACCGGCAATGCCGGTTAATCTTGCGCGATCGAGCCCGATACGGGCGATGAGCGTCTCGGTGCCGAGCCTTGCATGCACAAAGCCAGCCCGCTCCTGCTGCATTCTGTGCCGTATTCCCGCCGCGAGGGCAGCGCTGGCCAGACCGAGCCCGGCCTGTTTCTGCCCCAGGAAATGAGCAGCAGAGGGCATCCGTGCTTCGAGCCCCATCAGTTTCTGTCGTGCGCGCGAAGCCACCATGGGCAAGGCGAGCTCAAGACGCTGGCCGCGTTCATCGAGTCTGAAACGGGCGGTGTCGAGCAGGCTCGGCAGATCGGGTAGTCTTGCTGTCACCTGCTCGGTACGCGCCCGGGCCAGTTGCAGATGGCGCGACAGCCCCCCGGCCAAACGCGCACCACGATGCGCAAGATCGGCAATCATCTCGGAGCGCAATGGCACCGCCATTTCGGCGGCCGCTGTGGGCGTGGGCGCACGCTGGTCGGAAACATAGTCGATGAGGGTCGTATCGGTTTCATGACCCACCGCAGAGATGAGCGGTATGGGGCAGGCTGCGACGGCGCGCAGCACATTTTCCTCATTGAAGGCCATCAGATCTTCAAGGGAGCCGCCACCACGCGCCACGATCAGCAGATCGGGTCTTTGCGGCAGGGTCGAAAACCCGGCAATGGCGGAGGCAATCTGGGCCGCTGCTCCCTCACCCTGCACCGCGACGGGCCAGACCAGAACCGAACGCGGGAAACGACGCGACAGCGTGGTCAGGATGTCATGCAGCACGGCGCCACGGCTCGACGTCACGAGGCCGATCAGCTCCGGGAGGAACGGAATTTTCTTTTTGCGCTCGGGGTCGAAGAGCCCCTCTGCCAGAAGTTTCTGGCGCAGTTTCTCAATCTTTGCGAGAAGTGCGCCCTCACCGGCAAAGCTCATCTGGTCGATGACGAGCTGGTAGCTTGACCGATCGCCATAAGCCGAGACACGCCCGGTGGCGATCACCTCGATGCCATTCTCCGGCACGATGCCTAGACGCGAGACTGACCCGCGCCAGATCACGCCGGAAATCTTGCCGCCCTGATCTTTCAGGGAAAGATAGACATGGCCCGACGGATAGCGTTTGAGCTCGGTTATCTCGCCACGCACGCGCACACGGCCAAAGCTGCCCTCGAGGGTGCGCTTGATCGCTCCCGAGATTTCACTGACCGAATATTCGGGAACGTTGCCGCTCGCGCTCTGATCGTTTTCGCTCATGAGCGCAGTCTATGCTACGGAACGCGGGCTACGACCAGTCAGAACAGGAAGAATGACGATGCGGGTGTTACTTGTCGGATCAGGCGGACGCGAACATGCTCTGGCGGCCTGCCTCTCCCGCTCTCCCGAGCTTGAGGCGCTGTTCATCGCCCCCGGTAATCCGGGCATGGCGCCCCTCGGTACGCTGGTGCCGATTGCCGCCGATGATGTCGCGGCCCTCGTCGCCTTTGCAAAAGAGCAGCGAATCGATCTCGTCGTGCCCGGCCCGGAAGCGCCGCTCGTCGCCGGGCTGACCGATCTTTGCATCGAATCAGGTATTGCCTGCGCTGGCCCGAGCCAGGCTGCCAGTGCGCTTGAAGGCAGCAAGAGCTTTACCAAGGATGTTGCCGACGCCGCGGGCATCCCGACCGCGCGCTGGGAACGGTTTGAGGAAGCCGAGCCTGCCCTCGCTTTCGTTCGACGCCGCGGTGCGCCCATCGTGATCAAGGCCGATGGTCTGGCTGCGGGCAAAGGGGTGATTGTGGCCCAGACGCTCGAAGAGGCCGAGGCTGCGATCATTGATATTCTGACCGATCGCAGCTTTGGCGAAGCTGGCGCGAGCATCGTGATCGAGGAATGTCTTGTCGGTCAGGAAGTCTCGCTCTTCGCGTTCTGCTCGGATAGCGAGGCCGTGCTGATCGGTGCGGCGCGCGATCACAAGCGTATCGGTGAAGGAGATACCGGGCCGAATACCGGAGGTATGGGCGCGATTTCGCCGCCGCCGCATTTCGACCGCGAGGCGCAGGAACAGGCGCTCGATATCATGGTACGCCCGATGCTGGCCGAGATGGTCCGTCGCGGCACGCCATTTCGCGGAATCATTTTTGCCGGGCTGATGCTGACCGACGCAGGTCCGAAGCTGATCGAATATAATGTGCGTTTCGGCGATCCAGAGGCGCAAGCGCTGCTGATCCGCCTCGACTCCGACCTTCTGCCGGTTCTCAAGGCGCTAGCCGAAGGACGGCTCGATAATGCGTCGATCCGCTTTACCGACGAGGCCTCGATATCGATCGTTCTTGCCGCACGCGGCTATCCGGGCACACCGGTCAAGGGCGGCGCCATTCGGGGCATCGAGCGCGCCGAAGCCGTGCCCGGCGTCTCGGTCTTTCAGGCAGGCACAGCCTTGCGCGACGGCGTGCTCGTCGCCTCTGGCGGACGCGTTCTGACCGTATGCGCGAAGGCCGAAACCGCAGTACAGGCCCGCGCGCGTGCCTATGAAGGCGTTGCGGCTATCGAATGGGAAGACGGTATTTTCAGGCGCGATATCGGCCTCTGATCTTAGGCCAACAACCAAAAGCCGCGCCTGTGGCAGGACAGGCGCGGCAAAGGCACTCTCTTGTCAGGATCGCCCGCAGGAAAACGAGCGCGCCAGTTATTTGGACAATGCCCTGGGGCTCAGATTGCGACGAGTCCATTTGACTTTCTTTCTCAGGCGACGTGTCCGCATGTGACTTCTCCTCAGAGGGGTTGTTCTCGCCTCACAATCAGCGGGAACCTGCTTGAATGGTCCGACAAGTTCAGGCCGCTCGAGGTTTTCTTACGGCCCGGCAAGGCGTTAATGCATGGTCACGCGAAGGGGGGCGTGATCTCCAAGAATTTTCCTGATCCGGCTTTCTGTCAGCGTCGAAACGGCAATCGTCACGACCATTGGTTCGTTGCGGCTCTGGCTCTCACGGTAGAGCGCTGCCTGCTGTCGACGAAGCGCTGCCGGTGGGGGGTGGTCATTGATAAGCCATGCCCAAGTCCCGAAAGGTCGATGGACCTCGTTTTCGAGCCTTATGGCAGAATCCGGTTCGACCCCCATGGCCAGCCGGTATTGATGAATTGATTCTGACGGAATGTCGCACACCAGAAGGTCATCGACAGCGATCTGGGCATGACGGGCGGTGTCGAACACCGCCATGAGCGTTGGCTGCATCATCCTGTTCTCCATGTCGTCGCTATGGAATCGACGACATCATCACAGTAACACCACGTCTGTTATATAAATCATTTTTCACGTTGTTTTGATGTTACTAAAAACAGATTCACCTTCCAGTGCTCATGCGTCCCCGTGCCCCCTCCTGACGACGGATGATGTGCCGCCCAGCCATGCTGAAGCCATGATTGCGCGCAAGAAATGACTGGTTCTTTCCGGTCAAGGCACCTGCATTTCCATGAGTTCCAGTATTGTTGCCACTGGTCGCGATGCGCCAAGCAAAGTCATCCGGCGCAATGACGGTATCGATTGTCTGCGCGGCATGGCCATTCTTCTGGTGGTGATTCACCATCTGGCACTGCGTTTTCCGTTGTATCACACCGATCTGTCTCGTGTTCTGCCCGAGCGTTTCCTCCGGGCGCTTACCTGGGATGGACCCAAAGGGGTGACGGTGTTTTTCGTCATCTCCGGTTTTCTCATTACGCGCAGCATGATGTTGCGCTGGGGAGGCCCAGCGCGCCTCGATCTGGCGAGCTTCATGTGCCGTCGCGCCGCACGAATTCTGCCCTGCCTGCTTGGGTTGATCATAATTGCCTCCCTTCTGTGGGAGCTGGGCGTGCCGGGCTTTACACCGCAAACGCCAGAGCAGAGGCTTCCTGCTGCCCTCATATCTGCGCTGTTCATGCATCTGAATGTCTATGAGGCCAAGCTGGGCTATCTGCCGGCATGCTGGGACGTGCTCTGGTCGCTTTCGGTAGAGGAAGCCTTTTATGTCGTGTTTCCGCTTCTCTGCCTTGCGTTGGGCAGGCAACGCCACAGTCTGCTGCTCTGCGCCATTGCGCTCGCGCTCGCTGCCCCCTGGTGCGACTGGTCTTTGCGCAACGCATCCGAAATCTGGCAGGAAAAAGCCTATGGGCCGGGTGTCTGTGCCATTGCAACAGGCATCGTTGCAGCCCTTCTCCTGCACCATGCGCCGCGCAATGAGCACGGCCTCCTCACGGCTCTGGCCGGATGGGCCGGGCTGGCAGGAATAACTGCCTATCTGTTCTGGGGCGGGCTGATCTGGCCAGTTCTTTCCTGGGGAACAGCGCTTTTCTTCAACAGCGCCATCGCCCTTGCCGTCTGGGCTTTTGCCCGTGGCTGGGGCGCCCGGACAACGCAAAAGGGGACGCTGTGGTTACGTCGCTGGGGGCAACGCAGCTATGAGATCTACCTGACCCATATGTTTGTCATTTTGCCGGTTGTGGGGATGGCGCATGGTCTGGCGCTATCCGCCCGCTGGGGCTGGGTGCTGTTCCTGCCGGCTCTGCTTATGGCTTTCGCGCTGGGCAGCATTGTCGAGCGCGTCTATTCGCGTTCGCTCGACCAGCTGCTGCTCGCTGGTTTCGCCCGGTGGCGCGCCTCTCCTGCGGGGTCTTGAAGCGGCTTTTTCATCGCACCCAGATCTGTGAGAGCAGCATGTGGTTGAGCAGCGAATAATGGTAATTGCCGAGGCGCCTCGAAACGAAATCGACATAGCGCATCTGGATGAGCGGAACGAGCGCGCTCTGGTCCATCGCCATGATTCCAGCCTGCTCCCACAGTGATCTGGTCAGTTCAGGATCGAGGCTTTTGCGCGCGCGCTCCATCAGCGATTGCAGAGGCGGGTAGCAGAAGCCGCTGGCATTGGTCGCGCTTTCGGTGTGCGGCCGGGCATTGTCACAGCCCAAAAGCGCGTCGAGAAAGGTCGAGGGCGACGGATAATCGGCGTACCAATAGGCCAGACTGATCTGGACATGATTATCCGAATTGCGCGCATAGCCTTCTGCCGTTTCCGGCGTCATGGGCCTTACGCTCGCGACAAAGCCAAGGCTCTGCAGCATGTTGCGCAGATAGACCCCCATACCCAGACCGATTGCCTGATTGGGCACGATCAGCGTGACGCGCCGCCCCGCCTGACCGCTCTTGCGAATGAGTGCGCGGGCACGATCCATGTCGGGCCCTTGCCACGCGCCTGACGGATCTATCTGACCGAACCGACAGGGAATATCCGCGCCCGCGATACCATGCGACACGATCTGGCAGAGCGGCTCGGCAATTGCACTGCCGCCATAGAGAATGGCCATGGCATGGCGATCGACCGCATGATTGATCGCCTGCCGCACCTCCAGTGAGTCAAAAGGGGCTTCATGCACATTGAGCGCGAGATAATAGAGACCGAGCAGTGGTTGCAGATGCACCTGATCGGTATAGCGCGCGCCAAGTTCGCCCAGCCTGTCCTGAGGTTTGGCATCGAGCATGGAATCATATTGCCCCTGCTCGACCGCGGTGACCTCTGCCTCGTCTGACAGACCGAAATCATAGACCACGCGATCGACATAACCCTCGCTCTGGGCCTGAGGATTCCACACATGGAAATGCGGATTGCGCTCGATCACGAGTTGGTGCGACGGATCGTACTGCGTGATGCGATAGGGGCCAGTACCCGGCAAGGGCGTAAGGGCTGACTCGGTTGATGGGGACCCTGCGGGCAGAATGACCGCATGGGGAAAAGCGAGTTTTTGCAGAAACTCACCATCGGGCGTGCTGAGACGGATCGTGATGCGGCGTGTCGCCGCATCGGCACTGACCCCTTCGAGCGCGCAATGGGCCGGATCGGTCAGGCAGGCCTTGGCGCCGATGATCGCGCCATAAAACGAAGACGCTGTCGGGCTGCCAACGCGATAGAGGCGTTTGAGTGATGCGACGACATCATCGACCGTGACGGGCGCACCATTGGAAAAACGCAGCCCTTCACGCAGGGTAAACACCCAGACCAGCCCGTCGGCGCTGACTTCCGGCAGGGCCTCCGCCAGATCGGGCACGACCTCGAGCCCCTTCGCGCCATCGGCCTGGCGATAGGTCACCAGCCCGTCATACATATTCACGAAAAGCTGGATATATTCGCTGGTATAATTGATCTGTGGGTCAAGCGTGCCCCCGGACGCATCGGCGGTCAGATGCAAAGTGCCGCCACGATGCGGGCTGCCAGTCGTGCGCCCGTTCGCCGGGTCAGGCTCGGCGAGCGCATTTCCGGCAGAGACAACCGACAGCGAGGCGGCGAGAAAAACCGCGCCGCTTCTGCCTGAAAACCGGAAACGCCGCGCGCTCATTCAGCCACGATGCGCGAACTGATGAATGCCTGTCACGAGCGCCTCTGTGCCCGCCGTAGACTCAATGGTCCCGGCATAACGCCCCTGAGGGTCCATTATCACGATACGCGGGGCGGGCACGTGATAGCTTGTACCGTCATCGCCTTTCACGAGCTCATTGGGGGCGTGGAATTCTTTCGCCACCTGTTCGATCATGCTCGGTGAGCCCGTAAGCGGCACCACATGATCACCCAGCGTCAGGGCATATTTCTTGAGTTCTTCAGACTCGTCATGCAGCGGGTCTAGTGTGATCGCCAGAGGAGCCGTCTTGATCCCCTCGCTCGCCAGCGCCTTCTTGGCATCGCTCATGGATTTCAGCACGGGGCCGCAGAGTGTCTTCGGGCAATGCGTGTCGAAAAACCAGACCATGACCCAGCTTCCCCTGAAGTCGCCTTCGGTGACGTTGCCCTCACCCAGGGCCACGAGGCGATAACTGCCACCGATCTCATTGCCCTGCGTCGAGACGCTTCCCCCGAATTTGACGGAGAGACGATAGCCGCTCCAGCTCAGGGCAGCCGCGAGAATGAGAACGACAACGGCAATGCGCGGGGCAGTCCATCTCGTACGGGAAGTTTTGCTGTTGTTCATTGTTTAATGTGCTTCCGCCCAGTTTGCGCCAATACCTGTTTCCACAACCAGCGGCACACTCAGTGTCGCGGCCTGTTCCATTTCGGTGCGTACGAATTCTGCCAGAGCTTCGGCCTGATCGGCACGGACCTCGAACAGCAACTCGTCATGCACCTGGAGCAGCATTCTGGCGTCCAGCCCAGTCTGTGGCAAGCGCGCGCCCAGGCGCACCATGGCGCGTTTGATGATATCGGCCGCCCCGCCCTGAAGCGGCGCGTTGATGGCCTGACGCTCGGCATAGCCGCGTCGGGCGCCATTCTTCTCGTTGATGCCGGGCACGTAGCAGCGGCGCCCCAACGGTGTTGTGACATAGCCGTCGCGCTTGGCGTCGTCCTTGGTGCGGTCCATGTAGTCACGGATACCGGGATAACGGGCGAAATAGGCGTCGATGTAACGACGGGCCTCTCCAGCCGGAATGCCGAGCTGACGCGCCAGACCGAAAGCGGAAATGCCATAGATGATGCCGAAATTGATGGCCTTTGCGCGGCGACGGGTCAGCGGGTCCATGCCTTCAAGCGGCAGATTGAATACTTCTGATGCCGTACGGGCATGAATATCCTGCCCCAGCGTGAAGGCTTCCTTCAGCGGGCCGATATCGGCCACCTCGGCGAGCAGGCGCAGCTCGATCTGGGAGTAATCGGCAGAGACCAGCACATAGCCTTCCTCGGCAATGAAGGCGCGGCGGATGCGGCCACCTTCCTCGGTGCGGATGGGGATATTCTGCAGATTGGGGTCGTTCGATGACAGGCGCCCGGTCGTGGTGATGGCCATCTGAAACGAGGTATGAACGCGATGGGTGCGCGCATCCATCTGCTGCACCAGCGCATCGGCATAGGTCGATTTCAGCTTAGCCAGCTGACGCCAGGACAGAATGCGTGCAGGCAGATCGTGCCCGGCATCGGCAAGCTCCTGCAACACGGAGGAATCCGTACCCCAGGCACCGGCCTTGGTGCGCTTGCCGCCCGGCAGATTCATCTCGTCGAACAGGATTTCACCAAGCTGCTTGGGCGAACCGAGATTGAAGCTGCGCCCGGCAAGCTGATGGATCTCGATTTCCATCTCGGCCATGCGGCTGCCGAAATCCGCCGACATGCGGCGCAGTTCGGCGGCATCGAGCTTCACACCTGCCTGCTCCATCTCTTTCAGGATCGCGATAAGCGGGCGCTCCATCGTCTCATACAGCGCCAGAGCCTGACGCTCACGCAAGGCCGGTTTGAGCGCGAGCCACAGGCGCAGCGTCACATCGGCATCTTCGGCTGCATATTCCGTGGCGCGGGCAATCGGCACCTGGGCGAAAGGCACGCGATTGCGTCCTGTGCCCGTCACGCTGTCATAGGAGATCGGGTCATGCGCCAGATGCAGCCGCGACAGCTCATCCATGCCCTGACCGTGTTCCCCTGCCGACTGGGCATAGGAAATAAGCATCGTGTCATCGACAGGGGTGATGGTGTCGATGCCTGCATGAGCCAGAACAAGCAGGTCGTATTTGGCGTTCTGGAAGATCTTCAGCACCGATTCATCAGCCAGAAGAGGACGCAGGGCATCAAGGACCGCTTCCACTCCAAGCTGCCCGCCAGCAGGATGCTCCAGCGTGCCCTCATGGCGCAGCGGCACATAGGCCGCCTCGCCCGGTGCCGTTGCCAGAGAAAGACCAATCAGCGTGGCCTGACGGGCATTCAGACTGTCCGTTTCGGTATCGAACGCGAAATAGCCGGTCTTGCGCGCACGCGCGATCCAGGTTTCGAGCGTTTCGAGAGACTGGATGGTCTCATAGGGGCCATAGGGCTTGTCACCCTCAGCCACCGGCTCTGGCGCGGCCTGGGCACGCGGTGTGGCGAGCGCCCCGAGACCCATGCGCTGGATAACCGAATGGAACCCCATCTTTTCTAGGAAATCGCGCAGCACCGCGCCTTCAGGCTCACGGCACCCGAGAGCCTCGACCGGCTCTGGCAGCGGGACATCACGCGCGAGGGTGACCAGTTTGAGCGAGATACGGGCAGCCTCGGCATGATCGATGAGCGATTGCTGGCGCTTGGATTTTTTCATGGTCGGCGCAGCAGCCAGAATGGCTTCGAGATCGCCGAATTCCTGAACGAGTTGCGCAGCTCCCTTTGGGCCGATTCCGGGTACCCCAGGCACGTTATCGGTGGGGTCGCCCATAAGCGCCTGGACATCGATCACACGATCAGGCGCCACGCCGAACTTGGCCTCAACCTCTTCTGACCTGATCGGCTTCTGCTTGATCGGATCGAGCAGGGACACACGCTCCGTCACGAGCTGCATCAGATCCTTGTCTGACGACACGATGGTGCAGCGCCCGCCTGTTTTTTCGATGATGTCGGCATAGGACGCAATCAGGTCATCGGCTTCGAAACCCGGCAATTCGATCATGGGCACGTTGAACGCTTTTGTCGCGTCGCGAATGAGCGAAAACTGCGGGCGCAGGTCTTCGGGCGCCTCGGGGCGGTGAGCCTTGTATTGCGGATAGATCTCGTTGCGGAAGGTATGACGCCCTGCATCGAAAATCACGGCCAGATGCGTGCCGACATGATCGCGCAGCAGGCGCTGGAGCATGTTGGTGAAGCCGAACACTGCATTGACCGGCACGCCTTCAGGGCTGCTCATGGGGGGCAGCGCATGAAAGGCACGGAAAATGAAGCCCGAGCCATCGACGAGAACGAGATGGGGCGTAGTGCTCATGCGGCAACCGATCGGAATGAGGTCAACAAAAAGCGCGTCTCCTGAATGGGTCTGGCCTGAAAGCAGTCTTTGTCACCGCGCTCTGGCCAGCGCGCCCGGAGGACGCAATACTCTGCCGATGATACGAGAGTTCCGTCCGCATTCAAACCGCTGCCGCGCATTCAGGCCCAGTTCATGGCGCAGCTTCGCGATGGTTTTCGGTCTGTCGCTGCTCGTCGCTTGCGCCTCTCCCGGACCGGCGAGGGCACCGCAGCCCCGCTTGCAAGAAGCAGCGCTCATTCCTGCCACGCTGCATCTTGCCCTTTCTGACGGGGATAGCGCGCCCATGCGTGTCTGGCCCGCAATCGGTCGGCACCGCGCCATCATTCTGGCCCTGCATGGTTTTGGCGATAGTCGCGACGCCTGGGAATTTTCGGCCCCCCAGCTGGCTGCTGCGGGCATAGAAACCATGGCTCCCGATCTGCGCGGCTTTGGCGAAACGCGCAGCCGCGGCGCCTGGAGCAGCACGGCACGCATGGTGCAGGATGCTCGTGAAGAGGCGTTATGGGTGCATGCCCGAAACCCCGGCATCCCGCTTTACATCATGGGCGAGAGCATGGGGGGTGCCGTCGCGACCCTGCTGGCCACCGCCCCGCCACCAGACACGATCAGCGGTGTCATTCTGATCTCTCCCGCTATCTGGCGTTTCGATCCGCTTTCGCGGCTTGTGCTCGGCGGGCTGGATATCATCGCGCCCGACTGGATTTTCACCGGCGCTCATGTTCCGGGCGAGCATATCGCCACCAATAATCTGGCGGCCCTGAGGCGCCTCTATTTCGACCCGCTCACCATGCACGGCTTTCGGCTTGATACCTTGCGCGGCCTCGTGCAGCTGATGGCCAGCGGGCAGGACGCCGCCCCGCGCGTGCGCCTCCCCCTGCTCGTGCTTTATGGCGATCAGGACCAGATGATTCCTGCCCCGCCGATGGCCAATTTCTGGAAACAACTGCCGCATTCGGCCCGCCGCGATCTGATAGCGGGCGGGCATCATCTGCTTCTGCGCGACCGTAACGGGCGCAACGCCACGGGGGATATCGCGTCCTGGGTGCTGACACCCGACAGGCTTTTGCCTTCTGGCGGCGACGTGGCGGCAGCGGCATGGATGGCTGGCGATCCGGGACATTTCATGCCCTGACGCCCGGATATGCGGGACGCTGTCCCGCCCCCGTCGCAGGGCCGCCGCCCTCCGGAAACCCTTGAAGGGGAATATCGGCGATGCAGATTTTGGGACTGGCGCGTTTCCTGAATTCTGGCTATGAAGCGATCCAGCGGGACCCGTAGCTCAGCTGGATAGAGCGTCGCCCTCCGAAGGCGAAGGTCGAAGGTTCGAATCCTTTCGGGTCCGCCATTTCCTCGAAAATTCAGTGCCAGCTCTGACAGCGGCTTTCCGGGTGACTCTGCATCGTAAGCGAGACATGTCACCGGCAGCCTGCGGGGCGTTGGCACGCGCTGATTGTTGCTCTGCGCGGCTGGAAAGAACAGGCGAGAGGGGCAAGGCACCGCAAACTCCATGCCCGTTCTGCTCTGTCGGGAAGTAGTCGGAACTAGCGAACAGCCGCCTCAGCCAGTCGGGCATCCGTCTCGCCTTCGCCGCCGCTCAGGCCAAGAGCGCCAATGACAGCGCCGTTCAGGACAATCGGAACGCCGCCTCCTGCGGGGAGCATGTTCGGCAGGGTGGCGATCATTGTCTTGCCTGCATGAAGCGCGGTTTCCATGGCTTCGGTTGGGCGCAGGAACAAAGCAGAGGTTCTGGCCTTGAGCAGCGCCAGTTCGATGCTGCCAAGCTGGGTGCCGTCATCTTTCTTGAAAGCGACCAGATGGCCGGCTGCGTCGACAACCGCCACAGCGACAGGCACGCCACGCTCGCGGGCAAGATGAAGCGCCTTGTCGATATAGTCCAAAGCCAGGGTGAGCTGCATGGGGAAACCTCTCTCAGCAATGATCGCCAAGAGTATAACGCTGAAAATCCGAGCCGGGCGATTGGCGGGAGTTTAAAACTATTTATACGCCCCCAACCCGGTCAGTGATGAAGGAAACCCATACCCGTCTGAAGGGCCGTGCGGGCGATTTCAGGCCAGATGCTGCCACCGGAAGGGCCACCACTCGCCCTGCCCTGCTGCATCCTGTCACTCTGCCCCGATTCATCAGACGTTCCGTTGACGTCCATATCGGGCTGGGTGCGCTGCGCACAGCCCGGCAGGATGAGCGCCAGGCAAAGGCACAGCGACACGTAGCGGCTTCCTGAAGCACGAACCCGCAACCTCTTTCCACTAGCCATGTTCATCGTTCCCCCGGCCCTTCTCCTGGCGGGGGCGGCGGCGGACGGCAGCCATGGGGAGGTCTTCCATGAGGCCCTTCGCCAGGCGGTGGACCGCGTCTGTCATCACCATCCGGAGGAGGCCCGTCATATCCATTTCCCGGGGGTGGCGGAGGGCGATGCCCTCGCGGCGGCCGACGGCAGCGCTGGCTGGAATCCTCTCCGTCGGGCGATGCTCCGTCGACAGCGCCAGCGGAAGGGGCAGCAGCATAGACCTGCCCGTTATATACCGTACCGCTCTGCGCGCGGGCCGCTCCCGAGGGCAATGCCACGAAAAGCAGGGAGAGAGCGGACAAGGTCATCCGGCGTGTCATTGAATGGCGCAACCCCGTTCTGAAGTTTCCTACACCGCCCTATGACAGGCACGCTCGATCCGCACGAGGAACGAAGCGAAAGGGACTGTAACAAAGACCGCGCCAGCGTGTCGTATCGGAACAGGATGACGGATAAGGCCCCGCATCCGGGTCGGATTTTCTCAGAACTGGATATCGATCACGATTGTATCGCTATACGCGCCGGGTGCGGGCGTATCCTGCGTGGTCAGGATATGCGCCGTATAGCTGAAAATCTGCTGTGAAACGCCATCCAGCGCCGTTGCATTCGTATCGGCTGTCGCACTGGCCCGGCGCTGTGTACCCGTATCGCCCCAGCGCTCGGTTGTCGCTTTCTTGTAGATCTCATAGCGCAACCGCCCTCCGCTGCTGCTGCTCATGACCCGGCTGACGCTATCCCCCTGATTGCCGCCACTGAGACCGACCGTATAGCTCTGCCCCTTGCTGCACCCGACAGCGAGGGATTGATGCACATCCCTGAAAGCCGTCACGAGAGGGCCTGGGGCAAAAACAACGTTGGGTGCAGAAAGGCGACAATCGGCCGTCACGGTAAAGGTGAGCGCCAGCGTGACAGGAACAGGCGTATTCTGGATATCCTGGCCAATACACACGCCCAGCAGACCAAGACCCCAGCAGATATTCCACGTCCAGCCAATCGTGATCGAGCCGCGATAGACACCGGGGCTGACGTTATAACTGCCTGCCGGGATGCGTACGTAGAGCGGCAGGCTGCCATCGGCACCATTGAAAAATCCCAGAAGGCCGATGAGGGATGTCGCCCGCCAGAGAATGGACTGGCCAGCCGTGTAGGGCGTCGCACAATTTGCCGAATTGCAGAGCTGAACAGGCAATACATCGCCTGCTGCATTCCTCAGCGCCGTAATCGACTGGATCTGTGCGTTGACGCTTTGCGTATAGACCACCGTAAGCAGGGCCCCCGTGCAGATGAAACCTGACGGAATCTGGGTGGTATTGCCAGCCGCACCAAGCGAAAGGGACGAAAGCGACCCCATCGACGTGACGCTGGGCTGGGACACAAGGCATAGGGCACTCGCACGCCCTGTTGTCACACACACGACCAAAAACAGAAGGGCTGCGATCAGTGTTTTCATGGGGATTGTCGACATGTCAGATCACCAACTAGTCTCTGTCCGTTGGTCGCCGGAGGAAGGCGATCAATCACCGCAGAACACTGGATGCCTGACGGCAGGGTAGCAGAGAGACGTTGTGCCTTCGTCAATTCAGGAAGGTAAAGCATGCCACCCCAGCCGATATAGACGACATTCCCACCAGTGCGCACTGCAGTTCCCACCGGCAGAGATTTCCCTCCCTCATCGCGCAGATAGAGGATGGCCGGAGCAGCATGTCGCATAGGAAAATGCACGAGATAGCCGCTGCCATACTGAATGGCGACGCGCTGCTCGACCGCGCCGGCCTGCAGGTCGGATGGCAGAGACAGCGTATCGATCTCGTATTTTGCCGGGTAATAGGAGGTGGCATAGGGGATGAGCAGATGCCCCCCGCCCCTGTCTTGCCGATAATCTGGTTTTCATAACGGACAGGCACACCGGCAACACCATCGGTGCTGATGACAGCAAAGGCATCAGGCACGCGGTTTCCGGCAAAGACGGCCCCATCCATCGTCGCGATCGAGCCCTGAGCCTCCGCCCAGCGTATGGTTTTATTCAGCGGGCCGAAAACGCCTCCCTGCATTTGGATGACCCGACCTCGCCAGGTAACAGAAGCCTGCACGGAATCCGGTGTTTTTGCACCGGTCCGTTGGTAATTGGCCTCCCAGCCTATCCCGCCACCGGGCGATACGGAATGGCTGGCTGAAACCTGCTCGACACTGCTTCCATCGGCCTGACGGCTCCACCCGGCTGTCGCGGTGCCGAGACGACCGAAGGGAATCACCAGCTGCGCGTAGCCCGTCCACCCGTCACCATGGCCTGAACTGGTTCCGAGCTGACGATTGGCGAGCAGTGAAAGCGACAGACCACGCCATAGGGGAAGGGTATCGCCAATGGTGGCAAAGCGCGTGCGTCTGCCGGTTGCCGGCGTCACATCGAAATAGCCGAGGCTGACCGAACCGAGATGCGGGAGCGTCAGGCTGCCGCTGGCCTGGAGGCTTTGACGAGACAGCCTCACAAAGCCGGGTTCATAGGTAGAAAGATCTGCAAAACCTTTCGAACGCCATATCTTCTGGGCCGTAAGCGTCAGATATTTGCGTGTGTACTGATAGCCGATCACAGCCTGGCGCCCCTGGGTGGGAAGCCGCTCCTCTCCTGTCTGACTGAAATTCCGGGGGCGATAGCTGGTGGTGGCTGCGATATCGAAAAGGCCGAATTTCTGCCCCAGCTGAGTGAGCGCACCGAGGCCGCCCAAAGCCAGGTGCGGCGCAGCCTCGGCATGGGATTCGACCGTCAGCCACGGGAAGATGCCGCGACGATACGAAGCATCGATATTCAGCGGGCCATAATCGAAATCTGCCAGACCGTAACGCCGCCGCTGCGCACCAAGCGAGACCGTGTAGTCAGTATAACCCGGATGAAGCAGGGTGCTTGCGACGTAGAATGGCACACTGGCCTCTGTTCTGCGCCCCAGCACGTCGGTCGTGACAACCGTAGCCTCACCTGCCCCGTTGATCGAGGGAAAATTGGTCAGGCTGTAGGGGCCGGGCTGCAGGCTTTCATGCATCGTCTGAACGCCGTTGATGAGCAGATCGACGCTGGTCGGCACGGAGGCCTGCCCTGCAAATTGCGGCAGAGGATAGGTGATGATGTCGGGGCGCACCGCAAAATCGCGCGATATCTGCAGGCCGCCCAGCCTGACCGTGTTTGACCATGACAATGCCTTCGTCACCAGGTCGCCAGCCTGCGCGGTCAGAACATGCTTCTGGTCTGAGTAGCTCCAGCTGGTATCGTAGCGCTGATAAGGCTTTGACCTGACCGTAACGCGCGCGCCCCCTAGCTCACCTGTCTGGGCAACACCGGTCGTCGACAGGGTCCCAAACCGGCCGAACAGGCGCGCTTCGTTCCAGAGCGACAGGTTTGTCGTGTTTCCTGTCTGCGAGGCATAGGCGTCGTAATTGACGATAGCACCAAGACTGGCACGCGCTGTTTCTTTTGCGATCCTGCCGGATGACGCAATAACCTGCTTGGGCAGCCATGCAGGGGGCACATCGAGCAGAAGCTGCTGCGTTGCGCTTTCATAGCGGACACGCTCGATTTCCAGTCTGGAAAGCTCAACCAGTTCCGTCATATCTTGCGGAATATGCGTGCCCAGACCCAGCCTGCGCAGCGTGGTCGCCTGCATGAAAAAATGACCTTCACGCATGATGACCGGCTCGACATGCCCTGTATCAGCACCATTCAGGATGATTTCCAGATAGGTTGTCATGCCATTCGACAACATCGACGCGGTTGAGGATCGGGGCGGCGGTGGAAGGGCAGACCACGCATTGGTCGCGCCTGCTGCCTGAAAGGTGACTGCCCATAAAGCCGCCCATCGGAATGGCGGCCTGCATTCCGAATGATCGACCATCTTACTGGCTGAGAGGAATTGTCTCGGTCGTGGCCGCCCCGTTCAGAGCGGCCTGCAGCGGACCGTTCAGCCTACCCGTTGCGAGGGGCCACGCCATTTCGGAATGTGGCAAGACATAACCGAGAAGGCCGTTCGTAATGACGGCTCCACCAAGGCTGACCTTCGTAAGCCGCACATGCACTGACCCGGAATTCCGGACGGTGAGAAACGCCTTTCCACCACGCGTGACAACGCGCGCACTGAGTAAGTGCTGCATCGTCTGCGAGGCCATTTCGGCAGACGACTCCTGATCCGGGGAACCTGCTGACGCCTCCACGAAAAGCGGCACGGAATAACGGAGCTGGATACCGATCTGGGGCGCCCCGGTTGCTGAATGCGGGCGGGAGTCGGGGGGCGGAATTTCATCGATGATGACACGATACGCCTCTTCCCTGGCAGAGGGCGTTTTCGTTCCGCGCATCAATCGGATGAGTTGACGCGAACCGGGGGAAACCGTTGCCATTGGCGGACTGGCGATAATGTCAGTCTGATCGTCGAACTGGTCGCCATCGGCGCCTTGCGTCCAGCGAAAAACACGGATCTGCAACAGGACATCGTGGTGGTCGTTATTTTCCAGCCATAATGCGGTTGCAGGCGCATCATGCGCCATGACCGGGTTGACCGGCCAGATCGTGACTGACGAGGCCGCCTTACCATTGGTCGGCGTCATGATGACCGCCAGAGACAACAGGCATGCTCCAGATATGAGTCTTGTTTTTACCATTGTATCGTTACCGTTACCGTATCCAGATAGTCACCTGGAGGAAGCTTCCCGGTGGGTGTGGCCGCCCCATAAAGGATAATCGTCAGTGGTGAGGGCGATTTGCTGGTGTCCAGAGCCACAGCGTTGCCCGGCAGCATAGCGACGCTATGGCTGTCATCGCGATAAAGCGCATACGCGACATTCTCCGAGCCGCCTGATCGCAGCATGTTGCGTGTGCCGTCCCTGTAATGAAGGCCACCATCAACGCTCATCGACACGGCGACCCCTGGCGTGCAGGTCAGGGCCATCGCATCGGCAAGACGAAACTGCGCATAGGATTCCGAGACCGCCAGAGAGGGCGCCGACCCGAAATCGAGCGTACCGAGTGCTCCCTGAGCCGCTCCAGACAAAACCGCCGAGCCATTGACAGCACATCCGGCAATAATCTGGGCGCCTACCGTCATTGTCGCTGTGGTTGCGGCCCGGGCAGGCAAGACACATGCCATGAACAGACCGAGACAGATGACACCACGCCTCATCCCGCTTCAGAAAGAAAGCGTCACATTGATCGTGTCGCTATACTCCCCTGCCGGTAAAGTGCTTGCCTGCTTGCCGCCAAAGACGCGACCGTAGATGTTGGCTGTATAGGTAGTGCTGGCCGCTACGAGAGGCACAGGTGTATTGTTCTGCAATACCGTTGAGCGACCGGCATCCAGATAGAGATTATAGGGAATGGTGTTCACGCCGTTTGCGAGGGCATGGAGATAGCCTCCGCTGTTTTGCGGCATATCATGGCTCCCTCCCGTGACGGTCAATTGCGGGCTGATCCCAGGCGAGCACGTCATGGAGATGCCGCCCGCATTGCCGGAGAGAACCTGCGCATCTTTTGTGTCAAAGAGCGTCGTGTCACTGCCGAAATCGAGATTTCCGAAATTTGCCCCGCTCGCGAGTATGGTCTCACCAATACTGCAGGCCGCCGTCAGATTCATCGATACCTTGATCGTGCCTGTCATGCTGGTCTGTGCGTGGCTCGCCAGAGGATAGCAGAGGCTCGGCGTCAGGACTGAAAGGGTCAGGGATTTCCAGAGGACCGGCCAGGTGGCCAGGCGACGCAGTGCGGGACGGGCGGCTGGTTCGTAATCTGCCTGAGCACGCTGGGACATTTTTTCTCCACCGTCATGAAAGATCAGGCTCCATCATGACAGGCGACGATTAACAAACGTCCTATCGTCAATAACGAATCCGCTGCTCCCGGTTATCCCGGGAACAGAAAGACAAGCACCCGCAATTCAGAGCACGCATTTCTTTTCCACCGCACCGAATTCCCGTCAATGATTCGTTGTGTATCGTTACACACGTTAATGTGTATCGTTATTTACTGATAGTTAATGTTATAGTAGTTATTATTCGTTAATTCCCACATCCTTGGAAATAACAGTGCCAAATTCCCCCGGATCGCCAGAAAGATGCGGCATGACGCAAGCCGTTGAAACCTAGGACCGGCAAGGCAAGTTCCGGCGCTGACTGGCCTCAGCTTGCAAATTTCATCAGCGCTAGCCCCATGACAATCAGCAGGGCCGCCAGGCCTCGCGCAGGACTGAGCGCCTCGCCCAGAAAGGCAACACCAATCAGAAAGGCACCCAGGGCACCAATGCCGGTCCAGATCATATAGGCTGTGCCTAGCGGCAGGGTTTTCATAGCCCAGGCGAGAAGCGCCACACTAACAGCCATGCCTGATAGAGTCACCACGCTCGGGACAAGACGGGTAAATCCAGCCGACTGCTTCATGGCAGACGCCCAGACGATTTCACTCAAACCTGCAAGAAAAAGCACGACCCACGCCATGACGGCCTCCATAAATCGGGTTCCGCCGGGCCGTCCCGGTCTTGAAACTCCATTGGAGGCAGGAACGTCGTCTCTGCACGCCTGAGATAGCGCGTGAAGCTTCAGACTGCAATCGCCTGCCCTTTTGCTGAACGCAGATCGAGCAAGGATCGGTTTTTCTAACTACCCAGAAACAGGCACTGCGCGCGGTATAAGCCGCGTTAAATGGATACCTGCGCAAGCTGGTATGTCGCTTGGCGCTCTCCTTAGGAAAAGCTGACGCCCCTAAACGGCGCCAGCTCCCGGAACAGTTAGACGCTTACAGCGAGCGCCGCCTTATCGGTCAACCATATCGCAAGAGTACAGTTACAGCGTTTCCCGGCACATTGTCTTATCGAGCGTATAGAGCTCGAAATGGTCGATCGTGACACCAATTCCATCAGCCTTCAGTCGAAGCATGTCCAGTGGCTTGCCTGGATAGACGAGCGCCGTACCGGTTTCGAGATGCTCATTGGCATAGATCTCGAAAGCGCAGCCATCGAGAAAAAGATGCAGGTCGAGCATACGAGCATCTGGATAGAGCGCCGTGTTGATCGGCGTGGCAAAACGCCCGGTATAGAAAGGATGATCGAAGCCGCGCAGCTTGCTGCGATCAAGCCAGATCTGCGCACTGGGTACATCATAGCCCACAGAGAGTTTTTCACCCGCATCATTGGCGAAAGCTATCTCGAAGCGGTTGATCTCAGGACCGCTGATCGCAGGATCGGTCTGGTAAGACTCATCGACCTTGAGGCGAATTACCAGCTCGATGGCCCTGCCTGTGGGTAGCGAGATGTCACGATGCGCGCCCTTTGGCAGGTAGGCCGCTTTTTCGCACAGCAGCGTGCGACGCAGTTTCTCGATATTCATGGGCGTCTGGACCAGACGCGGGTAACCATTGGGGTCCTGACGGATCGACAGACGACGCGGCAGCGACATGGCACCGCGCCAGTCCTGCGTCGGCAGTTCCTGGCAGTATTGCCAATTGCCCATCCAGGCGAGAGTCACGGCCTCACCAGGCTGCAAGCCGCTATAGACCTGCATGGCGTAGGCGTCCTTCGCAAAATCGGTCATGCGCAGAATGGCATCCGAGGGGGTAAACACAGCGCCATCAAACTCACCGATGAAATACTGCGTGACGCTGCCACCCATCGGGCTGCCTGGATTGATCGAGACGAACAGTACCCAGCGCAATGCCCCATGCTCATCACAAATCTGGATGAGATTAGGGCATTCGTAATTGACAGCCGGCAGACCCGCCGGGCCGAAATTACTGAGATGCGTCCAGTGAATCAGATCGGTCGAGCCGTAAAAGCCGATCTGGTGTTTCTCGACCTCAGCAAGCGCCATGACCCATTTGCGCGTAGGCTCATGAAAGAAAACCTGTGGATCGCGAAAATTCGGGCTGCCGATATCCAGAACGGGGTTACCCTGATACTCTTCGAAGCTCTGACCGTTATTCGTACTGACCGCGAGATACTGGCTCTGCCTCGTCGGGAGAGAACGCGTGTAAAGCGCCGCGATATTTGTGCCATGGGCATTTGGGAAAAGCCCCGAGCTGTTGTCGCGATCCAGAACGGCACAGCCCGTATAGGCCTGGCCATCGATCGTAGCCGGCACGGCAATCGGCTGGTCTTTCCAGTTCAGCAAATCGGTGCTGATTGCATGGCCCCAGCAGATATTGGCCGAAAAGGCGGCATCGGGGTTGTGCTGATAATAGAGATGATAGTGCGCGCCATCGAAGATGAGGCCGTTGGGATCATTCATGAAGCCCGCTGGAGGGGTGAAATGGACTGAGGGCCGATACTGACGGCTCATCTTGGAGAAAACGCAGTCGTTCTTCTTTTCAGTCATTTTTTTCCAGAATTTTGTAGAAATTTTCTCGTCAAAATTGCTTCAATTTGTGTCAAAGCAATTATTGTATATTGGCAAAATGCCAAAATGTCAAGAATTTCTCAGAGCCTGCTTTTGTGGCGGGGAAAATCGCATTTCATTGAACCAGGAAATAGAAAATAATAATTAAATCCCTGGGACAATACTAAAATCAGCTCTTAAATTCCGAAGGTATGATGAAGAAAAAGAAAAACCCCATCAAAACATTCATCGGCAAGTTCATCCTGCTTGAAGCCATCGTGGCAGCCTTCATAAGCGGAACAAGCGAGCATTTTGATTTTCGCATCACACCGATCATCATCCTGTCGCCAGTTCTCGCCCTTACGTTGCTGTTGCTCCTGCGTCGATTCAATATTCTCTCAATGCGGGTCGTTTCGCTCGATAATCTGGCTTATTTCGTCACGCTTCCCCTTCTGCTTGCACGCGTCATCGGCCAGCTCATTAGCAGAGGTAATGCCTGGCTCTTGACAGCGCTTCACCCTGAAGATGCGCTCCAGATCCTGCAGTTAGGCCATGAAGTTGATCCCAGCCCCACGGTGAAACTTCTCTTTTTCCCTTTGACCGGGTCGATCGCCTGGATGGCCATGAGCTGGCGCCTGAACGGGACGAAACGCCAGGTTATATTCCTGCCCCTTCTCTGCCTCGTCGTGTCAGCCCTGTGTTTGTTCATCCCCTTGATGGGCGCGTTTATCGTGCTTTCCCCTCACCATCGCTGAACGCCCCTCTTTTTAGGCCTAGTGTTTTTCCGTCCGGGCAGCAGGCAGGTTTCCTTTCTCGATT
>NZ_BAPY01000073.1:0-139880 GCF_025994195.1 Asaia spathodeae NBRC 105894 | reverse complement strand
TTGAAGGCTTTCCAGTCCTGCTTCGTCTGCCCGGCATAGCTTTGTGAAAAGGCGGCAACAGCCTCGGCGAAGTTGCCAGCCCCCGGATAACCAACGTTCCCCCCTCGCAGATGGGGGATATCAGAGAAGAACAGAGGGGGCATCAGGACGCACCCCCCTCGCCTGACGTTCAGGCGGTAACGATCAAGCGGAGTTTGACCCTCCTTTTTCTCTCATGCGCCACGGGTTCTGGCGCTTCCGGTCGAAAAAAAGCAGATGGCATCGGTGGTTACATGATGTACTCATGGGACATGATGAATTGATTATATTTGTTTTATGGTCAGAGAGTTTTCATGGAAACATATGAAAAATTTCTTGAGAATGCCCGGGAACATTTCCCTAAGAAACCCCCTAAAAATCTTCTTACTCTCATGGGGGTCGATCATTATGAAAACCAGATCACCAACCTGTTATCTTTTTTTCTGTTCGAAGAAAATGAGCATGGTCTCGGTAATATCTTCCTGGGGGCCTTGATGTCTGCGCTGGATCTGGACGGAGATGATTACAGAACACTTTTGCGCAAACCCAAGCGTGAAGTGGTAACGGAAGATGGAAAGCGCCTGGACCTGATTCTCGAAGGGCATTCATGGTCCATGATCATAGAAAACAAAATCAGACACAACCAGGTAAATCCATTCAGTTCTTACGAAAGATATGCGGTTCAGAATCTTCAGAAAAATAATGAGATCTTACATTATGTAATCCTGTCACCTGCCGGTTGGAGCGAACACGCAGGCTGGAAGGGTATAAGCTATCCTGTTTTCATCAAAGCCGTGCGCAGAAGACTTCCTGCCGTCAACGACCAGACATATAGACAGAAATGGCTCATTTTTGCTCATGAACTACTTGAGCATCTGGAAAATATTACATGGGAACATCACATGGAAAACAGAAACCAGAAATTTGTATTCAACAACCTTGCCGATATTCGGAAAATCAAAACTCTCCAGGCTGAAGTCGTCAAACTCTTTACAGGGGAGATATCGAGCGTGATTTCCTCTGCTATGGAAGGACGCAGAAAAGACGTCACCTCAGGATATTGGCCCAACGGCCCGCGATGGGACATCAAATCCTGGAATGGAAGCCTGGAAGTAAAAATATACTTCAGAAGCCTGACGAATACCATCAAACCGCAAATTAGGGTTTATCTCGATGGGAAATCAAAAGCAGAAAACAGGACAGAAGAAAGAAGAGAGATTTTTATCAAACACTTTTCGGACTGGATGACAGAGAAAGAAGTCAAGGAGAGAGAAAACCTTTATGTTTCCTGGAAATCCGATCTTTATGAGAAAGAATTCCTCTTCAATAAATTGCAAGAATGTATAAAACTTACCAACGATTTTTATGATACCCATAATAGACCACGATGATTTTCGGCAAAGAACTATCGAACCTGCAGGAAGCATCGCGACAAATAAACATCGATAATATACCGGAGCCTCGGTTTGCTTGCCAGTTAACTCTCTGGACGAATAAAGTTCGACAATAACTGGCCTCAGGCTCTTCCGACCCGGTTCTACCCTTCAGACGTACCTTGATCAGGCTCTGCGAGATATCCTTCTGAAAATAAAACCTCGTCGATAGAACAGTCTTCATAAATCCACTTGTTCCAGTTATCTTTAATCCAAAACAAGCTTACCGCTGCGCTATCGTGCAAGCACTCTGCAGGCAATAATTGAAATATTATCCCTGCCTTATAACCCGTTGTCACAATGAGCCCGAAGTAGCTATCGCTAGCAGGCACTCTGCAAAGCATAAAATCGACTATAAACTCATAAGGATATCTTGCAGGTAATCTGAATACACAACCACTACTTACAAAATCTCTCTTCAATAAGGTTATTTTTGTAAAATTATTCACTCATTCACCTGCGCGTTATTTATATGCCACCACACCTTTTTTAATGGCTCGAACTCAAATCCAGGTTCCCCCAAGCTGCGGCCCCATTGGTGCAAGTATGGAGGTCTTATCCAAACTCTATGTGAATATAAGCGATCTATATTGGCTGACGCACGAGAAGATGGCACATCTGGAGCCATTCATTCACCAGGGGCAGCGACCAACCAGAGGTTGATGACCGGCATGTATCGCAAGGAAGCATTCTTGTGAACCATAACGGGCTGCCCGGGCGGTATGTCCTGCAGCAGGATGAGCCATCCAGAACACCCAACAATCGCTGAAAGCGCCGCAGGGATTTCACCCCGATAACGGGGAGCATAAGGACTGGCGCCATATTGCCACGCGCTACGACACAGAGCCGAGCTCTTTTCTGCCATCTGCTGCGCCGCCGCCCTCACTATGCGTCATGCACCTAGTGTTTTTTCGCCTGGGCCGCAGGCAGGTTTCCTTTCTCGATCGCCTCGTTGAAGGCTTTCCAGTCCTGCTTCGTCTGCCCGGCATAGCTTTGTGAAAAGGCGACAACAGCCTCGGCAAAGCTGTCACCTGAGCCCAGATAACCGGCAATCATGGCCACGTCGCCAGAGCGTGCATGGGCACGGGCCAATGCACGGCCACAAAGCGCCGCATAATCATCAAGCCCTTCCTGCGCCACATCGGCGCCGATAGCCGCAAGGCGACTGTCCTTGAGACGCCTCACATAGAACTGCCGGTTTGCGCCATCCAGTTCACTGGCTCGGCGGTCCGGATTGGCCGGCTCGCTATGCGTCCAGCCAAGAAAAATATCCGAGCTGGCCTGCATCAGTCTCTGCCCCATCACGACGCGCTGTCCCTGATTGTCGTAGCGCGGTCCGGCGAGATGGGACGCGAGCACCGATTCCTGTGCCTCCTTGATCTGCAGCAGCAGGGTTTCGCCGTCC
The DNA here is from genome assembly GCF_025994195.1 of Asaia spathodeae NBRC 105894. Lineage (NCBI taxonomy): Bacteria > Pseudomonadati > Pseudomonadota > Alphaproteobacteria > Acetobacterales > Acetobacteraceae > Asaia > Asaia spathodeae. The sequence continues at coordinate 137,024 of NZ_BAPY01000073.1, read as the reverse complement.
GGCGTTGCAAACAGACCAATGGCGCAATAGGTGCCAACACTGCCCACCCCGACGACCTTGAACAGGATGTCGCGCAGCCTATAGCGCGACAACAGCACCGCACGCTCTAGTGGCTGGGTCAGAACATAGCGGTCAAAAGCCTCGCGGATGGTGTCATCGCGTGCCGGCAGACGCATGACGAGTGGCGGCTTGACCTTCAATCTGGGTACATTCTTGTCAAATGATACGAGTCCGAAATGGTCGCGCGCACTTTCCAGACGGGCCTCGAGACGAGCCGCGATGCCCTTGCGTGTGTGCTTGTCTGCAAAACCCTCAATGGCAGCAGCCAGATCGATCCGGTCGGACCAGATTTCCAGCGGGCTCATTGGCGCGAGGCGGGTCATTTCGTGCTGATAGGTTTTGGCCATGATCAGCGCATTCTGACGCGCCTGACTTTCTGATGACCCGCTTTCAAGACTGGAGAGAATGAAGGACGTGCCCAGGCGCTTGAGGTCCCATTCAAAAGGCGCCGGATATGTCTCGTCGAAATCGTTGATATCGAAGACTGCCCTTCCCTCTGCCGAGGCATAGCTGCCGAAATTCGCCAGATGGCAATCGCCACAACTCTGCACTACCGGCCCGGTCGCAGGCGTCGTGGCCAGATCAGCGGCCATCACGACCGCACTGCCGCGCAGAAAGGCAAAAGGCGAGGCGCGCATACGCTCGTAACGTATGGGCAGGAGGTCCTGAATGCGGCTCTCCCCCTGTTTGACCAGCAACGAGACAGGATCGGCCCGGTCTGGCGCTGCGATCCACTCAGCATGGGAACTGCGACGAGTCTGTTTGCGCAGATCCTGACCACGGTCATGACGTGCCTGCCGTGGTTCGATTACCGGACCAACCAGACCGGAAGTAGAGAACGAAAGTTCAGCCATAAGCGTGGAGCTCCAGCAGAAAGGATACGGACGTACCGTCATCCTCTATCAGATTGCGAAAACCTGAGGCTTTCGCTTCATTTTGGACCGCGACGAGCCGAACACTCGGATAGCGCCACAATTTCTCCGTCAGAGATGACCAGTTTGAGGTCTTCTATTCGTCCTGTCCGCAGGCCTCTCTCTGCTGCGCTCGCCTCAAGGGCACGCCTCCAGCCTGGGATATCGCCATCATAGGAAAGATCACGAAACATTTTCCCGGATGGCAAGGTGAGCGTCCACAAACCAAGAACACAAGTGCCGCCTTCGATATCTATCTTTTTTCCTGAACTAAATATGCTCGTATTCAGAAGGGCACGAAATTGAGTAGATATTGCAGGTTTTTTTGTGAACTCGAAATACATTACTTCTCGGTTTTTATACCTTTCTATTCCAGCGATTCCCATCTCATAGTCGAATACAATTGGCTCCCCAAAAATTTTTTCGAGACCTCTCCGATTCTGTTCAACGATATCGTTATTATCTTCCATGCCCATACTCCTTATCAAATTCATCAAGTCGATCTTATGCTCGCAAACTAAATATTCTGATCCTTTGCCTCGCCACCAGACCGTAAGCGGAGAACGAAAGTCCAGCCATAATCATGGAGCTCCAGCAGAAAGGATACGGAGATACCGTCATCCTCTATCAGAGTGCAAAAACCTGAGGCCTTCGCTTCATTTTGAACCGAAACGAGCCGAACACTCGGACAGTGCCACAATTTCTCCGTCAGAGATGACCAGTTTGAGGTCTTCTATTCGTCCGATCCGAAGACCTCTCTCTGCTGCACTCGCCTCCAGGGCACGCCTCCAGCCTGGGATGTCGCCATCATAGGAAAGATCACGAAACATTTTGCCGGATGGCAAGGTGAGCGTGCACAAACCAAGAAGACAGGTACCGCCTTCGATATCTATCTTTTTTCCTGAACTGAATATGCTCGTATTAAGAAGAGCACGAAATTGAGTAGACATTGCCGGTTTTTTTGTGCACTCAAAATACATTACTTCTAGCTTTTCATACCTTTCTATTCCAGGGATTCCAATCTCAGATTGAAATACAATCGGACCACCATATCTTTCTTCGAGACTTCTCCGATTTGCCTCAACAATATCGTCGATATTTTCCATGCCCATTCTCCCGACCAGCTTTATCAAGTCGATCTTATACTCGCAAACTCAATATTCTGATCCTTTGCCTTGCCACCAGGCCGGAAGCGGAGAACGAAAGTTCAGCCATAATCATGGAGCTCCACCAGAAAGGATACGGAGATACCGTCATTCTCTATCAGAGTGCGATAACCTGAGGCTTTCGCTTCATTTTGAACCGAAGCGAGCCGAACACTCGGACAGTGCCACAATTTCTCCGTCAGAGATGACCAGTTTGAGGTCTTCTATTCGTCCGATCCGCAGGCCTCTCTCTGCTGCACTCGCCTCCAGGGCACGCCTCCAGCCTGGGATATCGCCACTATAGGAAAGATCATGAAACATTTTGCCGGATGGCAAGGTGAGCGTCCACAAACCAAGAAGACAGGTACCGCCTTCGATATCTATCTTTTTTCCCGAACTGAATATGCTCGCATTCAAGAGGGCGCGATATTGAGTAGATATTGCCGCTTTTTTCTTACACTCAAAATACATCACTTCTTCTGTATGGTGTGGTTTTATTCCAGCAATTCCTTCCTCACCTTCAAATACAATCGGACCACCATATCTTTCTTCGAGGCTTCTCCGATTTGCCTCAACAATATCGTTATTATCTTCCATACCCATTCTCCCCACCAGCTTTATCAAGTCGATCTTATACTCTCGAACTCAATGGTGCTGATCCTTTGCCTTGCCACCAGGCCGGAAGCGGAGAACGAAAGTTCAGCCATAATCATGGAGCTCCACCAGAAAGGATACGGAGATACCGTCATCCTCTATCAGATTGCGAAAACCTGAGGCTTTCGCTTCATTTTGAACCGCGACGAGCCGAACACTCGGACAGTGCCACAATTTCTCCGTCAGAGATGACCAGTTTGAGGTCTTCTATTCGTCCTGTCCGAAGGCCTCTCTCAGCTGCGCCTGCCTCCAGGGCACGCCTCCAGCCTGGGAAATCGCCACTATAGGAAAGATCACGAAACATTTTCCCGGACGGCAAGGTGAGCGTCCATAAACCAAGAATACATGTGCCGTTTTCGATGTATATCTTTTTTCCTGAGTTAGATACACCCGTAGCTATAAGGGCTTTAAATTGAGTAGATATTGCAGGTTTTTTTGTTAGCTCGAAATACATCACTTCTTTTTTATGGTGTGGTTTTATTCCAGCAATTCCTTTCTCATGTTCGAATACAACAGGACCTCCAAGAATTTTTTCAAGATTCTTCCGATTCTGTTCAACAATATCGTTATTATCTTCCATGCCCATACTCCTTATCAAATTCATCAAGTCGAACTTGTGCTCTTAAGCTTGATATTCCTGATTTCTGGCCATGCCACCTGACAACTATCAGCCGATTGAGATCTGATTGTACTACCTGGCCCACAATACACCTTTCCGTACGCCATCTCTCGCGTCTGGAAGATCCTGCAGCAAATCGATCTGATCACAATTTCATCAAAACCTCCGATCAAGAAGGCTTTTACTTCCGTCAGATGGTCTGCATGACAGGATCAACCTGACCCATGTGGCAGGAAACAGTGATTTCAGACCCTGGCTAGACGGCAACGCTCGCCAGCGACGCTGCCTGCGCCAAGCTGCACGACATTTTCTGGCGTGCACACGCTATTCGCGCCTTTTACCGTAATGGCGAGGCAACGGCCTCTCTACAGCATCAGGACCAGCAAAGACGCAGCAAGAGCTGGCAGGGTCAGTATGACGCCATAGCGCATGAAGCGCGCATAACTGACGTTCAGCCCGTGCTTACGCAGGATAATGAGCCACAACACGGTCGCCAGAGAGCCACTCAGCGTCAGATTGGGCCCCAGATCGACCCCGATCAGCAGCGCATCCTGCAAGGCAGGGCTATGGGACGCCAGCAAAGGCGCAAGCTGCGCGGCAAGCAGACCGGAAGGCAGATTATTGATGACATTGCTCAACAGCCCGAAGCCAAACCCCGTGACCAGAATTGCCGTCGCCCCGTTCCCGTATGACACTATGAGCGAAGCCAGTTTCTGAATGACGCCGCTTTGTTCGACAGCCGAAACAAGCACGAACAGGCTCGCCACGAGCGGAAAAACCGACCACGAAATCTCGTGAAGCGCCGGGAGTGGTGACTGACGGCGCAGCATCGTTGCCACCACACCGAGCCCTGCCCCGCTCAGTGCTGTCGCCCAGCCGAGCGGACCATGCAGAAAGGAGACAAGGGTCAGAAGCACGATCACCCCGAAAAGCGCCAATGCAACGAACCTTGCTATCGGGTCGAGGCCCGGCAGATCGCAGGCGCCAGTAAACCGGCTGGCGATCTCGCGTCGCACCAATGCAAAAAGCAGAATGAAGCTCATACCGACCGCGAGGCAGGCAGGCACCAGGAACCGCTCGAGCCAAGGCAGCAGACCGGGCGGTTCGCCCCCGTAAAGCACCAGATTGGCCGGATTACTGATGGGCAGCAGAAAGCTCGCTGCATTGGCGACAAACGCACAGGCCAGCAAGGAAGGGAATGCGTCGATCCGCGCCTTCTGCGCTACGGCAATGACGGGTGGCGTCAGAAGAATGATCGTGGCGTCATTCGACAGAAATGCCGTGGTGACGATTGCGACGGCAAAGACAAGCAGAAAGAGCCGCTGCCCCGATCCTTTGGCATGGAGCAGCGCCGACGCCGCGAGCCAGTCGAACAGTTTTTCCTGACGGGCGACCTCGCTGAGAACCATCATGCCAAAGAGGAAGAGATAGACTTCCTTGCCTGAGGCGATGGCCTTGCCCGCATCATGCCAGCTGCACAGGCCAAGAAGCGGCACCATCAGCGCCGCGAGAGACGTCCACAGCGCCTCTGGCAATTGCCAGGGTCTGAAAAGCAGCCCGGCAATCGCAAAAGCGCAAAGCCCCCAGAGACTGTATTCGATCATGCGACGACGCCCTCAAGCCGCCTGCGGCAGCTTTGACGGGGCCTCATCGGACTCCCGCGTTTCAGGCATGAGGCAAAGGAAAAAGACGAAAGCCAGTATGGCAATGGCCGTCAGGGACAGGAACCCCACACGATAGCCCTCATACTGCACGATATAGCCCCCGATGAGATTGCTGAGCCCGCCCCCGATCCCGACAGCCAGCGCCACCATCCCCTGCAGGAAATTGAAGCGTCCGGTGCCATCAGTCAGGTCAGAAGCAATGATGATGGCAATCACCCCGAAAATCCCGGCAGCGATACCATCCAGTATCTGGATGGCCACAATGGCATAAGGCGCATCGAACCAGGAAAACAGCAGGCCGCGTATCGGCAGGATGGCAAAAGCGAGCAGAAAGATCGGTTTACGCCCGATCCCGTGCGCCATGGCGCGTCCCACTCCCCATGCCACGAGCATCATCACGAACTGCGCAACGATCACGCAGGCACTCAGCGTCACCGCCTCCGCCCCCGGATGGCTTTTCGCCATGACCTGCGCCGCGAAGGGCAGCATGGCTGCGTTACCGAGATGGAAAAGGACGATCGCGCACAGGAACACCCAGACCGGGCGCTGCGAGAGCAGGCGACCGATCGCTATTGGCGGCTCATTATTATCGTCTTCGCTTCCGCGAGCGATTTTCTGGTCAATTTCTTTCGGGCGGATCAGCAGCAACCCGCAGGCACTGGCAATGGCCGACCCGCAGACGAGATAGAAGATCCAGTTCAGGCCGAGATACTGGCCACACACCCCGGCCAGAATGGCCGAGACGAACGACCCGCAATGGTTGATCCCCTGGTTGCGGCTGATACGCCCGGGCAGGCGCCTGCGACCGACCAGACCCAAAGAGATTGCCGCCAGCGCAGGAGGAATGACCGCCGCCGCCGCCCCCATCAGTATCTGCGCGGCCAGCACAGGGGCCATGCCCGACATCGAGATGATAAGAAGGCAGGCAAGCGCCGTGACGAGCGCCGACACGGCAACAAGCGCCCGTTTGTGAATGCTTGAATCGACAAGCAGCCCCGCCGGTATCTGACACACGGCAGCGGCAAACCCGGCCATGGCCATGGCGATACCGATCGGCCCGGCCTGCCAGTGACGCGCACTGGAGAGATAAACCGTCAGGTAGGGCCCTACCCCGCCCTGAACATCGGCGAGGAAGAAATTGGTGAGATCGAGCCCTGTAATGCTGCTGGCTGAGGGGGTTTTACCCGCCCCTTCCGGATTCTTCCTGTTTTCTTCCTGCACGAGGGTCACGCAATCACTTCCTGCATTACTTTTCGCCTGATCATCAGAGGGCCTTTCGCTGTTCGGATAACCGAGAAACTTCTAAATCAATACATAGAAGAGGCTTCTTTTTTCAGAAGAGCCAATAAGACGGGATCGTGAGGGAAAATGGTCGGACGCGTTCAACAGGGACGTTGAAGAGCGACGCGAGAACGTGCTTTCCTGCCATGGCGTTCCTTCAGGCTGCGGAACGTTTTTGTGTTTCATCCAAATCAGCGTCGTCTGCCCTCAGGGCGACGGGCTTACAGGCAGAGGCAGTTTCAAAATGACCCAGTTCCTGCGTGCATCGGCCTGGCTTGTCTGCGCCGTGTTTGCCCTGATCGGGCTCGCCAAACCCTATTTTCCGGCTCATGTCGGGTTCTTTGTCTATCCCGACCATCACTGGGCCTTTGGCCTCATCAGGGACACGCAGGGCAGTAGCGAGATACTTGGGGTTTTCGTCACACCGATTACCCTGAGCGTAGCCGCTTTTCTGTTGCTGACACTCGACAGAGACCGCGCCTGCTCCTGAAGCAGGCCGGAAGACCCGCGCTTGCCGCAGGAAATTCCTGCTGACGGCAGCCCGCTTCCCGAGCGCTCAGGCCTCGCCGTATCTTGCGGCATGGCGTGGCGAGATCCAGCGGGCCGCCAGCACGAGACAGATGACAAAAATCATGATCGAGCAGGCAACGCTGGCCAGCGCCGCGCCGGTTACCCCGCAGAGCGCCATCAACCCGGCCAGGATCGCAAAATAGAGAGCGATCACTGCCAGACGGTATTTGAGAATGATGGCCAGACGCCCCATCACGGTCAGTAGTGTTTCGAGCGGAATGATGCAGACTTCCAGAAGGGCACTGAACACCATCAGCAGGATGATCGGCATTTCATTGGCAAAGCTGTCATGCAGCATGAGATGGACGATCGCCTTGCCGCCAAACAGCGCCACGACAACCGCCAGCGCGGAAAACCCGAAAATGACCAGGGCCAGTCGACGCGCGACATGACGCAGCTCGCTCCAGTTCTGGTTGTCCCTGAAGCGTACGAATTCGGGATAGAGGCTCGGAATCATCATCTGGGCGGGCTTGGCGAGGCCGTCGCATATCTGCTTCGTCACGCGATAGATCGCGACATCGCGCGCGCCAAGCATGGCACCGATTATCAGCGTGCCGCCCTGTCTGAACAGCGCATCGAGGATCTGGTTGACACTGACCCGCAGCGTGAAGCCCCAGATACCGAGCGTCTCGGATGGCGTCAGAAATGACGAAACAAGCCTGATATCGCCACCCATATGCCGTCGCAGCAATACGAGGCCACCAAGGCTGGTCAGGGCGAAGAGGGCAAACTGGTGCAGGAACCAGATGAACAGGAAAAATTCGAGCGGCGCATGGCAGAGATAGCCAATCAGATAGCCAAGCGTACGCACGCAGGTCGAACCGAAATCGAACAGGGCTGCCAGACCGAAACGATTGCACAGCCTGATTACGCCGGTAGACCAGCCCGTATTCATGAAAGCGACCGTCAGCATCATCCAGCTCGCATCGCGCTTGACCGGGTCTGACCAGCCCAGAAAATGCGTGCCGGTCAGGGCAATCACGATCACCCCCCCGACGAGGCCGATTGCTGCGCTGATCATGTCCGAACGGATGCAATAGCCAAGGACAGGCATGAAACGACGCCGGTCACGCGCCTCAAACGCGGCGGTACCGTAATGAAGCAGCGTCTGCCATGACTGCAGATGCGTCATGTCGGAAACCAGCGTCACAAAGGTGGTGATCAGCAGGAGCACACCGAACGTCTTGAGCCCGAGGGCGTGAACAGCCCATGCCACATAGGCAAAACTGCACAGTGCGTTGATGATCCGGCTGGAAATCAGAAATCCGGTATTGCTGAAAATGCGGTGCAGCGCCGAGCGTGGTTCAGAAGCCATGGGGCGGCAAGAGATCGCGATAGAAAGGTTTTGTCAAAGGGCATGCCCAGTGAGCCCTGCATGGGCCATCGAGACTATGGGGCTCTGGGCTGGCATATCGAGACACTCACTCGCGAGACGCTCCATCAGGCGCGGCTCCCCTGACCGGGAACGCATGAGGGCGAGAAAATCCTCGCCCCCTCGCGAGACATGAAAAGGCGCAACGAGGGAAGCGAGGGCATCGCAATCCGGCGAAGGGTGTGAAAGCAGCGCGCTCATGGCCCCGGCAAGTGCCGCGACATCGCGTGTCGGTACGCTGCGCCCGGCAATGGCGTCGGAAGTCAGAGTGTCGACAGCGGGTGAGCAACGCGTCGAGACGATCTGGCGCCCCGCAGCCAGGGCTTCGAGCAGAACAGCGCCGAAGCTTTCGCAATGAGAGGACAGGACGAACAGGCGCGCCTGCTCCAGATACGGGCGGATGCTGGGCACATAGCCTGTCAGCGTCACACGCCCGGCAAGGCCGAGCCCATCAATCAGGCTTTCGAGCGCGCCGCGTTCCGGCCCCTCGCCACAGATCACCAGCCTTGCCTCGGCATTCTGGGCGGCGACCACATGAAAGGCTTTGATCAGCAGATCGAACCCCTTGATCGGCACGAGGCGCCCCGCTGCAAGAATGGTCGCCGACCCTTCGGGCACAGGGCACGGACGCCCCTCATCCCATAATGCCGGCAGGGGCACGACATCGACATGGGCGCACCCCACGATCTCACGCGTCTCACGCGCCAGAGGTTCGCTGAGTGTGGTGATGACATCGGCCTTGCCGAGTAATCGACGCATACGCCAGTCATAACCGATCTGGACCAGACGCGAGCGATTGCTGCGACAGACCGGCGAACTCACCTGCGCCACGATATGAGGAGCCTGTCCGGCAGGCAGGGATTTGAGCATCGGAATGACGGGCCAGTGGCTGTTGCCCGGCACGTAGCAGGACTCGATCCTGCGTCGGCGCAGCACCGCGCGTGCGTGAATGGCGAGAGACCAGGCGAGACGTGTGTCGCCCAGAGCAGGGCTGAGGCCCAGATCAACAATCTCGACCGAAGGGGCGAGCAGCGCCCTGAGCGGGCCATCGTCGCGACCCACCACAAGGGTGACGGCAATCTGGCGCGACGCCCAGTAATTGGCGAGGCCAATAGCCACACGTTCGCTGCCGCCAAGACGGAAATCACGCAGGACGATGGCGATAGAGCCCGGCACCGAAGCCGACGGGCCGCATTTGATAGGGGTAATGACGGACATGAGAATCAGTCGTTCTGGCCTGCGAGGGAAGACCCGCCCTGATTGTCATAGTTTGACACAAGATACAATGCGTTACTTTTCCGGATGCGGCAAATCCGGCCGGACTACCCTCGCAGGCATAATACCATGCGAGAGCAGAACGCAGTAAGGACCTCAGATCGCAATCAATCCTTTGTTGCAGGCGCGTCCGAAGGGGCCGATTTACCAGGCTGGGTCGAATGTTCGACATCATAGGCCGTAGCTTTTTCTTCATAGCTGCCCTTGGCGCCCGGATGCTCCTTGTCATAGAGCGCGGCCTTTTCACGGGCTTCCTTGCGGTATTCGTGACGCTTGTACATGCCCGTGGCACACCCACCGACAGCGCCGAGCACGCCATGATTGACCAGATGACCGCCGACAGCACCGGCAGCCCCGTATTTCAGGCATCCGCCCGGTTCGGCATGGGCGAGAGGGGCGGCAACGACGAAGGCCAGCAGGGTGAGGCCGAGAAGTGGACGCATGGACTTTTTCCTTGAATTATCAGGGCGTCCTCAAGTTCGAAGACGCTCTGCTGGTAAAAGAGTGAAAAACCGCTCGGGTTCAGATTTCGACCTGATGCCCGATTTCAACCAGACGCTCACGCGGCAGGGTGAAACGGTCGGAAGCACGCACCGCATTGCGATAGAGAAACCCGAACAGAATGCGACGCGGCGAGACCATCTTCGGTGTCTTGAGATCGGGCACCACGTCGTCATCGCCAGCAAAGAACACCAGCTTGTCGAGATCCAGCGTGCAGCCCTGCTCTTTTGCCTGGCCGAGCACGTAATAGAGATTGGGTATCTCGACGAAACCAAAGGTGACGTTGATCTGCCAGATCCCGTTGCCAAGATCCTTGGTTGTCATGCGCTCATCGGCAGGGATGCGGGGCACAGTGTCGAATTTGACGTTGAGCACCACAACCTGCTCCGGCAGGCAGTGAAAATCGGCCACATGGCGCATGACGATGGGCGGCAGGGCGCTCTCATAGCGCGAGAGAAACACAGCAGCCCCCGGCGTTCTGATCATCTCGCCATTACGCAGTTTCTGCAGAACCTTGTCCGAACGCTCACCAAGGGGCGCCAGACCGGCTCGAAGCAGAATGATGCCACGGCGCCAGGTTGTCATGATGATGTAGATGAACAGGCCTATCAGAAGCGGCACATAGCCGCCCTTGTCGATCTTGAGCAGATTGGCAACAAAGAACGCGATATCGATGATCGCAAAGAACAGGGCAATCGGCAGCGCCTTCCACAGCGGCCATTCCCAGCGTTCGCGCATCACATCAAAGACAAGCAGTGTCGTCATGAGCATGGTTGTGGAAACTGCCGTGCCGTAGGCCCCTGAGAGCGCATCGGAGCTCTTGAAGCTCAGCGCGATCAGCAGCGTCACGACCATGAGCATCCAGTTGACGACCGAAACATAGATCTGGCCGTATTCGCTGTCCGACGTCTGACGGATATTGAGGCTTGGAAACCATCCGAGCTGCATCGCCTGACGCGTGAGCGTGAAAGCGCCCGTGATGATGGCCTGACTGGCAATGATGGTCGCAAACGTCGCCAGCACCACCATCGGCAGCACCAGTGCATGGGGCATGGACGCGAAGAACGGGTTGTCCTTGATCTGCGGGTGGCTGACCAGAAACGCCGTCTGCCCGGCATAGCTCAGCACCAGCATGGGTAATACGACAACAGCCAGGGCCAGCCGCACGCTGGGGCGCCCGACATGGCTCATATCGGCATAAAGCGCTTCGGCACCCGTCACGGAAAGAAAGACAGCACCCAGAATAACCAGACTGTTGGCGCCATGCTCATAAAGAAAGTGCAGCCCATAGAACGGATTGAGCCCGATCAGCACTGACGGATCATGGAGCAGCGAGCTGAGCCCGATCCCGCCCAGGGCGAGAAACCAGAGCAGCATGATCGGCCCGAAGACAGCGCTGATGCGCGCCGTCCCCAGGGGCTGGATAGCGAAGATGCCGAACAGGATGACGGCAGCAATCGGCAGGATGTAGGGCTGGAGTGATTTGGTCACGACCCCGATGCCCTCAATGGCACTCAGAACCGAGATGGCAGGCGTGATCGCCCCGTCACCGTAGAGCAGGGCAGCACCGAACAGCCCCGCTGCGGCAAGAAGCGTGCCGCGTGTATACCAGTGCTTGCCGAAGGAGCCGCCAACAAGAGAAAAAAGGGCGAGAATACCGCCCTCTCCCTTGTTGTCGGCGCGCATCACAACGGTCGCGTATTTGACGGCCACGACCAGGATCATGGTCCAGACCAGCAGGGAGAAACCGCCAAGAAGCGTCTCGCGGTCTGTCGACCCTGTGTCGTTCAGGACGGTCTGGAGGGTGTAGAGTGGGCTGGTTCCGATATCACCAAAAACGATGCCAAGTGCTGCCAGCGCGCCCGGCAGCACCTTCCTGTTTTCTTCGGCCATACGGCTCCCCGTTTTATGCCGCCTCGGCCCTCATTCGTGATGGGAGGCGTCGGCGTCCAGAAGTTTGACGTCGATGATCATCGCGCCTGAAAAATACATGGGCTTGACGAGATGCTTGATGATGTAGTGCCCATCGCCCCCTTCGATCCGCACCGGCACGGTGATGTCGTAGCCGGAGAGACGGGCGTCGTAGGTGGCCTCCTCGCCATTAAGCGAAACGAGGGCGATCAGTTCATCATTTGTCATAATTTTCTCCACAATCCCGCGTCGGGCTGGCAGCAACTCATGAGCAAACGACGCGCCAGCCAGCGCGGTTGCACTTATCCGCAGGTCTGCCAGCCGCAACCGATGAAGGCAATGCGCCGACCCGAGGGCATATCCTGCACGACAATGATCTGGCGCTCTTCCAGATAGGCGAGCTGTCTGCGCGCGCGACCGAGCGAATGCGTGCCATAGGCTTCGGCAATCGCGTCATCTCCGGGACAGGGAGCACCATCAAGCGCGGCACGGGCCAGAAGCAGCACCACACCCTGCACGTCTTCCGGCACTGTGCGGGCAATTTCGAGCGCCTGCTCCCAGCTTTCCTCCTGCGCCTGCTCGAAGCTGGAGCCCGAGCGCACACTGGCCAGAAGCAGGCGGAAAGCCCCGAGATCGAGCACGTTCCGGTCGAGGCGCTCGATACGCGCTCGCAGCTGGAAATCCTGATAGAGCGTCGCCAGCGGACGATAGGCAGAGTCGTTTTCTACCACCACGGCTTCGGTCAGGCGCCAAAGCAGGTCGGGGGCAGCCTCGACAACAGGCGCAGCCTCCTCGACAGGCGCTGCGGCGGCGTAGGAATCGAGTTGGGCCAGCAGATCGGGCGCCGGCGCACGGCGCTCTCTGGGGCGTGGCACGTTTTCGACCACGGGTTCGAGAATGAGGCTGTAATTATCCTCGGCAGGGCGCGCCTCGAATGGCGTCAGGACCGGCCCCGTCGCATGGCTTGCCGTCTCTACCGCACCAATGGACACCATGAGCGGCCTGCGGCTCAGCGCCGGGCCGAGCGCCATGAACTGCCCACGCGCAAGATCGCGGAAGCCTTCTGCCGTACGCCGCTCCATGCCCAGCAGATCGGCAGCGCGCAGCATGTCGATATCGAGAAAGGTGCGGCCCATCAGGAAATTGGAGGCCTCTGCCGCAACGTTCTTGGCCAGCTTGGCCAGACGCTGGGTCGCAATTACCCCGGCAAGACCGCGCTTTCTGCCGCGACACATCAGATTGGTCATGGCGCCGAGCGACAGGCGACGCGCCTCGTCAGAGGTGTCACCACTGGCGACAGGGGCAAAAAGCTGCGCCTCGTCCACCACGACCAACACGGGATACCAATGGGCGCGCGGCGCCTCGAACATGCCGTTTAGGAAAGACCCGGCAGCACGCAGCTGCATTTCAGCCTCGACCGATTCCAGATTGAGCACCACGGAAGCGCGATGGGCACGGGCGCGCTCGCCTGCTGCGCGCAGCGTGGCTTCTGTCTGCTCTGACGCATCAATGACAAGATGGCCGTATTTATCGGCCAGGGTCACGAAATCGCCTTCCGGGTCGACAATGACCTGCTGGACGAGTGTTGCCGTCTGCTCCAGCAGGCGGCGCAGCAGATGCGATTTTCCCGAGCCCGAATTACCCTGCACCAGCAGGCGGGTTGCGAGAAGTTCTGTCAGGTCCAGCTGGACATCCGCGCCGTCACGGCCACGGCCCATCGTGATCGATACGCTCATGCGGCTGTCCCTAGCGCAACTCGCCTCCGGAGTCAGCCATCGCAGGGGAGATTACGGGTTTTGTCGCAGGTGGTTTTTCACCCCCTGCGCTGCATGACGCCCGGTGGCAAAGCAGGCCTGCAACAGATAGCCGCCTGTCGGCGCTTCCCAGTCCAGCATCTCTCCCGCCACAAACACGCCCGGGCGCTGTCTCACCATCAGCCCGTCATCGAGCGCCTCCCGCCTTATGCCGCCTGCTGTCGAAATGGCGCGGGCGAGGGAATCCGGTGAGATGAGGTCGAGCGGGCAGGATTTGATGCACTGGGCAAGCCTGTCGGCGCTCGCATGGGCGGGTGTGGCCTCACGCAGCAACCAGCGCGCAGCAGGAGACAGGCCCAGACGGCGCAGCTTGCCTGACTGGCTCTCACGCGCCCGAAACCCTTCAAGGCGAGCCTGCAGGACCTGCTGCGTCATACCGGGTCGCAGATCGAGCATGATCTGCAATCGCCCTTCATGCTGCAAGGCATCGCGCCAGAGTGAGGAGAGCCGATAGACGGGCGCCCCCTCAATGCCCTGGCGGGTGATCGTCACATCACCTCTGGTAGTCTGCCCTGCCCCGCTGATGGTTATGGAATGCAGCACCTCACCATGAAACTGCTCGTGAAATGCTGGAGGCAGGCCTGTGATGAAACCGCAATTGGCAGGTTGCAGCGGCGTCAGGCTTTCCGGCGGCAGAAACCGGGTCCAGCCGCCATCGCTGCCGAGGCGCGGCCATGACGCGCCGCCCAGAGCGAGAACGGTCGCTGCGGCCGTCACTGCCTTTTTGCCCTGCGGGGTCTCGAACGACAGGCTTCCGGCTTCATCCCACCCTGCCCAGCGATGACGCAATTCGAACCGCGTATTGCGTTCGGCCAGTCGCGCCAGCCATGCCCGCAGCAACGGCGAGGCCTTCATCGCCTCAGGGAAAACGCGCCCACTGCTGCCGGTAAAGCAGGGCTGGCCGAGAGCCTCTGCCCATTGTCTCAATGCCTGCGGAGGATAGGCCCTGATCATCGGCTCCAGCCAGGAAGCGGCGGTGCCATAGCGGGTAAGGAATTTATCGAGATCTTCCGCATGGGTCAGGTTGAGCCCGCTGCGCCCGGCCATGAGAAACTTGCGCGCAGGGCTTGGCATCTGATCATAGACGACCACATCGAACCCGTCGGAAGAGAGGCTTTCGGCAGCGGCAAGACCGGCAGGCCCGGCGCCGATCACGGCGATGGTTTGTGGTATCAGCATGAGGCGGGTTTAAGCCTCTTCACCAAATAGTGCCATAGAACGCCGCTTTTACCTCTTGAGCCTTTTGCGGGAACCGCCACATCATCCCGCGCGCTGCACTCCAGATCCGCGCCCAGACAGGGCCAGTTTCGAACACGCTGCTTCAGCTACGCCCCTTTTGCGCGATTTTTTCCTTTCCATGTCTCGTGATCCTTCAGGACAGCCCATGATCGCTCTCAATCCAGAGACCCTCTCGACCCTCCCTGCCAGTGTCGAGGTTTTTCCCTATGATCGAGCCTCCCTGAAAGCAGGGATCGTGCATCTGAGCGTTGGCAATTTCCATCGTGCCCATCAGTGCTGGTATATTGATCGTCTTCTGAGCCAGCCGGGTAATGAAAGCTGGGCCTTTTGCGGGGTCGGCCTGATCGATGACGCGACCGAACGCCTGAAGCTCGAGGCCTTTCCCGCACAGGATAATCTCTACACGCTCACGCGCTATGCTCCTGACGGCACGACGCGACATCAGGTGATCGGCTCCATGCTCGATTATCTTTTTGCGCCTGCCGACCCGCAAGCCGTTCTTGCCCGCATGGCAGACCCCGAGACGCGCATCGTGTCGATGACCATTACCGAGGGCGGGTATAATCAGGACCACGCGACCGGCAGCTATCGTCTGGAAACGCCACTGACCCAGCGTGAACTCGCCGCACCGACCAGACCGGAATCGGCCTTCGGCTATATCGTCGAGGCCCTGCGACTGCGTCGTGAGGCAGGCATTGCCCCGTTCACCGTCATGTCCTGCGACAATCTGCGCGATAATGGCGTCGTGACGCAGCGCTCGGTCGTCAGTCATGCGCGCGCGCTCGACCCGGCACTGGCGACGTGGATCGAGGAGAATGTTTCCTTCCCGAGCTCCATGGTTGATCGCATCACCCCTGCCGTGCTCAAGGAAGATGCCGACCGGGTGAACATGGAATGCGGTGTTCATGACCGCCTGCCGGTCATTTCGGAAGAATTCGCCCAGTGGGTGATCGAAGACCGCTTCGTCAACGGGCGCCCGGCACTTGAGAAAGTCGGTGCGCAGATCGTACCTGATGTGCATCCGTATGAACTCGCCAAGGTGCGTATGCTCAATGCCTCGCATTCCATGCTTGCCTATCCCGGCCAGCTTTCGGGGCTCGAGACCGTGCGCGATGCCATTATCGACCCGCAGATCGGCAAGCTTGTCGAGCGCTTCATGAGCCTCGATGTGATTCCGCATCTGAGTGCCCCGCAGGACATGCCGCTCCCGGCCTATCGCGATCTCGTCATTGCGCGTTTCAGCAATCCGAATGTCGGCGACAGACTGGCCCGCATCACTGGCGATGGCGGCAGCAAGCTGCCCGTTTTTCTCGCCCCGAGCTGGAACAAGCTCGTGGAATCCGGCGGAACGCTCGATCGCGTGGCGTTCGTTCTGGCCTGCTTCATTCGCTATCTCGGCGGGCGTACCGATCAGGGAACAGGCTTCACGCCTTTCGAACCTGCCCTTTCCGAAGCACAGCGCAAGCTGGCTGAAAGCTGGGATACGGTGTTCACCATGACGGTTTTCGAGAGCTTTACACTCGACGACACCCATCGCCGGATGATTCGTGAAATGGCGGAAAGCATGGAACAGAGAGGCACAGAGGCCGTTCTGGCTGAACTCCTTGCGGCAGAACCTGCCAGCGCCTGATCCCTCAGGCCGGAACGAGACTGCCGCCTTTTTCGTCCAGAGGCGCCTTTCATGCTCGCATTCTCATCAGCGGGACGCTCATTCCTGCGCTATTCCGGCCTGAGCCTTGCCCTTGCGCTTTGCGCCGCTCCGGTGGCGCGGGCGACACCCCTCGCTTCGCTTTCCGGGGCGACATCATGGCTCAACACCCAGCCCCTGTCTGCCGATGCGCTGAAGGGCAAGGTCGTGCTGGTGGATTTCTGGACCTATTCCTGCATCAACTGCCTGCGCGAACTGCCTTATGTCGAGGCCTGGGCCGACAAGTACAAACCCTATGGGCTGGTCATTATCGGCGTCCATGCGCCGGAATTCGCGTTTGAAAAGAACCTCGACAATATCAGGAAAGCGGTCACGCGGTTTCATATCGGCTTTCCCGTTGCCGTCGATAACGACCGGGCCATCTGGAATGGCTTTGGCAATGAATACTGGCCAGCCGCCTATTTCATCGGCGGGGATGGCAAGATCCAGGCCCATCATTTCGGCGAAGGCGATTACGACAATTCTGAACGCTTGATTCAGACCATGCTGCGTGAAAATGGGGCGAAGGATGTTCCGAGCGATCTGGTCCATCCCAAAGCCGTCGCCGAACAGGTCGAGGCCGATCAGTCGGATATCGGATCACCCGAGACCTATATCGGCTATGAGCGCGCCAGCAATTTCATCTCGACCGGCGGCGCAATTCAGGATGCCCCCAATGATTATGTCATCGAGCGGGCTCCTGCCCTCAACCAGTGGGGTCTGAGCGGCAACTGGAGCGTGGGGCCGGAATCAGCGCGTCTGAACAAGGCAGGCGGCGCCATCGTGTTCCGCTTCCATGCCCGTGATCTGCATCTCGTGCTTGGCACCGTGAAGGGCGACGCGCCGGTGAAGTTCAGATTGACCATCGACGGCAAGGCGCCCGGGGCCATGCATGGCAGTGATTGCGACGAGAATGGCAACGGGACGGTGACAGGACAGCGCCTTTATCAGCTCGTCCGTCAAAGCGATGACGCTGTAGGCGAGCACGAATTCAGGATCGAATTCCTCTCGCCCGGCGTCGAGGCCTTCTCTTTCACCTTCGGCTGAACAGGAGGGCGGTTTCGTCAGCCTGCGGCTCAGGGGGCTTTCGCCCCCTGCCTGATCAGAAGCTGGTGGAAACCGTACCGGTCATGGTGAAGCGGGCGGCAGTCATGAAGGAATTGCCATAGCCGGTATAGGAGGCAAGGCTGCCGCTATAGACCGTGCTCGGATCCTTGGCGCTGTAGATGGCGCCCATGGCCCCGGTGCGCACGATCGATCCCGTAACATTGGCAAAGTTCAGCTTGATGGTAGGCGACTGGGCAATACCCATCGGCTTGAAGCGATAGCCCAGCGAGATGGTATTGGTCACGAAGCCCGGCATGCGCTGGTCGCCTGCCACGCTGACCGATTGCGGGCCGGTGTAATGCAGGCTCGCATTGCCGAAGAACCCGGCATATTTATAGGTCAGACCGAAATTCGCCAGAACGCGCGGCGCCATGATGGCCTGCGTGCCCTTCGAATTCAGCATGGTGTTCGTATAGGGATCGAGCACATTGCTGTCCTGCACGGCATGCAGATATTCGACCGAGGCATAGGGGCTGAAACCGTGGATCGGGCGGCCCGAAATCATGAAATCGAAACCGCGCATATGCTGGTTACCGATCGAGAACGGCTTGAACTGGTTCATGCCGAGATACTGGTTCACGATGCGGTTGGTGACATTGTAATTGAAGAATGAGGCATCGAGGATGATGTGCTCATCATGATAGCGATAGCCCAGTTCTTCCTTGATTGAATACTGGTTCTTGGGGATCGGCACGCTCGTATAGAGCCAGCCCAGATCGACTGCACTCGGCTGACGATAATCGCCCTCGGCATTGAGATAGATCTGGCTGTGTTCGTCGATCGTATAGCCGACCGAGAGCTGAGGCAGAGGCTCGGTACGGTTATTGGCCATACGGCCATAGAGATCCTTGTTCCAGGTATTGGCCATCACGAATTTGAAGCCAGCCTGGATATCCAGCTTGTCATGCAGATATTTGGCGTGATCTTCGACAAACAGGCTGTGGATCTCGGTGCCTGCATTCTGCTGATCACCCGCATCGATACGATAAGCCGCCCAGTTCGGGCTCGGGGCTGCCCCGTTATCCATGGTGTAGCTGGTGGGGTAGGATTGCTGGGTATAGTTGTTTTCATACCAGTAGCCGAACGCCACATGGTTATGCCGGTCGACATCGATCCCGAGCTTGGCGACGGCGCCACGGCGCTCTGTTGCGCCTTGCAGGAAGTAGCTGGTGACATTGCGCGTCGAGCCATCGGTCTGTGTGACGGTACCGCCCGGTGAGGCATCCCAGCCCCTGCCGAGATTGTAATAGGGCTGGAGATCGAAAGCGAGACGACGGGTCAGAACGACATGGATCGGGGCCGAGATGAAGACCTGATTCCAGTAATCGGTGTTGTTCTTCCAGTAGTTGATATTATTGGAATTGGCGGACCTGCCGTATCCCTCTCCCGTGTGCTTGTACCGGTAGAATTCCTGCTGGGTCGGGTAGTTGTCGATCGTGAAATCTTCCCAGTTCCACGAGACGAAAGTCTTGGCGAAAGAGCCGTTCTGCCAGAACTTGTTCAGGCCGAAATCGACATGGCGACGGTCATTGATACCCGCCCCCATCCAGCTGCGCGTATGGGTGTTTGAAAAGGAGACATAGCCACGCACACCGCTATGACCGATCTCGCCCGTATCGAGACGGATGAACTCGCGGGACAGATTATTCGTGCCATAGGAGAAATCGACAAGACCGCCGAATCTCTTGTCGGGCGTATGGGTGGTTTCATTCATCGTGCCGCTGGCTGCAGACATGACTGGCAGCGCAGTCTCTGAACTGCCGGGCGTCAGCGAGACGGATTCAACGTTTTCGGTATCGATATTCTCGGTGATGTATTTCGCTGCGGCAGCCGGTGCCCCATCGACCAGAAGCGCCATATCCAGATCGGTCAGGCCGCGGGTCTGGATCTGCCCACCCTGCATGCCATACGGATCCGGCGTGCTAATGCTGACGCTGGGCAGGTTCTGAATCAGATCAAGCGCCGTGCTCGATGGGTTGCGCATCGAGATATATTCATGATCGACGGTCTGCACGTTGCGCGGGGCATGTTCGATACGCATCATGCCGCCACCGCCATTGAGCGCCTGCCGACTGGTCGTGACCGAGATCTGCTCTTCCCCCCTGGCTTCAACCGGTCCTGTGTGCGCGCGCCGCGCGGCAGGTGCCGTCTGTGCGACCGGCTGACGGGCACCCTGTGGCTGAGCAGCAGTTCTGGCAGCGGCCTGCTTGTGAGAAGTCTTTGCATGGGCGGCAAAAGCAGAGCCTGAAAGCGCGATGGTCGACATCAGGCTTGTCGAGACCATCAGACAGGCAAAAGCCATGTAGCGCGGCGAGGGGCTGCGTGACGTCATACAGAATCCTATCGTTACGAACGTGGTGAGCCACTGGCTGCGTCCAGACCGGGGGGCGAAAAACGCCTGCCTCCAGCCGGGCCAGACCCGGAAACCGCTTTTTTGTATACAAGACGAAATGATACCGCAACGAATCATTTCACCTGACTTTCACAAAATTCGCAGCTTCGTTGTGCGAAAGTCACGCTCACAGACAGAATAGATCAAGAAACCATTCTTTTTTCCGTTTAATTTCTTTTGCACGAAATGCAGTCGTTTATTGCGCGTATGCATGCAATGGCCGGCACCCTGAACGGCGAGGAGACCCGCCGTGGCTTTCGCCGGTCACTCGGAAATTGCCGGTCTGTCGATATCGAGGGTCAGGGCAAAAGACGCGCTTCGAACCTTCGCGATGTCTCTCGCGAAAGCGTGGGTGCCGCTCCGTTCGCGTGTGCTCTGTGGCGAAAAATGCGCTTCCAAGCGGCCCTGTTGTCGCTATGGGGCGGAGCGCTCACCACCGGCAGGCCCCGTCCTATGCTGGCAGATGCAATGACAGATCTCGCAGCCTGATCGCACCGCCACTTCAGGAAAAGGAGTTCATCCCTCCCCTGCTTTCCTCAAGAGGCGGCGCTGGTAACCGGGGTGAAGCCGCTTTTCAGAGATCGATATCGAGGCCGATATCCAGCGCCTTGACGCTATGGGTCAACCAGCCAAGCGACAGCACCTCGACACCCGTTGCGGCAATAGCCGGGGCCGTTTCCGGCGTGATGCCACCGGAAGCTTCAGTCACGGCGCGGCCATTTACGAGCTGCACGGCCTGACGCAGCATGTCGACGGGCATGTTGTCGAACAGATAGGCATTGGCCCCGCCATTCGAGAGCGCGGTCTCGAGCTGATCGAGCGTATCGACCTCAAGCGCTACGGCCATCAGATGGCCCGCGCGCTTTCTGGCGCCTTCGAGTGCTGCGGCCACACCGCCGCAAAGCGCGATGTGATTGTCCTTGATCAGGATCGCATCATCAAGGCGATAGCGGTGATTGCTGCCACCGCCTGCCTTGACCGCATATTTCTGCACAGCACGCAGCCCGGGCAGAGTCTTGCGGGTGCAGCAGATACGCGCATTCGTGTCCTGAACGGCATCGACCACCTGTCGTGTGGCGGTAGCGATACCGCTCAGATGCGACAGCAGATTGAGGGCCGTGCGCTCACCACCCAGAATGGTCTCGGCACTTCCCTCGACCTCGGCCAGAATATCGCGTGGCGCGATACGACACCCATCCTCCTTGAGCGCCGTAAAACCGATCCGGGAGTCGAGCAGGGTAAAGGCAAGGCGCACCGCGCTCATGCCTGCCACCACCCCTTCATGACGGGCGCGAAACACGGCGCGCAAACGCTGTCCGGGCTGTGCGATGGCATAGGTGGTGGCATCACCCCCTATCCCAAAATCCTCGACGAGACCGGCGCGAACAACAGGTTCCCACATCAGATCCGGCAGGGGAGAAATGAAAGAACTCATGCGTAGACAATGCTCCGTTCCTGAAGACCGATATCCTTCAGGGTAAAATGAAAACGCTCGGCCTCAGTGGCCCCCTGACAATCGACACGCCAGTGACTACCCCGGCTTTCGCGTCGGCGCAGGGCCGCAGAAGCGATGGCAGCGCCAACCAGCGCGTGATCGTCGCGATCGGCGAGCGGGGTGAGATAGGTGGCAAGCGCCTCAAGCCCATCCTGATCACGGAGAATACCCGCCCCTTTATCCATCTGCTGGCCGAAACTTGCTGCCCCCAGCCGCGCCGGACGCGATGGATCCTGACAGGAATGGCGCTCGCGCGGCCCGTTATTAACGTCCCAGGCGACAGCCCGCCCCATGACGAATGCCTCAAGCAGCGAATTGCTCGCCAGACGATTGGCACCATGCAGCCCCGTGCATGCCACTTCGCCACAGGCCCAGAGCCCGGCAAGACTGGCGCGACCATGCAGGTCGGTCGCAACCCCGCCCATATGATAATGCACCGCTGGACGCACCGGAATGGGCTCGCGATCCGGATCGATCCCGTGCTGTCGGCAGGAAAGCGCAATACCGGGGAACTGGCGTGAGAAGATCTGTTTGAGCCCCTTTCCCGTCTTGCCGCTTCTGGCATCGAGAAAAACGCGATGCCCTTCGAGGCGATGCCGCGCAATCGCCCGCGACACCCGGTCACGCGACTGCAACTCGTCGGTGAAACGGGTGCCGGTCTCGTCAATCAGTACGGCACCAGCGCCTCTGACAGCCTCGCTGATCAGCGGCGAGCGCGCGCCGCCTGTTTCAACATCGAGTGCAGTCGGATGAAACTGCACGAATTCCATATCCGCCAGTTGCGCCCCGGCGCGGGCCGCTGCAGCAAGGCCGCGCCCTGTATTGCTGTTGGGGCTTGTCGCCCCGGCATAGAGCGCCCCTGCCCCGCCACACGCAAGAATGCAGGTATTGGTCGGAATAAACTGCCCCGTATTGAGCCAGACACCGCGCACCCGCCCCTCGACCGCATGGATATGTTCGAGTGTCACGCCATCGAGCACCACAATGCGTGGCAGGCTTTTCACCTGGGCAATGAGTGCCTGCATGATGCCAGCGCCGCTGCCGTCGCCGCGCACATGGGCGATGCGGGCACGCGAATGCGCGGCTTCGAGATGCAGATCGAGGCTGCTGCTCCCTTTGCGGTTGAAGGCGACGCCCCAGTCGAGCAGGGTCTCGATAGCAGAAGGCCCGGCTCCGATGATGGCCTCGACGGCCCTGCGATCGCACAGACCGTCACCGGCAGCCAGCGTATCGCGAATATGCAGTGCCACATCGTCGTCATGACCGATGGCGGCAGCCAGCCCGCCCTGCGCCAGCATGCTGGCGGCTTCCTCACCAAGCGGGGTCGGGCTGAGAACCACACAGGGCCTGTCGAGATGCAGGGCAGCGGAGAGTCCGGCGAGCCCGGCCCCTGCAATGACCGGCCAACCTGCAAACCGGGTGAGCGTCATCATCACGGCGCCCTCAGATGGCCAGCATCCGCTCGACCGCTCGACGCGCCTGCGGAAAGAGCGCCTCGGGAATGGTGACTTCCTCTTCCATGTTTTCCAGCGCGCGACGGATGGAAGACAAGGTGATGCGCTTCATATGCGGGCAGAGATTGCAGGGACGCACGAATTCCACTGCCGGGTTGAGCGCTGCCAGATTATCGCTCATCGAGCACTCGGTCACGAGCAGCACCTTGCGTGGCTGTTTTACGGCCACGAATTCCATCATCCCTGCCGTCGAGCCGGCATAATCGGCCTCGGCCACCACGTCAGGCGGGCATTCGGGATGGGCCAATACAACCACGCCGGGATGCATGCGGCGATACTGACGGATTTCGAGAGGGGTGAAGCGCTCATGCACCTCGCAATGACCGGGCCAGGTGAGCATCTCGATGCCGGTCTCGTTCTGGATGTTCTGCGCCAGAAACTCGTCAGGAATCATGATGACACGCGGCACACCGAGGCTTTCGACAACCTTCTTCGCATTGCCGGAGGTGCAGCAGATATCGGTCTCTGCTTTCACAGCGACCGAACTGTTGACGTAGGTGACGACCGGCACGCCGGGATAGGTCGCCTTGAGCGCGCGCACATTCTCGGCCGTAATGGATTCTGCAAGCGAGCACCCGGCCATCGAATCAGGGATGAGCACCGTCTTTTCCGGGTTCATGAGCTTGGCGGTCTCGGCCATGAAATGCACGCCCGCCATGACGATCACCTGCTCCTGGGTGTTCTGCGCCTCTCGCGCCAGAGCAAGACTGTCACCGCGTATGTCGGAGATGCAGTGAAAGATCTCGGGGGTCTGATAATTATGCGCGAGGATCACCGCATTGCGTTCGCGCTTCAGGCGCAGAATGGCCCTGATGTCATCGGCGAAATTCTGCTCCCAGTCCTCGCGGGTCATCAGGCGGGAAACGGGCTCGTAAAGCGCATCGCTGCGGTCTCTGACGAGGGTCATCTGATCCATGAGATCCACTCCGCTCTTTATGCTCTTATTGAGCATAATAGGGATAAAACTGTTCGTTCCCTTACATTGGGATCGCCCCCCGGTATTTCAAAGCCACGATCCCGTGATTTCGATGAATTTTCCAGCCTTTGGAAATCCGGCCGCCACGGCGTCGTTTCAGATCGATCGTGCGATGGGCAGTTTCGACCCCATGAGATGACGCGTGCCAATCACGGCGCCCTTGAAGCGATAGAGCCGCGCCGGGCGCCCCTGAGCCTGCATTTCCGCCTCGCCGGTTTCCTCCACCAGATCCTGGGCAAGAATGAGCCTGCGGAAGTTCTGTTTATGCATCGGGCGCCCGGCAATGGCCTCGACCGTGCGCTGCAACTGCCAGAGGGTGAATGTCTCGGGCATCAATTCGAACACGACGGGGCGATAGCGTATCTTCGCGCGCAATCGGGCCAGAGCCGTGGCCAGAATACGCCGCCTGTCCGACGGCATGGAGCGCCCTGGCGCGAGCCATGACGCCGGATGGCGCGATTCCGGCAAAAGCCCGGCCTCCCAGAGCAGCTCGTAACGGTGCAGCACGAGCTCGTCATTCCAGGGTTGCCCGTCGAGCCCGAAGGTTTCGGCACATCGCCACAACCGCGCCGCATCACGCCCTGCCCATCGGGAGAGCGCGCGGCCTATATCTGCATCGAGCTGCTCGGCGCCTTTTTCGCGCCGGTTCTCCCATGGGAAATACTCATAAAGCCCCCGCCAGCCTTCCTGCGCATCCTCGAGCCGGGTGAGTCCCATATAGGAGATACGGATCAGCCTTGGCTGATCCTGACCACCAGCCTCTTCCCCCGTTGCCTCGGCAAAGGTGTAAAGCTGTTCGATATGCCCGAGATGGCATTGTGTCTGCTGTTCGACCCAGAGCCTCATCCCCCGCTGCAAGGAACGATGGGCAGTTTCGAGCGGACCGGAGGGCAGATTGCGCCCATGATCGAGGGTCAGGACCAGCGGCATCTCATCCTGCACCGCAATCAGCACGGCCACGAGTTCCGAGCGTATCTCATTCATGCCGAGACGACCCGGCCTGTCGTGAGCAGAAGCAGGCCACGCAGGATTTCTGCCGGTGTCGGCGGACAGCCTCTGAGCGCCACATCGCATTGCTCCACGCCGGAGAGACCGGCCTCCATGATTCCCCCGAGCGTTGCATAATTCGTACTGAACGGCCCCTGCCCCAGCGCGCAATCGCCGATGGCAACAACGCCCTTGGGTGAGGGCATGGCTGCCCAGCGGGCCTGAAGCGCAGGCAGCAGGGCGCGCGTCACACACCCGACGACAAAAAGCAGTTCGGCATCATGGGGGGTATCGACAAAGCGTATGTCATGTCGCGCGAGATCATACGCTGCCCCCTGCAGGGCATTGGCCTCGATCAGACAACCATCACAACCGCCACCGGCAACGAGATGCAGCGTCAGGGGACGCGGTGCCGGTGGCAGGGCGCTGCGGGGCCGCCAGCGATGGGCGTCCAGAAGCGCGCGCAGGTAAATCATGGACAGATCCGCTCATTCAATTCGACCCGGATTTGACCACAAAGAATGCGCCCGAAAAACCCCCGTCCCCGTCGCGTCATCGGTTCACGCCCTGTTCGCCCGGCCCGGTCGACAGGACCGGAGCACGCCTGACCGCAACCCGAAGCCAGCGTGGCGCGCCATCAACAACGGGGGCAAATTGCCGG
Source organism: Asaia spathodeae NBRC 105894 (assembly GCF_025994195.1). Classification (NCBI taxonomy): domain Bacteria; kingdom Pseudomonadati; phylum Pseudomonadota; class Alphaproteobacteria; order Acetobacterales; family Acetobacteraceae; genus Asaia; species Asaia spathodeae. The sequence continues at coordinate 111,189 of NZ_BAPY01000073.1, read as the reverse complement.
GCTGCGTCGTTTTGCCCATGACGATATGCACAAGTTGCGGTAAGCCGGAAACATGACCTGCGACACTGCCCTCCCTTTCGATGCCGATGCCTTGCTCGCCCTTGCCGCCCGACTGGCAGATGAGGCCGCAACGCTCATCAACGCCATTCGTGACCGTGGATTTGAGACGATCATCAAGGCCGACAAATCACCGGTAACAGAGGCTGATCAGGCAGCAGAGCGTCACATTCTGGCCGGTCTGCGCGCTGCCACCCCCAATATTCCTGCCATCGGGGAAGAGGAAGTTGCCAACGGCACCTTTGTTGAACCCGGCGAGACCTACTGGCTGGTCGACCCTCTGGACGGGACACGCGAATTCGCTGCCGGACGCAATGATTTCACGGTCAATATCGGGCTGATTCACCAGAACCGTGCCGTTCTGGGCGCCATGGCGCTGCCCGCCTATGGCCAGCTCTATACGGGTCTGGTTGGCAAGGGTGCCTGGCGTCGTGACAGCAATGGGCTGACCGAGATTTCTGCGGTTCTCCCCCCGGAAGACGGTTTGCGCATTCTCGCATCGCGCCATTATGCCGATGATCCGAGGCTGAAAGAGTGGCTGGCGGGTCGCAAGGTCGGCACGCTGGGCAATATCGGCTCTGCCGCAAAATTCGCCCGCGTGGCTGAAGGCGCCGCCGATTTCTACCCGCGCCTTGGCCCGACCATGGAGTGGGACACGGCCGCGCCCCAGGCCATTGTCGAAGCCGCTGGCGGCCATATTCTGGATGAGCAGGGGAAGCCGCTCACTTATGGCAAGCCCGGCTGGTTCAACCCGCCCTTTCTGTGCACTGGCCGTCATCCCGCAGGAGAGCACGACGCATGACCGAGATCCTGAAAGCCGATCCCGACGCCATCGCCCGTGCCGCCGCGCTTCTGCTCGACGGCAAGCTGGTCGCTTTTGGCACCGAGACCGTTTACGGGCTTGGCGCTCTGGCCACGTCGAACACGGCCGTTGCGCATATCTTCGCTGCCAAGAACCGCCCGCGCTTCAACCCGTTGATCAGCCATTTTGCCAGCACCGAAGCTGCCTTCGCCCATGTCGAGCCGACCGAACTGGCCTATCGCCTTGCCGAAAAATTCTGGCCCGGCCCGCTGACCATGATCCTGCCGCGCAAGAGCGGCTCGACCATCTGCGATCTGGCCACGGCAGGTCTGCCGACAGTGGCGTTGCGTGTGCCACGCGGCAAGACGGCCCTGGCCCTTCTTGAGGCAGTCGGTCAGCCCGTTGCCGCGCCATCTGCCAATCCCTCAGGCCGTGTCAGCCCGTCCGACGCTTTTCATGTGCTGCGCAACATGCATGGCCGTATCGATGCCATTCTTGACTCCGGCCCCTGCTCGGTCGGGCTGGAAAGCACCGTGATCGATCTGTCGCGCGAAGTGCCTTTCCTGCTGCGTCCAGGCGGAATCACGCTTGAGCAGCTCGAATCCGTGTGTGGTACGATCCGCAACCCCGATGATTATGCGACCAAGCTGCCCTCATCGCCGGGCATGCTCGCCTCGCATTACGCGCCTGGCCTGCCCGTGCGGCTGAATGCCGAGTCGGTTAGCGAAAACGAGGCCCTGCTGGCTTTCGGTGACGCGCTTCCCGGTGCCGGACTCGTCTATAATCTCAGCGAGACTGGCGATCTTGAAGAAGCTGCCGCGCGTCTTTTTGCCGGGCTGCGCTTTCTCGATGGGGAAGGCCAGCGCCGGGGGCTGCAAACCATCGCCGCCATGCCGGTACCCCGCCATGGGCTGGGCCTGGCCATTCTCGACCGTTTGCGTCGCGCGGCGAGCCCGCGCCCTGTCGCTGGTGGCGATGACGACGATCTGGAGAGCATGATCGGCTGATGTCCGGCTCGTTCGACCCAAAGGAACTCAAGGTTCTCTCGGATATTCTTGCGCTCGTTCTCGAAGAGCAGGAAGGGCAATCCATCGCAGCGCTCAGCGCGCTGCGCTCACGTGCGAAGAAAAGCGCCATGACCGGGGGGGCACTGAAAAATCTTTTTGTCGCCATTGCCCCCAATCCACCACCTCGCGCCAAACCCAGAGCGACACGCTCGACGAAGACCGCCGAGAGCGGTGCCGACACACTGGCTGCCCGCCAGCAGATCGTGACGCTCACCAATAATCTGCGCCAGATGGATCTCGAATTGCGCAATTCCCGCGCAAGACTGGAATCCGTAAGGTCGGAACTGTTTCAGACCCAGCAATCACGCGCTGAGCTTCAGTCGAAACTCCTCACCAAGGAGTCACGCAAACCTTTTGCCAGAATTCTCATCTGGTGCGGTTTTGCAGCAGGAATTCTGATCGGCATTGCAGGCACGCAGTTCATTCATTCGGTCGTGGATACACCGCGCATGGATCGCTCGATCTATCTTCGCTGAGCGAGACAAGCCGCTCCCCCTCGCGCCCGGCGGGGCGCAAGCCTCGACGAATGACTGTCCCGACTATTTGTCCTTGTTTGACGCTGCTTCGACAGCACAAAGCCCGAGAAATGGCGGTATGACCTGACGCGTCTGCTCGCAGTCAGGTTTCAGTCACGCAACCCACCCATGATGGGTCGGAGCTCAACGCGGCTCTGGCTGCGTCGCCGGACAGGCGGGCGGGGCTGGCATGAGACGAAGTAGAGCCCCATCGTGAAAATCATGTTCGATACGATCATGAAAAGACTGGCCAGCATCAATGCGCCATTGCCGGTTACGCCAACCCATAATGAGTAGATCAGAAAACCGACATTGAGCGGGCGCATACCAAACAGCATCGAACGCAGCGGATTGGCCTGACCCGGCTTGACCAGCCCGCGCATTCTCATGATGGCGAGATAGAAAGCGACGAACAGGACCCAGTTCAGAATATTGAACACGGAATCACCAATCGAGGCATAGCCGCTGATGGAAAGGATGACGATCGCAGCCAGGAAGAAGACGATCGCCCCGAGTTGCAGGCTCATCCCGAGTTCCGCCGAAGGGAGCTTTTCGGGCAACCTGTCCGAGACCGGCTGAAAGACCCTATCGAGCAGCCAGAGATCGGCCTGATTGATGCGTTCGACAAATGTGGACATGGGACTGATTTACCGCGCTCGCGCTCTTCACGCACCCGTTTTCTTCGTCGCCGCAAGAGGAGCCCCCTCCCACCGGCCTCCCCCGACAGAAGCGCAGGCATATCCCAATACAAGATAAAATCTCTGAAAGTTAATCATATAATTTTTGACAATAAATATCGTTAAAAAGATGATAATCGTTCCGAATCGACAAAGGTTATCCCTCTATGCTTCATCCGGCCCTTCTCGATCGTCTCTGCAAGACTTACGACGGCAGGAAAATTCTGGATGATATCAGCGTTTCTCTGGCGCCCGGCAGTATCAATGCGCTCCTGGGGCCTAACGGCGCCGGCAAGACGACCCTCATCGGATGTCTTCTGGGGTTGCTCGTGCCTGACTCAGGCGCTGTTCGCATCTGGGGTGAAAACGCCGACAAGCTGAGCCCTGAAACGCGGTGTCGCATCGGCTTCGTCCCCCAGACAATGACAGGCCTCACCTGGTTTCGCGTGCAGGAACTCAAGGATTATCTCTCCGCCTTTCGCAACCAGCCAGAAGGTGCGGAAGACAGACGCTGGGCAGATTGGGCGGCACTCGATCCCAAAGCCCGTATCTCGACCCTGTCAGGTGGAGAGCGCCAACGCCTTGCCATCGTGCTGGCCCTGCGCTTCTCACCCGATCTGATCATTCTCGACGAGCCGGTCGCGAGCCTCGACCCGATGGCACGGCATGATTTCATCGCGCTTTTGTCTCAGACCGTACAGCGACGCGAGACGACAGCCCTGATCTCGTCTCATATCATCTCCGATCTGGAACGCATCTGCGATCGCTTTCTTGTCATGAAGAAAGGAAGATTGATCGGCGATCTGAGCGCCGAGGTTTTTGCCGGTGAGATACGGCGCCTCGCCATATGGCCCGATACGGCGCTCGGTCTGGAGGTCTTGGCTGACCTGCCCGATGGCAGTGTCTGGGTGCGTGGCTGGCGACCTGAACTGGACGCGAGGAATCTGCCGGTTCTTGCAGGCGATATGGAAGCCTATTTTCTGGCGCTGACACGATGAACGCCACCAGAAGCCTCTCAACGACGCAAACCCTTCGAGACTGCCTGCGCTCCATGCGGCTTTATGTCTCGCCTGTTTTCCTGCGCGAGAACCCTGTCGTTATCCTGGCCGTTTTTTATACGGCTCTTTGCTTTACTCTCGCATTCCTGTTCGGGAATGTCCGGTTCTGGCATAACGGGCACTATGCCATTCCCCCTGTTCTGGCCCCGACCTGGTGGGTTTCGCTTTATGCCGGATTTTCGGCAATCAGCCTGCATTACTGGCGACAGGTTCGAACACCGACGACCTATCTCCTCAATCGGCTGCAGCGCGCTGAATATCATGCGATCCTTGTCATGGCGCTGGCCTTGGGTGTCCTGCTTGCTCTTCCTCCTCTGCTGACGGGCGCCCCTGCGGTCAACTGCTTCGCGCTGGAAGCCATTGCCATGGTTTTCTGGTGCAGCCCCAGGCCCGTCAACCGCGCAGCGGCCCTGCGAAGCGTGATGACGCCACTGGGTATTGTCAGAGCGCTCGGGTTTATCTTTCTGCTTGTTCCCAGAATGCAGAACTATCTGTTCTCCATGCCCTGGTACACCGCAATCGGCATCATGATCGTCTGTCTCGGTATGGTCCTGCACCTCTATCGTCTGAGCGATTATCGTCTGGCATCCCAAACCCCTCGCCCCATCCTTGATGGCAGCCCAAAGCGCATCTCCACTGTCATTGAGCGTCTCAGCGCCGTCATCCTCTGGCGCCCTTCATGGCTTGTCCGTCTGCCTCTCGCCGATCCTCTTCAGACCGGCAGCCCGATTGCCGTCATCCTGATGGTTGTCGTCGCAACGCTTATTTTCGGAGGCGTGACAGAAATCATTGCGTGGATGGCAGACGGGGTCGCCCCGTCTTTCATCGCCCTGCGCCATCGTTTGCCTGACCTCGCGCGTCAGAGCCTCCTTCTGATCGGCGTAAGTCTTTCAGCCTGGATGACCCAGCGCGCAGACTGGCCCTTTCTTCTGACGCTTGGGCCTTACGGAAGCAAACGCGCCTTTGCCCAGGCAGTCTATCGTCTTCATCTGCAAAGGGCCCTTCAGGCCAGTCTCATCGCGGGTACGATGATCGCCCTGACTGGATGGTTCGATCATCGGGCAACGCTCACCTGGGCTTTGGCGACAGGCTGGTCCTGTGGCGTGGCTCTGATAGGAACCAGTTGTCTGCCTACGCTCGCCTTTATCATCCCGCGGCTCAATCGTCGGGCGACAATCGCGTTTCTCAATATCGGCGCCATGGTGCTGGGATTGCAACTCGCGACATCCCTCATCCTGCAGACAGGGTTCTGGTGGCGCTGGCTGCTTGCACCGGCATCGCTCATCATTGCTGCCCTGTTTTATGTTCTTGTCCCGCCGCGTCTTGCCGCACAGGACTGGCCGATCGAACCGCCCCGTTAGCCGCAGGCAACATGGACAGACTACGACAAGCTGTTACGCTGCCTGTTATTCACCGCTTTTCCTGCCATCAGGAGTTCAACATGGCCGTGCTGCCTCATCTGCGCAAAATGCTTCTGGCGTCGAGCCTGCTCGTCGCCCCCGCACTGACCCTCCCCGCTCTGGCAGCCCCCGCCACTCCGGCCCCTCATGCCGCCACCGCAATGGACAGCGCCGTAAAGGCCACCCTGCCGAACGGGCTGCGCGTCGTGATCGTGCCCGATCGCCTTGCCCCGGTGGTGCAGACACAGGTCATCTATCTTGCCGGTTCGGCAGCTGCACCCAATGGCTTTCCGGGTACGGCGCATGCGCTCGAACACATGATGTTCAATGGCTCCAAGGCCCTCAGCCGCGACCAGCTTTCGACCGTCAGCGCACGCATCGGCAATGTCAGCAATGCCTTCACGACTGAAGACACGACACAGTTCTATTTTCAGGCACCCGCGCATTACCTCGATCTCCTGCTCAAAATCGAAGCCGATCGCATGCGCAATGTCCTGCTGACAGACGCTGATTGGGGACATGAGCGCGGTGCTATCGAACAGGAAGTCGCCCGCGACCTTTCGATGCCTTTCCAGCGCTATACGATCGCGCTGAATCGCGCCCTGTTCGGGGGCACGCCCTATGAGCACGATGCGCTGGGCACGCGTGCCTCCTTCGACAAGACCGACGCCAAACTGCTGCGCGGCTTCTATGACAGCTGGTACCAGCCCAACAACGCGATCCTGCTCATCGTCGGGGATATCGATCCCGCGACCACGCTCGACAAGGTGCGCAGCCAGTTCAGCGCCATCCCCTCGGGCAAGCTCCCCGCCCGCCCAGTGGTCGAGCCGGCCCCCGTCACACCGCAGACCATCAAGATCGACAGCGACTACGCCACAGGCATTCTGAGCATCGCCTATCGTATGCCCGGCTCGCAGAGCCCGGATTACGCAGCGGCGCAAATTCTTGCAGATGTCCTGAGCAGTCAGCGCGGCGCTCTTTTCGCTCTTGTGCCTCAGGGCAAGGCATTGGGAACCGAGTTTTCCTATAACGCCCGCGTGCATGCCGGTGTCGGCAGTGCGCTGGCCGCCTTCCCCAAGGGGCAGGACCCCAGCGCGCTGCTGGGTGAAGTGCGCGGCATTCTCGAAACGATCCGCCAGAAAGGCGTGCCTGCCGATCTGGTCGAGGCGGCCAAGCGCAAGGAAATTGCCGCTCTTGAATTCAACGCCAACAGCATTACCGATCTGACCCAGAGCTGGGCCGATGCGCTGGCCTATAGCGGCGTGAATTCACCCGCCGATCTGGTGAAGGCCTATCGCGGCGTCACGCTTGAGCAGGTCAATGCTCTTGCTGCCCGCCTGCTCGACCCGGCTCATGCTGTGACCGGCATTCTGACTCCATCGGGGGGCAAGTCACCCCAGATCGGTGGCGCCAAGGGGCCGGAATCGCTTCTGCCGCCGCCCAGCAAGAATATCACCCTGCCCGACTGGGCGGCGACGGCTCTGGCCGATCTGCCCAAGCCCGAGCCACTCAGCCTGCCCGCACGCTACACGCTCAAGAATGGCATCACCCTTCTGGTGCAGCCCGAGCATGTCAGCCATACAATCCGCCTCTACGGCTCCATCCGCCATAACAGCTACCTGCAGCAGCCCAAGGGCAAGGAAGGCGTTGCCGATCTGACGAGCGATCTTTTCCTGTTCGGCAGCACGAGCCATGATCGCCTCGCTTTCGCAGCGGCCCTCGACGCCCTCGCCTCTGATGCCAGTGGGGGTGTCTCCTTCTCTCTCAGCACGCTCAGCGCCAATTTTGACAAGACGCTGGCACTCCTGGCTGAAAACGAGCTTCACCCGGCTTTCCCCGCGCAGGCTTTCATGATCATGAAGCAGCAGGCCATCGCGACGCAGGCAGGCGTTCTGCAATCGCCCGGCTATCGCTTCCAGCGTGCCGTGACAAAAGCGCTCTCCCCCGCCGATGATCCGTCACTTCGCGAAACCACACCCCAGACGCTCTCGTCGATTTCGCTGGCTGATGTGCAGGATTTCTACAAGGCCGCCTATCGTCCCGACCTGACCACCATTGTCGTGATCGGTGACATCACCCCGGAAAAGGCCAGGGCTTCGGTCGAGTCGGCATTCGGCGCCTGGACCGCGACAGGCCCACAACCTGCGGTTGACCTGCCCGCGCGCCCCCAGAGCAAGCATTCGCAGGCGATCATCGACGACCCCGGTCGCGTGCAGGATTCCGTCTACCTCGCCCAGACCGTCGCCAGCGGCGTGAAGAACCCCGATCGCTATGCACTTGAAGTCGGCAATGAAGTTCTCGGCTCTGGCTTTTCGTCGCGTCTCATGCAGGATCTGCGCGTACGCAGCGGCATGGTCTACACCACAGGCTCCGACTTCGCCTGGTCGGCCAATCGCGGCGCTTTCATGATCTCTTACGGGTCGGACCCGGACAAGACCAGCAAGGCCCGCGATGCTGCCCTGCGCAACGTCTCGTCCATGCAATCCAGCCCAGTCTCTGACGACGAACTGCTCAACGCCAAGGCGTCGATCCTGCGCGCTATCCCGATGGAGCGCGCCAGCTTCGGCGGTATTGCCGGTCAGTATCTGTCGCTTGTCGATCTCGGCCTGCCCCTCACCGAGCCCGATGACCGCGCCAGGGCCGTCTACGCCATGAGCGCCAGACAGGTGCAGGACGCCTTCCATCACTGGGTTCGCCCTGATGAGATGGCCCAGATCATTCGTGGTCCTGCGCCGAAATAACGGGTCTTTTCGGGGCTCTGCCCCGAACCTCGCCAAAGGGCGGTCGCCCTTTGGATACCCGTTTGTCAGAAGTCTGAAGGGGCGGCGCCTGAGGCTTCAGCAATCGCCGCAGCCTCCTCTTCAAGATAGGCGGCCAGATCGCCGCCGGTCGCCGCATTCAGGTCGCGTTCGGAAATACCGACCTCACCTGCCGCAGCGACACAGGCCTGAGCAGCCTGCGCTGGCGTGCCCCAATGCTGGTGATGCGTTTCGACCCAGCTATCGAGCCATTCATCGATATCTTCGCTGGTCATGATCAGCGGGTTCCGAACAGGCGGTCGCCTGCATCGCCCAGACCCGGACGGATATAGCCTTTTTCGTCCAGACCGCGATCGACCGCACAGGTCACGACACGCACATCGGGATGACGCTCTGCAAGGCAGGCCACACCCTCAGGCGCAGCAAGCAGGCAGACGAAAATAATCTTGCGCACGCCGCTGGCCTTGATGCGATCAAGTGCCGCCGCCGCGCTGTGGCCAGTGGCCAGCATGGGATCGACCACAATGCAGTCGCGCTCGGCCACGTCATCAGGCAGCTTCATGTAGTATTCGACCGCTTCGAGCGTATCGTGATCGCGATAGAGCCCGACATGGCCCACACGGGCTGCAGGAATGAGGTCGAGCATACCGTCCAGAATACCGTTGCCCGCACGCAGGATCGACACGAAGCAGAGCTTCTTGCCGGAGAGCTGACGCCCCTCCATGCGCTCGAGCGGGGTATCGATCTCGACCGGCTCGGTGCTGAGGTCGCGCGTGGCCTCATAGCACATGAGCAGGCTCAGCTCGCGCGTCAGCCTTCTGAACCCCGCAGTCGAGGTAGAGGCCTGACGCAGACGGGTCAGCTTGTGTTGAACGAGCGGGTGGTCGAGCACGACCAGGGAGTCAGGAAGGGCAGTCATGGCGCGGTCCTTACCGAAAATTCGTTGCGCTGTCAGCTTGGTTCGAAGCGAAGCGCCACACCATTCATGCAAAAACGCAATCCGGTCGGTTTCGGCCCGTCAGGGAAGACATGACCCAGATGACCCTTGCACCCGGCGCAATGCACCTCGATACGTGTCATGCCCAGTGTCTTGTCGACCGTGGTTTCGGTCATGCCGTCGCGCGGCCTGAAAAAGGACGGCCAGCCACTACCGCTCTCATATTTGGTCGATGAGTCGAACAAAGGCTCGCCGCAGCCGGCACAATGATAGACGCCCTCGCGCTTTTCATCATTGAGCGGGCTCGAACCCGGTCGCTCCGTGCCATGCTCGCGCAGCACGCGATGCTGCTCGGGGGTCAAGGGCAGGCCACAGCTTGGCATCTGGATATCGTCGCTCATGGAAAGGATCCTTTTTCCGGGGCGGGTAGACGGAAGAATACGCCAGATATGGCGCCTCAGCGTGTTTTTTCCAGCGCCTCACTCTGCTTGCGGTTCAATTTCAGCTGGTCGACAAGACGGGTGAGAAAGTCATCGGCAATGGGGCGCGTATGATGCCTCATAGGCTGGGCTGCAAAAAGCGCACCCGATGGCAGACGATAGCCAGGCAGGACGCGCATGAGCCTGCCCTCTGCCAGAGGCTGCGCACATAATTCGAGACTGGCTGCAATGATGCCGCTGCCTGCACAGGCAAAATCGAGACGGATCGGCGCGGGTGTCGCAGCAATGCGACTGTCGAGCGGAATATCGATCTGCCCTGCCGCACATCGTCCCTCCTCCTCTTCGATCGGAATAAGTGTCCAGCCCTGCTCGCCGGGGCGGGTAAGGCAGGGAAACGAGGAAAGATCCTGCGGTATGGCGGGATGGCCCTGCCTCGCGAGAAACTCCGGCGAGGCGAACAGGGCGATATCATAGGTGCCTATACGCCTGATGCGATAATCACCCTCATTCATCTCATCTCGCCGGTGGCTGAGAAAGATATCGCATTCGGCGCGCTTGAAATCGGGCAGGCTGACGCTGGCCTCAAGCGATATCCGCATGGCCGGGTTCTGCGAAAGCATTTCCCTGACAATCGGATTGACGCAGGAAATCAGAATTTCGGGCGGCGCCGCAATGCGCAGCACACCACCGCTGCGGGCATCACGACAGAGCGCCGCCACACCATTATCGAGTGTATCAAGCAAGGGCGCCACAAAGGCACTGAGACGCTCACCCGCTTCGGTCAGACGCAGGCCGTCAGCCCCTGTTTCGACAAGACTCAAACCGAGACGGGTTTCCAGCCGCTCGACACTGCGCGAGACGCTGGTGGCATGCACACCGAGCCGTCTGGCAGCGCGCGTGTAGCTCAGACTATCGGCGACTGCGACAAAAACACTGTATTCGTTCCGGCTCATCCTGAATTTATGCAGTCATGACCTGCGTTATTGCAAGATTTCGGCCTTTCGAACTGCGTTATGATGTCTCGAATTCAGTCAGAAAGGCGGCAGTCCTTGCCGTCTCCTGACCCAAAGGAGATTTTCCGTGGCGAACACCATAATCGAACGGGCCAGAACACGTCCCGCAGCAGTCATTGGCGCGGGCACGCTCGGCAGACGCATTGCGCTGATGCTCGCGGCGCGTGGCGGGCAGGTGCGTCTGTTCGACAGCAACGCCTCAGCGGCGCAGGCCGGTCTCGACTACGCACGACAAACACTTGCGAGTGTGGTCGCCACACTCGAGGGTGGCGTGGCCGGTCAGATCGACAGCGCCCCCACGCTGGAGGCCGCAATCGACGGCGCCTGGCTGATTATCGAGGCACTTCCCGAGCGACTGGATCTCAAGATCCCTCTTTTCGGCAAGCTGTCGCAAAAAGCGGCGCCCGACGCGATTCTGGCGACGAATTCATCGTCTTACCCTTCCAGCAAGATGGCGGCGGAAGTTGCGGACAAATCTCGCATGCTCAACACGCATTTCATGATGCCACCCGAGCAGCGTGCGGTGGAACTCATGTCCTGCGGCGCCACGAGACCAGGATTGATGGAAGAACTCGCTGGCTATTTTTCGACGCTGGGGCTTTCACCCTATATCGCGCAGAAAGAAAGCATCGGCTTCATCGAAAACCGTATCTGGGCCGCCATCAAGCGTGAGGCGCTCTGCGTTGCCGCCGAAGGGGTCGCCACTCCCGAAGTGATCGACCGCATCTACTGCGAGACACAGGGCACGCCCATGGGGCCGTTCCGTGCCATGGACCGGGTCGGGCTCGATATCGTGCTGCAAATCGAGGAGCATTATGCGCGCGCCTATCCGCACCTGCCCGAGGCACCGCGTGTGCTTCTGAAAAAGATGATTGCCGAGAACCGCCTTGGCCTCAAAACGGGTCGCGGCTTCTATGATTACAGCGAAAAGGGAACCGCATCATGAGTGACGATCCCATCCTCTACACACTCGAAACCGCGCCTCCTGCCATCACGGCGCTGTCGACACGCGACGGGCGCGTCGTTGGGCATGTCGACGCACGCTGGGGAACGCCTGACGGAATCTGGGTCGACCAGGCTGCAGGTCAGATCACCTGGACGAATATGGGGGCAGACTGGGAGGCCCCCGACGGTACGATCGAGCGTGCCCGGCTTGATGGCAGTCAGCATGAGATACTGGTGGGCAAGGGCCAGATCGTCACTCCCAAGCAGCTTGCCGTCGATCAGCCCGGCGGGCATCTCTACTGGTGCGACCGCGAAGGCATGAGGATCATGCGTAGCGCTCTCGACGGAACAGCCGTCGAGGTGCTGCTGAAACGCGGAGACTATCCTCAGGACATGCCCGATTACTCGCGCCAGTGCGTGGGCATTGCCCTCGATCTGGTCAACCGTCAGATCTACTGGACGCAGAAAGGCTCACCCAAGGGCGGTATCGGCCGGATCTTTCGCATGCCCATGGCAATGGCTGACGGCGCCGATCCGGCAGACCGTCACGATATCGAGATTCTGGCCGATCATCTGCCTGAGCCCATCGACCTGCATGTCTTTCCCGGCTCCGGTCACCTTTACTGGACCGATCGTGGAGCGCCGCCGGATGGCAACAGCCTGAACATGGCGCGCATCGACCGAAGAGGGCTTTTCGACCGCAAGGTAATCCTGCGCGGCCTTGATGAGGGCATCGGCCTCGCCATCGACAAGGCAGAAAAACAGGCCTTCGTCAGCGATCTGGGGGGAACGATCCGTGTGGTCGATCTGGAGACGGGCGAGAGCCGCGTGCTGCGCCAGCAATCAGCTACGACAGGCGTCTATCTGGTTGAATGAGCGCAATTTTCCCCGGCCTGAAGAGCGTCGGGAGGGGCCAGCGCCTGCTGGCCCCTCACTTTTCTTGTGATCGCAGTAACCTCAATAAAATTGCCTCCGCCCTCGGGGGGAGAGTTCGCATAAGCGCCGAAATGCGTCATGATACGCGCAAAATTGCAGGAGACTTCTCATGTCCGCATCGCATTCCGGCACGCCACGCCCGGTCATGCTCGTCATTCTCGACGGGTTCGGTGACAGCGCAACCCATGAAGACAACGCTGTTGCCCTCGCCAACACGCCGAATTTCGACCGTCTCTGGGCCAGCTCCCCCCATGCCTATCTCAAGGCCTGCGGTGAAGATGTGGGTCTGCCCGAGGGGCAGATGGGCAATTCCGAAGTCGGCCATCTCAATATCGGTGCCGGTCGCGTGGTCATGCAGGACCTGCCGCGCATCACCCGCGCCGCACGTGACGGCTCTCTGTCCCAGAACCCGGCTCTCTGCGCCTTCATTGATGCGCTGAAAGCCAGCGGCGGCACCTGTCATCTCGTCGGCCTTGTCTCGCCGGGTGGCGTTCATGCCCATATGGATCACATCGCTGCCCTTGCAAAAATCGTGGCTGCCGCCGGGGTAAAGGTGGCCCTGCACGTGTTCTCTGACGGGCGCGACACGGCTCCCGATTCAGGCGATGGCTATATCCGCACCCTTGCAGCCGAACTGCCCGCAGGGGCGTCGATCGCGACCATCAGCGGGCGCTACTACGCAATGGATCGCGATAACCGCTGGGAGCGCGTCAGCCTTGCCTATGACGTGATCGTATCCGCCAAGGGCGAGCACGCCGCCGATGCGCTCTCCGTTCTGCCTGCCAGCCAGGCGAAGGGCGTGACCGATGAATTCGTCATCCCGACCGTGATCGGTGACTATGCCGGCATGAAGGATGGCGACGGCATTCTGTCGGCCAATTTCCGCGCAGACCGCATCCGCGAACTGCTCGACGCCATGCTCTTCCCCGATTTCGACGGGTTTGTGCGCTCGAAGATCGTCAAGTTTGCCTCTGTCTGCGGCATGACAGCCTATAGCTCGGCTCTGGCGCCGTTCATGAGTGTGATGTTCCCCAAGCAATCGATGGAGCATCTTCTGGGCGATGTCGTCTCTCAGGCCGGTCTGGCACAGCTGCGCATGGCCGAAACCGAGAAATACCCGCATGTGACCTACTTCCTCAACGGCGGGCGCGAAGCCATCCTGCCTGGTGAAGAGCGCATTCTGGTCCCCTCGCCCAAGGTCGCGACCTATGACCTTCAGCCGGAAATGTCGGCACCCGAACTGACCGATCGTGCGGTTGAGTCGATCGAGAGCGGCAAATTCGACCTGATCGTCCTGAACTTCGCCAATCCGGACATGGTGGGCCATACGGGCGTGCTGTCTGCCGCCATCAAGGCCTGCGAGGCCGTCGATACCGGTCTTGGACGTATCGTCGACGCCATCGACAAGATGGGCGGCGCACTTATCGTCACGGCCGATCACGGCAATTGCGAAACCATGCGCGACCCGGTGACGGGTGGTGTGCATACCGCGCACACGCTCAACCGCGTGCCGGTCATCCTGCATGGCGGGCGCGGCATTCCCGCGATCCATGACGGCCGTCTGGCCGATCTGGCCCCGACGCTGCTGACCCTGATGAACCTGAAAAAGCCGGCAGAAATGACCGGCAAATGCCTCATCAACGGCTAAGCCTGTACATGCCGGTCAAGAAACCGCTCCTGACCGGTTCCCTGCTGCTTGGGGTCTGTCTCATGGGACAGACCCCGATGCTTGCCGCGACCAACGCCAGACATGCCGCCCAGAGCGCCAGCCAGAAGGCCCTCGACAAGGCAAAGCGTGACCGCGAGGCTCTCCTTTCGCGCAAGGCCCACGAGGCAGCGCTGATTGACGCCCAACGCAAGGCCCAGACAAAAGCCGCTCAGGACGCTGCTTTGCAGGCGGAACGCGCGCGCCATTTTTCTGCCCTGAGCGATCAGGCTGCGACAGCGCTCGCCGAGACAGAAAAACAGATCGACAGCCTCACGCAGGAAATTGCGCAGCTCACCGAGCAGCAGAAGCGGCAAACGGCGGCTCTTGCCCGCAGACGGGCCAGCCTGCAGGCCATTCTGCCCGTGGCGCTGCGTCTTGCGCGCTACCCGAGCACGTCATTTGTCGCCCTGTCCGGTCAGGCAGATGAGTCGGTTCAGGGGCTGAGTCTCATCGCAGGTCTGGCCCGCCTCACCACCCGGCAGGCAGACGATCTTCGTGGACAGGAAGCCCTTCTTCGCCAGACCGCGCAGCATCTTGCTGAGCGCAACGAGGCACTCGAGAAAGCCAGACAGACGCAGGCACGACTGCGTGACGCCAATGCGCGCAAGATGGACGATGCGACGAAGCAACAGGAAGAAGCCGAGGCCCGTCTGAAAGAGGCTCGCGCCGAAATCGCTTCTGCCACAGCTACTGCCGCCACACTCGATGACGCGCTCACCGCCATAGACAGGACACAGGCCCGTCTGCGCGCGCGTATGGAAGAGGAAGCAAAGGCGCTTGCGCTGCAGAACCAGAAGGAAAAGGCCCAGGCCATGAGCAGCCAGGCCAGACGCCTGAGCGGTCCGGCAGGCGGCGGCATCAGCCATGGGGGCGGGCATGGCCCGGTTGCAGGCAGTATCGTCACCGCATGGCATCAGGACACGGAAAGCGGCCCGGCCACGGGCATCACCTATATGGCGCAGGCATCGAGCCCGGTCAGCGCGCCCTGCGCCGGTCAGATCGATTTTGCGGGGCCGTTTCGCTCTTTCGGCAATATGATCATTCTCGACTGCGGGCGCCATTACCGCTTTGTCCTGTCCGGCATCGGGCAGCTTTCCGTGGCAAGCGGTCAGAATGTCAGTCGCAACATGGCGCTGGGCGCCATGGACGCTGCTGGCGGGCGGCTCTTCGTGCAGCTGCGCTCTGGCAGCAAGATCATCGATCCGCGCCCCTATCTCTGACGGGAGACGCGACAGGATCGGGCAAACCGAATTGCATGATCGCGCTTGGCGAGTCTGTGTTGTTTCGACAGACTGCGTTAAGAACGCTATAGATTTCTGACTTCCGCCCGGCAGGGTTCCCGGTTTTCGGGTCCTGCAGGCAAAGAGACGCTAACAGGATCGGCTCCGGGCCGGATTCAAGGGATGAATTGCATGAAGCTCCGCACTGGTCTGCTGCTCGGAACGGCATTCCTGGCCGGAATCACCGCCGGTCCGACGTTGGAAGCCTTGATGGCGCCAAGCCTTGGGCAGATGATCAGCAGCAAGGCCTTCGCGAAGGAGGTCGCCGCCGACCCCGACAATCACAGCGAGACCCTGCGCCTGCTGACCCTGTTCGGTACCGTGCTCGATCTGGTGCGCGCCGAGTATGTCGAACCGGTCAGCGACAAGGATCTGATCAACAACGCGCTCGACGGCATGGTCGGCGGTCTCGATCCGCATAGCTCCTATATGAACGAAAAGCAGTTCAAGGACATGCAGATCCAGATCAGCGGCAAGTTCGGCGGTCTGGGCGTTCAGGTCCAGCAGCAGAACGGCCATATCCGTGTGGTTTCGCCCATCGATGGCACCCCTGCCTCGCGCGCCGGGCTCAAGCCGGGTGACTACATCACCGAAGTCGATGGCAAGTCTCTCGAAGGCATGACACTTGATCAGGCCGTCACCAAGATGCGTGGCGATCCGGGTACCAAGATCACGCTGACGATCATTCGCGCCAAGGAGCCCAAGCCGCTCAAGATCACCATGACGCGTGAAGTCGTGCATGTGCAGGTCGTGCGTTCGGCGCTCTATGGCAATATCGGCTATATCCGTATTTCCGAATTCGATGACGACACCGAAACCGCAATGCATGAGGCCTTCGACAAGCTCAAGGCCAAGGCGGGTGGCAAGCTGCAGGGTCTCGTGCTCGATCTGCGTCTCAATCCGGGCGGCAAGCTCGATCAGGCCATTTCGGTCAGTGACGATTTCATCCCGGAGGGTGAGATTGTCTCGATCCGCGGGCGTCATGCCGAAAACAACCGTCGCTGGGATGCCAAGGGCACCGATATCACCGGCAAGCTGCCGATCGTGGTTCTGATCGATGGCGGTTCGGCCTCGGCTTCGGAAATCGTGGCCGGTGCGCTTCAGGACCACCGTCGCGCTGTGCTTCTGGGCGAAAAATCCTTTGGCAAGGGCTCGGTCCAGTCACTGATCCCCGTGCCCGGTCATGGGGCGGTACGCCTGACCACGGCACGCTATTACACGCCCTCGGGGCGCTCGATCCAGGCGCTGGGCATTGCCCCGGATATCATGGTGAAGGAGAGCAAGGACGACGATGGCTACGGCTATCGAGAGGCCGATCTTGCCCATATCATCACCAATACGGGCGGCAACAAGAACAAGGCGCCGGTACGCACCGATCTGCCGTCGATTTCGACCAGCATTCCCAATGCCCCGCCGGAAAACTGGCCGCGCTTCGAACTGTCCAAGCCCGCGACGGATTTCCAGCTTCAGCAGGGTCTGCGTGTGGTGCGCGCCATGGCCTCTCTTCCCGACGAGGCGCTTCCTCTGGGTCAGCCAGCCGCCGACAAACCGTCGGACAAGAAAGACCAGAAACCGGCCCCGGCACCTGCCGCTCCGCCGGCACCAGCACCCAAGCACTGATCCTACCCCTTGCCGGCCCCCTCAGTGGGGCCGGTTTCTTATGAGCCTTCCGTCATGATCGATCCTGAAACCCTTCCCTATCGTCCCAATGTCGGCATCATGCTGTTCAATCGCGCGGGCGCGCTTTTTCTGGCCAGGCGCACTGACCTCAAGGATGTATGGCAATGCCCGCAGGGCGGCATAGACGACAATGAATCGCCTGAAGAAGCCGCTATCAGGGAGCTGCGTGAAGAAACCGGCCTGCGTCATGCCACGCTGCTCGGCAGTTTTCCCGGCTGGTTGTCCTATGATCTGCCGCCCCATCTGATCGGCAAGGCGCTGCATGGCAAATATCGCGGCCAGACACAGCGCTGGTTTGCAATGCGCATGACCGAGGAGGACAGCGCCATCGACCTGATGGGCGACGGCACCGAACCGGCAGAGTTCGACCGCTGGGAATGGGTCGCACCGCAGGACGTCACGCGTTTCAATCTGGGCTTCAAGCGACCGCTCTATGAAAAGCTTCTGCCCGTTCTCGCTGCGCTCGCCCCCGCCTTATAGGGGCGTGTTTTCCATCGCCTGCCGCGGCACATCCTGCGGGACAGCGACAGGCACGTCCACAAGGTCGAGAGACTGGTTGCGTACGAGGCGGGCGTAAAGCCCGCCCTGGGCCTGAAGCTCGGCATGGGTGCCGAGTTCGACAGCCATACCCTCGCTCATCACAATGATCAGATCGGCGCTTTTGACCGTCGAGAGACGATGCGCCACGATAATCGTGGTGCGGTCGCGCCTGAGATCGGCAAGCGTCTTCTGAACCTTGGCTTCGCTCTCTGAATCGAGCGCGCTGGTGGCTTCGTCGAGCAGCAGCAGACGCGGGTCACGCAGAAGCGCACGCGCCAGCGCCACGCGCTGACGCTGGCCACCGGACAGACGCTGCCCGCCCGGCCCGACGCGCGTATCCAGCCCCTCAGGCAGGGTGTCGGCAAAATCGACGGCAGCGGCCAAGGCTGCTGCCTCGACTTCGGCGCGGCTCGCATTCGGGCGTCCGATACGGATATTTTCCAGCACCGACATATCGAAAAGCGTGGTGTCCTGGCTGACATAGGCAATGGCATCGCGCAGATCGGCAAGACGCAGATCACGAAGATCGACCCCGTCCAGCAATATTCCGCCGCCATTCACATCATGCAGACGAGGGATAAGCGACAATGCCGTCGACTTGCCTGCGCCTGACGGCCCGACAAGCGCCACGGTCCAGCCCGGACGCACATCGAAATTCAGCCCCTTCAGGCCGATGCGTCCATCGGGATAGGCAAAATGGGCATCCTGAAAAACCAGACGACCATGACCCGGTGGCAAGGGGCGCGCATCGGGACGTTCCGCAACGGCGGGTGGCTCGTCGATCACAGAGAAAACGCGCTCAAGCCCGCCAAGCCCTTCCTGAAGGGCCGCATTCAGCGAACCAAGCGATCGCAACGGACGCGAGGCGGCGAAAAGTGCGGCGATGAAAGCGGTAAAATCGCCAAGCGTGGCGCCGCCCATGGCCGCGCGCCACCCCGCAAAGCCGAGAACGGCTGCAATAGCCGTACCACCCAGCACCTCGAGTACGGGATCGACACGGGCGCGACCGCGTGAGATGCGCCAGAACGCGTTGTGCAGCAGGGTAAGCGAACGATCGATACGCGTCGCTTCGCTGTCTTCCATGCGATAGACACGAACCTGACGCGCCAGAGCGAAGCTCTCATTGAGCAGGGTCGCCGTCTCGCCAATCTGTTCCTGCATGCCGCCAGAGGCACGACGCACACGCTTGCCGAGCTTCTGGATAGGCACAGCCGCGACGGGATAGAGCACGAGCGCAATCAGGCTCAGTTCCCAGTCGGTATAGATCATCGAGGCAACGAGGCCGACAACCGTCACCACATCGCCCAGCGCATTGACCGCGCGGATCATGGCCTCGCGTATCGACACGGCATCGGTGGTGAAACGCGCGGCCCATTGTGCCGGTGCCTCACGCTCGATACGGGCGATATCGGCCGTCAGCGCGTGGGCAAACATGCGCGATTGCAGGCCGCGTATGACCACCAGGACCAGACTCTGCACCGAAAGGGTCTGTCCGTACTGGCTGGCGGCCTTGAGCCCTGTCACCAGAACCACAAGTGCAGGCACCTGATAGAGGATGCGCGGATCATGCACGGCAAACATATCGACAGCGCGCTTGATCACGAGAGGATAAAGCGCAGTCAGACCTGCTGTCAGAATGGTCAGAACCACCACACCGGCCAGTCGGCCAACATGCTGACGCACCTCTTCGCGCCAGATACGCCAGAGCATCTGTCGGCCCTGCGCACCCTGAGGATCAATGCGGCGCAAAGGGGGCTGGCTTGCCTGCTGCGGTATTTTCATTCCTGCCATTTACCGCCCAAGGCCTTGCGGGGAAAGGGGCAGACGGTTTTTGAGTTCCCTCAGGCAGGCTTCTCGATCAGGCAGGCAGCCTCTGGCGCGCCACCAGCGCGTCACCGCCCCGATCAGCACGCCGATATCCTTGCCTGCCGGAACCCCGAGCGCCACGGCATCGCGGCCCGCAACGGGAAAGACCGGCACGACCATTGCCGCAAGCCGCGCCCGGAGTATGTCCCAGCCTGACTGGCCCTGCACACCGGAATCGGCCTGCGCAGACCAGCTTCGGTCGATCAGGCTTTCCTTCGGGTGACAGGAAAGAAGGCGACGAAGGCAATCATCGCTCAGCTCCGGCACAAACATGGCAGCCTCGGGCATGACACACCCATCCTGATCGAAGGATGTCAGGCGGTTTGCCGGGTTCATACGCGCCAGACGCTCGATCTGCTTGCCTGACAGACGCAGTTTTCCTGCCAGATCGGGCGCATCGCTCAGTACGCCCAGACGCAGAAGCCCGTCTTCAGGCAGACCGTTATCGAGCGCTCGCGCCAGCCGGTCGAGACGCGGGGCTGGAACGATCGGCGCCAGAATGCCAGCCTCATCCATATGCCCGAGCGTACGCATGAGATGCGGGCCGACCAGAATGCGCAGCATCTCGCTGGCCAGTCTTTCGCCAGACAGCCCGGCAATGAGCCCGGCACGGGCAGTTATGGCAGACAGGGCCTCTACATCCGGCTTTTCATCGCCGAACCGGGCATCGAAACGGAAAAAGCGCAGGATGCGCAGCGCGTCTTCCTCGATACGCTGACCGGCATCGCCGACAAAGCGCAGTCGATGCGCCTTCAGATCGTCCTGTCCACCGAAATAGTCGTGGATCTCGCCGTGGCGGTCGCAGAACAGCGCATTGATGGTGAAATCGCGCCTTGCCGCATCTTCCTGCCAGTCGGTCGTCCAGGCCACCTCAGCATGACGGCCGTCAGTCGTGATATCCCGGCGCAATGTCGTGATCTCATAAGGCACGCGTGCGATCAGCGCAGTGATCGTACCATGGGACAGACCCGTAGGGATGGTCTTGACCCCGGCGGCTTCCAGCCTCGCCTGCATCTCTTCTGGCGGTTCGGGTGTCGCCAGATCGAGATCATGCACATCCTGGCCGCCGAGCAGAAGATCACGCACGGACCCTCCGACCAGACGCGCCTGTGGCAGGATCGACCAGATGCGGTCGAGGCCGGAACGGTCAGGCAGGAGATCGAGAATCGTCACGTCAGATCCAGTGGAAGGGAACGAACCCCCGCCCTGTCTTCAGGATCAGGGCATGGAGGCGAGTGGAAAGAAGCAATCCTGGCTCCACACACCCATGCAGGGCCGGCAGCCAACATGACCCGGCACTGCCAGGGCAACGAGCTCATAATAGACCGGGCGCGACAATCGGGCGAGTATCGGCTTGTCACCATCGCCACGCCTGACCTGCACATAGGGAATCGCTGCACAATCCTCAGAAGGTGGGCGCTGCCAGTCGACGATCAGCGGATGGGCCGGACCGACGCAGAGCAGTTCATCCATGTTCGTGCGCAGACAGAGATTCTGCTGCCGACCGCAAACGCCTCTGAAATCGAGCTCGCGCACAATGAAGGGCACATCCTCGACCTGAATCGTTCCGTTTTCACTCGGGGTGCGCAGCCAGTACGCCCCCTCTGCGTCGCGCGTGAGCATGGAGCCAAACAGACAGAGCATCTCCTTGCGACGCACCGGAGAGCCCCGATAGAGCCATGTGCCGTCACGCTTGATGAGAAAAGGCAGCACGCGGGGTGTCGCTGCCCCTGCCGCGATCCCGTCATGGCTTTCTGCACCGGAAAGGCACTCGACCTCATGCCTGCCCTGCATCTCTGCGCAATCTGGTGTTTCTGCGCAGTCTGACGTCCGTTTTGCCACTCCGTCTTTCAACGCTCTCTCCGCTTGCGGTCCAAAAATCTCGTCTCATGCTGCAAGTTGGGTCGTCTTATGGCTTGATGAAACCCCCGGAACTGTCAGATTGACAAATATGAGCCAGAACGACCTCTCTTCCTTTTCCGCCGATAGTCCTGCCGATCTCGCCATGGCCGAGCGCCTGACCGCGCAACTCGGCGCTGTCAGAGACGCAATCGGGCAGATTGTGCTCGGGCAACGCGATGTGATCGACCGGCTTCTGGTCACCATTCTGTCTGGTGGTCACGCGCTTTTGATCGGCGCACCCGGTCTGGGCAAGACGCTGCTCGTCAGTACGGCGGCGCAGGTGCTGGGGCTCGATACACGGCGCGTGCAGTTCACACCCGATCTGATGCCCTCCGACATCACGGGCAGCGATATCCTCGATGAGGATGAAAATGGCCGTCGTTTCTTTCGTTTCGTGAAGGGGCCGATCTTCACGCAGCTTCTTCTGGCCGATGAAATCAACCGCGCCAGCCCGCGCACCCAGTCCGCCCTGCTTCAGGCCATGCAGGAATATGAGGTGGCTCAGGCTGGCACCAATCACAAGCTGCCGCGCCCCTTCCATGTTCTGGCAACCCAGAACCCGATCGAGCAGGAAGGCACCTATCCGCTGCCGGAAGCACAGCTCGATCGCTTCATGCTGCGTATCGCCCTGACCTTTCCCGAGCGTGATGCCGAGCGCGACATGCTGCTGCAGACAACCGGCGCCCTCACTGCAGAAGCGCCTGTGCTGCTTTCGGCTCGCAGTCTGATCGAGGCACAGGCGCTCGTGCGCCGCCTGCCCGTAGGCGAGAAAGTACTCGAGGCCATTCTTACCCTTGTGCGCGGGCTTCGTCCGGAAACCGCCTACAGGCCCGAACTGGCAAGCTCCCTTCTCTATGGCCCCGGCCCGCGTGCGGCACAGGCGCTCATGCTGAGCTGCCGCGCCCAGGCCCTGCTCGACGGACGACTGGCGCCGAGCCTGGACGATGTCGCCGAACTGGCCGAGCCTGTGCTCGCCCACCGTATGGCGCTGAGCTTCTCGGCCCGTGCCTCGGGGCTCAAGGTCGAAGAGCTCATCGCCAAGGCCGTTGAGGCGCTTCTCTGACCGTGAGCGGTTTTTTCGGGAAGTGGCGGCGTCAGAAAAGCGCCGCCAGCGCTTCGTCGGCCCAGACGCCCGCGCTCACGCCAGAAGCCGAGGCCCTTCTGCCTCCTCTGGTGATCGAAGCCGAACGCATCGGGCAGCAGCTTCGCGCAGGTGTGCATCATCAACATCGTGCCGGTGCAGGCGAGGATTTCTGGCAATATCGCCCGGCCCATGATCATGAGCCCGCCCATCGCATTGACTGGCGCCAGTCGGCGCGCAGCGACCAGCTCTGGGTGCGCGAACGCGAGGCCGAAGGCGCGCAGCAACTCACCTTATGGTGCGACCCCTCGCCTTCAATGGACTGGCAGTCACGCCCCGACCTGCCACGCAAGAACGCCCAGGCGCAGCTTGCTACTCTGGCCCTTGCCGCAGCGGCGCTGCATGGCGGCGAGCGCGTCGCCCTTCTGAACGGACCGGAACAGGGACGATCGGTCAGTGGCCCTCATGCGCTGCCCCGCCTCGCCCAGAATCTCGTTCTCGGCCCGTCTGTTTCCCTGCCCTCACTCGATACGCTGCGCCCCTATGGCCAGCTCATTCTGGTGAGCGATTTCCTGGTCACGCCTGACGCGATGGAAAAACTGCTGGCCGATGTTGCCGCAAGACCCGCACGCACCGAACTGCTCTGTGTGCTCGACCCGGCAGAGCGCAGCCTGCCTTATGCAGGGCGCATCACCTTCGACAGTCTCGAAGCCGAGGGCGATCTGACGCTTCCCGCCGTAGAGACGCTTGCGGAATCCTATGAGCGCGAAATGCGCGCCCATCTCGACCGGCTGTCTCATATGGCCGAATCCCATCGCGCAGGCTTCACGCTGCATCACACCGATCAACCCCTGTTGCCTGCCCTGCTCGCGCTTTATGCGCGGCTCACAGGGGGGCGTCTGCACGCATGATCTTTCTTACCCCCCTTGCGCTGATAGGGCTGGTTGCCCTGCCCGTCATCTACTGGCTGGTCAAGGCGACGCCGCCCCCGCCAAAAGAGCAGGCCTATCCGTCTCTCCAGATTTTGCGCCGCCTGCGAGCTGGCCGGGCCGATACGGCACGTTCGCCACTCTGGCTGCTTGTTCTGCGCCTGCTTGCTGTCGCTCTTCTGGTGCTTGGCCTGTCCCAGCCTGTCTGGCTTGGTCGCGATCTCAGCGCACAGCCTTCCCAGGATCTGGAGCTGGTTCTCGATAATGGCTGGGCAGCCGTCCCTCACTGGCAGGAGCGCCTGCGCGCTGCGCGCAGCCTTGCCGAAAGGCGGTTTCGCGCCGGACATGAGGTCACGCTTCTTCTGAGCGCGCCCGATGCCGATGGCAGCATGGCCGCGCCGTTTACCACCCGTGACCGCGCCCGTTTCGAAGAGCGTCTTCTCGCGCTCACGCCACATTCCTGGCCTGCGGACCGGACACAGAGCGCCAGGCAGATCGAAGCGCTTCGGGACAATACGGCGCAGGGCACCGTGCGCGACATCGTGCTGCTTTCGGATGGTGTCTCGACCCCGGCCGATTCGTCACTTGCCAAGGCGCTGCATGCCTCAGGCAGTCGCGTGAGCGACATGCGCTGGCCGGGCTGCGACACGATGCTGCTTTCGGCCCATCAGGGTGATAACGGGGCCCTGACAGCGTCTTTCAGCGCGCTGCCCTGCCCCACACGCCCTCTTGCAGTGCGGGCACGTGACGAGAATGGCGGTACGCTCGGCATTTTCCCCCTCACCGGGAAAGATGCCAGCGGCACTGACCTCCCCCTGCCGCCTCTGCTGCGCAATCGTGCCACCCGTCTGGCGCTGGAAAGCGACACGCTGCCTCTGCCCGGCCCTTCTGCGCTCTATCTGCTTGACGCAGGACAGCGCCGTCACCCTGTGGGCCTGCTGACCCCCGGCACGCAGGACACGCCCCTGACGGGTCAGGGATTCTTTCTGGCTCAGGCCATCGAGGGCGTCGGCGAACTTCATCGTGGCGCGGTGCCTGATCTGCTGAAGCAGAAGCTCTCGGTTCTGATTGCGACCGATGGCACGCTTGCCGATGACGATACCCGCAGACGCGTTGCCGACTGGGTACGTCATGGTGGCGTGCTGATACGCTTTGCCGGCCCGGTTCTCGCATCGGACCCGAATGCATCATCCCCCGACAAGGCTAGGACCCTGTTGCCCGTGCCGCTGATGGGCGGTATGCGTCAACTCGGTGGCCCCATGTCATGGGGCAAGCCGCAAGTGCTTTCGGCCTTTGCAGAACATTCGCCTTTCGACGGCCTGACCCTGCCCAAGGAAGTCACTGTCACCCGTCAGGTTCTGGCCCAGCCCACCGCCGAACTGGGCGACCATGTCTGGGCAAGACTGAGCGATGGTACGCCGCTGGTGACCGCAAGCGCCTTCGGCCAAGGTGAGCTTGTGCTGTTTCATGTGACAGGCACAGCCGACTGGTCGAGCCTGCCGCTTTCCGGACTTTTCCCCGCGATGCTCGAGCGGCTGGTTCAGCGCTCTGTCGGTCAGAAAGACCAGTCGGAACTGCGTCAGCTCGTTCCCTTCACCATGCTCGATGCGCATGGACAACTTGTCGCCCCGCCTGAAGCCGCACGCCCGCTATCGGTTGAGGCCTTTGCCACGACCAGACCCGATGTGCAGCATCCGCCCGGCTTTTACGGCCCGCGACTGTCGCGTCGTGCGTTCAATCTGGGCGACCATCTGCCCCCCATCACGCCGGAAGCCCTGATGGGGACGGCTCTGACGCCCGATCATGTCTCACTCGATCATGCACTTGCCCCGTATTCGCTGGGTGCGGCGCTGCTTCTGCTGCTGGCTGATTTTCTCGTCGCGCTCTGGCTACGCGGGATGCTCGGACGTCTGGCAATGCTTGGTCTTCTGGTCGCAGCACCAGCTCTCATGGCGCCCCACTGCGCCCTGGCGCAGGAAGATGACGAGACCCCGAAAACCCAGGCCGTCACCCATGGCACCGTGCCGGGAGCCGCGCTCGAAACCCGCCTTGGCTATGTGCTGACAGGTCATGACGATATCGATCAAGCCTCGCGCGAGGGGCTTCAGGGCCTGTCGAATTATGCCTCGGATCGCTCCTCTGCCGTGATGGGCCATCCTGATGGGGTGACCCCCGGCAAGGACGATCTGGCCTATTATCCGATGCTCTACTGGCCCATCACCGAAGACGTGCAGGAAGACCCGAAGCGCTCTGCAGCCCTGAACAGCTTCATGGCGCATGGTGGTATCCTGATGCTCGACACGCAAGGGGTCGGCTCCGAACTCTCGACGCAGGATGAAGGTCAGACACGCTCGGCGCTCAAAAGGGCTACCGCGGGTCTGGTCGTGCCGCCGCTGAGCAAGCTCGACGACCATCATGTTCTGGCCCACAGTTTTTACCTGCTTCACGATTTTCCCGGCCGCGTGCAGGGTCTGCCCGTCTGGGTGGCGCGCAGCGGCGATGACAGCAATGACGATGTCAGCCCTATCATCATCGGCGCAGGCGACTGGGCTCATGCCTGGGCCATGGATGCGCAGGGCAATACGCCCTATGCCGTCATTCCCGGCGGTGATGACCAACGCACCCAGGCCTATCGCTTTGGTGTCAATCTGCTGCTCTACGCCCTGACCGGCAATTACAAGGCCGACCAGATGCGTGTTCCCGAACTTCTGAAGAGGATGGAACAATGATCCATCTCACCTTCATGCCCCTCATCCCGGTCTGGCTGCTCGCACTGGCCGCCGGGCTGGCCGTCATTATCGGCGTCTACGCATTGCTGCGCCGGGTTCCGGGCAGTCTGGCGCGCATGCTGGCGCTGCTGCTGCTCGTCTTCTGGCTGGCCGGTCCGCGCCTGAGCCGTCCTTTCTTCGAACCGGCTCCGCAGGATGTCCTGCTGGTGGTCGATCACTCACCCTCCATGGCGCTGCGCAACCGCCTCGACAGTGCTGAAAAAGCCGCTGCTCGCCTTCAGGAAGAGGCGCACGCCATACCGGGCCTCACCCTGCACACCGTGACTGTTCAGGGTGGCGATGGCCATGGCACACGTCTTTTCGACGCCATCGATCAGGCGGACCTCCCCCCGGGACGGTTCAGCGGCGCCATTCTGCTGACCGATGGCATGGTGCATGATGCACCCTCTGCCCTCCCCCCGCTTTTCCAGCGTGACGGCAGGATTCTGCCGCTGCATGTTCTGCTGACGGGCAAGGGTGAGGAAACAGATCGCAGACTGCGCATTCTGCAGGCACCCCCTTATGCCCTCGTCGGCAAGGACGCGACCCTGCGCATGGTGGTGGACGATCTCGGCGCAGCAGGAAAGCAGCCCGTCACGCTCACCCTGCGTCAGGGAGACGAGCCGCCACGGCAAATTCCGGCCATTTCGGGCGAACCGCTCGAATTGACCGTGCCGGTCAGGCATCCGGGTGAAACGCTGATCACGCTTTCGGCTGCGCCTCTCGCCGGTGAGGTCAGCCCGCGCAACAACAGTGCCATCGTGCGCATCAACGGGGTGCGCGACAGGCTCAAGGTATTGCTGGTTTCCGGCACACCCAATCAGGGCGAGCGCGTCTGGCGTCGTCTGCTCAAGGCCGATCCTTCCGTCGATCTCGTGCATTTCACCATTCTGCGGCCACCGGACAAGGATGACGGCACGCCGCTTTCCGATCTCGCCCTGATTCCGTTCCCGATCAAGGAGCTGTTTCAGGACAAGATCAAACAATTCGATCTGATCATTCTCGATGGTTTCCACAATGCCGGAATCCTGCCGCAGGATTACCTCGCCAATATCGCCGATTACGTGCGTGAGGGCGGCGGGCTGCTGCTGACTGCCGGGCCGGAATTCACCGAGGACGGCACGTTGCAGGATACGCCTCTGGCCGACATCCTGCCCGCGCATGTGCCACCGAATGGTGTGATCAACGAACGTTTCGTACCAAAACCAACCGAGTCAGGCCAACGCCACCCGGTAACGGCGGGCCTGCCCCAGCCATGGGGACCGTGGTATCGCGGGCTGGCATCGGATTCGCTTCACGGCACGTCCCTTCTGACAGGGCCCGAAAACCAGCCGCTTCTTGTGCTCGACACCGTGCGCAAGGGGCGCGTGGCATTGCTTCTGTCCGATCAGCTCTGGCTCTGGTCACGAGGCGAAGGCGGTGGTGGCCCCCAGGCCGAACTGCTCAAGCGGCTGTCTCACTGGCTGATGAAAGAGCCTGAGCTGGAAGAAAACCAGCTTCGTGCCTCGATCAGGGAAAACAGCCTGCATATCGAACGTCACAGCGATTCGACCCGTCTGACCAGCCCTGCACGCGTGACGGCGCCGGACGGCACCAGTCATTCCGTCACCCTCAAACCAGCGACGAATGGCGTGTTTGCCAACACTGTGCCGACCAATGGTCAGGACGGTCTGTGGGTGGTGCGGCAGGACGGTCTCACGGCTGTCGCCGCACAGGCCACGCGCAACCCGATCGAGGATGCCGATCTGCGTGCCACGGCGACCATTCTCTCGCCTCTCGCCAGGCAAAGCCATAGTGCCACGCTCTGGCTGGGTGAGAACACGGTAACACCGCAGATCAGGCAGGTCACGTCCGGCAATTTTGCGGGTTCGGGCTGGATCGGATTTCCGCGTCAGCTTGTGCCGGTTGCCTCTTCGAGCCGACTGACTGAACTCTGCCCGTCCTGGCTTGCCCTTTTGGGCACGCTGGCCCTTCTCTTTATCGGATGGTGGCGCGAAGGCAGACTTCGCCGCCGATAGGGAGTCGCCAGCTTCTTAACGATCGCTTATAGTCTTCTCATGCGCCACTCGAGACGTCACATGAATGTCAAACGACTTTTTCCCCTGATGCTGACGACGGCTCTGGCCGCGTCGCCCGTGTTCTTTATTCCGTGGCATGCCGCGCATGCGCAGTCTGCCGACGATGCGG
Organism: Asaia spathodeae NBRC 105894; assembly: GCF_025994195.1. Lineage (NCBI taxonomy): Bacteria > Pseudomonadati > Pseudomonadota > Alphaproteobacteria > Acetobacterales > Acetobacteraceae > Asaia > Asaia spathodeae. The sequence goes on along the minus strand of NZ_BAPY01000073.1, from coordinate 82,642 downwards.
AAGCGGAACAGGAAGCCGAAGAGGCGCAGAAGAAGGCAGAGGCACGCCGTGCTGCCAAGGCTGCTGCGCCGCCATCGGCCCTTCCCGGAGCTGACTCTCAGGAATCGGATGCAGGTCACGCCAATGTCGACCTCAACCCGACTGAGGCCCTTTTCGATGCCATCAACCGTGGCTCGCTGAACGCCGCCAAGGAAGCGCTCAATCGTGGTGCGGACATGAACGCCAAGAACGTTCTGTTCCAGACGCCGCTCGATATGGCCATCGACCTCAATCGCAAGGACATCATGTTCCTGCTGCTCTCGATGCGTAACTATGGCGATAACGGTTTCGCCGCCGAAACCACCCATTCCGAGATCGAAACCGATTCCAAGGGCAATGGGCATCTGACGATCAAGGGCAAGGGCCGCAAGGGCACTTCCGCCATGGCTGTTGCGGGCAAGCCCCGGCACGATGCGTCGGGCGGTCAGCCCCAGCCCACCATCGGCTTTCTCGGCTTCGGCGGCTGAACATCGCCCTGGCGTCCGATCGCCCCGTCTCCTGACGGGGCGTCGAATACCGGCGCGGATGATCTGAATCGATCCGCGCCCCTTCCCATCTTCAGTCTATCGGCGCGTCATGGCGCAGGGAACGCGTCCAGCGCGGCAGATCAAGGGTAGATCCTGTGATCGGGGTCAACGCATCGCTTCGCACTTCAAGACGATAACGCCCCGCCTCTCGTACCCATTCCTCCCCTACGATCCGGGCGAGCAGGTGCTTTTCGATCTCTACCGCGACAGAAGCCGTCTCACCCGGTGCGAGCGAGACTTTCGAGAACCCAACCAGACGCGGCTGGAACGACGCATCACCGTCGCGCAGGGCGTAGATCTGCACGACTTCCGCACCAGCAACCGGCCCGACATTGGTCAGGACCACGCTGACGGAGGCGAGATCGGCCTCGGGTTGCAGCGGACCGTATTCGAACTGCGTATAGCTCAGTCCGAAGCCGAAGGGATAAGCGACGCTTTTTCCGGTACGGGAGAACCAGCGATAACCGACATCCGCGCCTTCGATATCGTAGTCCCGATGCACGATCGACTTGTCCACGGGCTGGCCAGGATTGGAAATGACGGTGTCCGGGTCGATCTGCTCCGGTCTTGGCAGATCCGCCTCACTCAGCGGCGTCGTATAAGGCTGACGTCCTGAAGGGTTGACCTGACCGAACAGGATTGCAGCGATGGCCTCGCCACCGCCCGAACCGACATAGAAGGCGTTCAGAATGGCAGGAACCTGCTCACGCCACGGCATGAGAACAGGCCCTCCGGTTTCCAGCACCACGATCGTCTTCGGGTTTGCCGCAGCCAGCTCGGCAATCAGCGCCTCCTGCCCATCCGGCAGGGCAAGCCCCTGCACATCCTGACCTTCGGTGCGCCACAGCTCGGCAAAGAGGATGACGACGTCAGCCTCACGCGCCTTTTCCGAGACGGCGGCATGATCCTTGCCATCGTCATAGATCACTTCCGTATTGGGCGAGAGCTGGCGGATTGCCTGAACAGGCGATGACGGGTGATAGACTTTTTCGAGTGGCACACCGGCAAATTCTGCGCCCTTGAGCTTCAGACTGCCTGTTGGCGTGACAGAGGATGACCCACCGCCGGACAGCACACCGCTATCGGCATGGGCACCCACGACCAGTATACGATCGAGCGTCTTGCGCAGCGGGAGAAGCGCATTTTCGTTACGCAGCAAAACGATACCGCCTTCAGCCGCACGCCTGGCGATTGCCTTATGCGCCTCGTAATCGATCGTCCCGCCCGGTTTCGCAGGATGATCGACAGCACCGACGGCAAACAGACTGCGCAGCTGACGGGTGATGGCGAGATCGAGACGCTCGGCAGGCACAGCGCCGGTCCTGATCGCCTCGTTCAACGGCGCACCGAAAAACGGCTCGGGATCGATATTGGCGCCGGATTGCACATCCAGCCCGGACATGATCGCCTTAACGGTCGTATGGGTGGCGCCCCAGTCAGACATGGCCCAGCCGCGATAGCCCCAGTCGTCACGCAGCACCTGGGTCAGCAGAAACGCGTTTTCCGACGCCCAGACCCCGTTGACCAGATTATAGCCCGGCATGACGGCACCCGGCTGACCGATCTCGATGGCCATTTCGAAAGCCAGCAGATCGCTCTCACGCAGGGCGGTCTCGCTGATATCGGAGCTGATCATCACACGACCCGTTTCCTCGGGATTGATCGCATAATGCTTGATGGTCGACACGACATGACAGGACTGGATGCCGGCAACCGATCCACCGGCGATATGGCCGGTCAGGAGGGGGTCTTCTGAGACGTATTCGAAAATACGCCCGCCGCGGGGCTCACGCAGCAGATTGGCGCCGCCACCCAGCACGACGTTGAAGCCTTTTGCATGCCCCTCCCGCCCGACGACCTGTCCAGTCTCTCTTGCCAGGGCAGGATCGAAAGAGGCGCCAAGCATCAGTGAGGAAGGGAGCGCCGTCGCTGTATCGCCCGGCCTGACATCGGCCAGATTGCCTATGCCCAGACTGGCATCGCTCTGCTGTTGCGCTGGCAGACCCAGCGCAGGCATGGCGGGGAAATAACCGGCTGACCCTATCGCGCCCTCGGGCTTCTTCGCGCCGTTACCGGGAATGGCCATCGGACCGGAAACCCACGACATTTTCTGGTCATGGCTCATGGCGCGGGTTGCAGCACGGGCGCGGCTGTCGGGGTCGCGGGCCGGGTCCAGCCATTCCTGAGCGTTTTCGGGCTTTTTCTCGTCCATGATCGCTTGATGCTCCTGCGGTCTCAACTCGTACCCGCCCTGCCCCATGGCTGCGTCCTTGCTGCCGGGAAGCGGGATCCGTACCAATGCGGCGGCACGATCCCCCCTCTAAACCCGGAGACGGGAGCACAGGCACCGAGGTCATCAGAAAGCAGGCCTGTTTTCTGAACGCAGAAACAGACGATGTTTTTCACAGGAAAGACGCAGAAGGACGCCCGGCAATCATTTGTAAGGTTTTTTATTTCGATACGACAATGAAGTATCGAACATCATCATCGATCGAATCCGGCCAATCGCCACCCTGAATACAAGGGGCGAATACTTTCAACTATACCGGATCCATCATCATCCCTAGGTCTTGTTATCGCAAAATCGTCAACAAGACCCGGGAGTTACCTGATCGACCTGGCGTTCAGCCAACGTTGCGCAGGGGCGTCTGGGCCTGCTCGGTACGCAGGATATCGATCTGCAGGACTTCGCCCTGGCGTTCGAAATACCAGAAGGTCCAGCCATTGCACGAAGGCGCATTGGTCAGAATGGCCCCCATCTTGTGGATCGACCCGCGATGCGAGCCGGAAACAAGACTGCCATCGGGCATGACGGTTGCGCTCAGACGACGCTGGCGGTCGAACAGCTCCGTTCCGGCAGGCAGTGCCCCCTGCTCGACGAAGCTTCCGAACGGAATCCGCGGTAGTTCGCGCTTGGCTGGGGTAATGGCCAGCTGGTCGTCCGACAGACGGGTTTCGGCCTCGACGCGTGCCCGTGCCGCCTCGATATAGTCGGGGTGGCGCTCGATACCGATGAAACGACGTCCGAGACGCTTGGCCATCGCGGCTGTGGTACCGCTGCCCGAGAACGGATCGAGCACGATGTCATCAACGACGGTCGAGGCAATCAGAACGCGATGCAGCAGGCTCTCGGGCTTCTGGGTCGGGTGAAGCTTCAGACCATGGGCATTGCGCAGACGCTCATTGCCGGTGCAGAGCGGCAGGTACCAGTCACTGCGCATCTGCATATCGTCATTGAGGGCCTTCATGGCCTGATAATTGAAGCGGTATTTGCTCTCCGGCCCACGCGCTGCCCAGATCAGGGTTTCATGCGCATTCGTGAAGCGACGGCCGCGGAAATTCGGCATCGGATTGGCCTTGCGCCATACGATATCGTTCAGGATCCAGAAACCGAGATCCTGCATAATGGCGCCGAGGCGGAAGACGTTGTGATACGAACCGATCACCCAGATCGTGCCATCCTTGGTCAGGAGGCGACGCGCTTCAGCCAGCCATTCACGGGTGAAATTGTCGTATGTGGCGTAATCGGCAAACTTGTCCCAAGCGTCATCGACACCGTCGACAACGGTTTCGTCGGGACGGCGCAGTTCGCCACGCAGCTGCAGATTATAGGGCGGATCGGCGAAAATGCAGTCGATGCTCGCATCGGGCAGGCTGCGCATCGTTTCAATGCATTCACCGCACAGGATCTGATCGAGGGGAAAATCCTGCATTAGATGGCTCCGACCATATGGGCTGCGCCAGCGAGATGGGCGCGTATAGGGGCAAATTCGCGGCGGTGATGAGGCGTGACACCAGCCTGTTTCAAACCAGCCATATGCAGGGCCGTGCCGTAACCGGCATTCTTTTCCCACCCATAGGCATTGTGGCGCTCGGAAAGACGCGTCATGAGCCGGTCTCGCGTCACCTTGGCAATGATGGACGCGCCGGCAATAGAGAGACTTTTGCGATCGCCGCCGACAACCGCCACGGCAGGGCAACCCAGATCAGGCAGGCGATTGCCATCGACGAGAGCGCAATCGGGAATGATGCCCAGATGCTGCAGTGCCCGCTTCATGGCGAGATGGCACGCCTTGCCGATATTGATCGCCTCGATTTCTGCAACCGATGCCGCGCCCAGCCCGACGCGCACCGATGGTGTCTGCATGAGGGCCGCATAGGCGGCATCACGACGCTTTGCCGTCAGCTTTTTCGAATCATCGATCAGCGTGGCCAGAGCCGCGACGGGCGGCGTCAGGAAAATTAGCGCTGCGGCGATGACGGGACCCGCCAACGGACCGCGTCCGACCTCGTCGAGGCCGACCACGCTCTTTTCAGGTGCCCCATTGGCAGATTCGAGAGCGTAGTCTGGCATGAGCGGTCGCAGGATCCTTGACGAGAAGAAACAGGTCGGACTGCCCGAGTCGCACAGTCATTCGAATCGCTTTTGAATCACCCGAATCGCGCTGTAAACCCCTGTTACGCGTCGCGGATTCTTTTTTCCTCTGTCAATACGAAGAAAGGGGACCGCATCACTGCGATCCCCCCTCCGAAATACGTCCCTGACGGGCGATATTATTTCTTCTTCGAACGACCGAAGAAGATTGCGCCAAGGATCGTGCCGACCAGAATGGCCACGCTGAGCGAGATCAGCGGACGGTCCTGCACGAAGGCGGTTGCTTTTTCGAGCGTGGTCTCGGCATCATCGTAAAGATCGGCGAATTCCTGCTGCGCCATGCCGGAAAGCTGGTCGATCTTGCCTTCGGCCTGAAGCTTTGCGTCGCCTGTCAGGCCACCGGCAGCATCCTTGAGACGGCCCTTGGCTTCGTCGAGCAGGCCTTCACCCTTGTTTTCAACTGCATCGGCCATTGTCATAATCCTTTCACTAAACGGAATGCGAAACATCCGTGACGATAAGAGCAACGAGGCATAAGCAAAACGGTTTCGTTCGGCTACACGCAATATCGGCAGCCATGCGGCGATGTGACGTAACGCAGTGTGTTTTGAATTGTTTCGTCATTGAACTAGAATTTAGCTGACGTCATGATAGGGCGGCCTCAAATAACGTATGTCTCAGACACCAGAACGCACATGTGACCGCGCCTGGATTTGGGTGATGGAAGACGAGAAGAGATGACTGACCAGACGGGCCCCGATCGGACCCAGCCTGCGCGCCATACTGCGCCCCATGCCTCAGCTTCGCCCATGCCGGGCAAGCCGCGCCGGAGGCGCCGCCTGCTCTTCGTGATTGGCGGGGTAATCGTTCTGCTTCTTGCCGTCGCGTTTCTGCGCCCGCACAGCACAACCCATCACGCTGGCCGTGGCAGCCACAAGAGCGGCGCAGGCGCGCAACGCAACAGCGATGCGAGCCCCGTTGCGGTGGCTGTGGTCAAGACCGGCAACATGCCCGAGATCCTGACCGAGCTCGGCACGGTTGTGCCCATCACCAACGTCACGGTGCAGGCGCGTGTGAGCGGCTACATCATGAATGTCGAATTCAAGGAAGGTCAGCACGTCAAGGCAGGCGACGAACTCGTGCTGATCGATCCGCGCCCCTATCAGGTGGCGCTCGAGCAGCAGCTCGGCACGCTGCAGCAGGACAAGGCCCAGCTTGCCGACGCCCAGGTCAATGCAGCGCGTTATGCCAAGCTGATCGCCCAGAACTCGATCGCGGCCATGACGGCAAAAGACGCCGAATACAAGGTCCAGCAGCTCGAAGGCACGGTCAAGCTCGATCAGGCCAATGTCGATAATGCCCGCCTCAACCTCTATTACTGCCATATCCTGGCGCCTGTTGACGGTCGCGTCGGTATCCGCGCGGTCGATATGGGCAATTACTTTACGGCAGGTCAGTCGGGTGGTCTCACCATCCTGACCCAGATGCAGCCGATCTCGGTCATCTTCACCCTGCCTCAGGACCAGCTGCCGCAGGTCATGGATCGCCTGCGACAGGTGGGCGAGCTGCCGGTCGAGGCCTGGGACAGCGCCAATCTGAACAGGATCGCCACCGGCTCGGTCAAGGCTGTCGACAGCCAGATCGACACCGCCACCGGTACGGTGCGTATGCGCGCCATCTTCTCGAACGAGGACGAGCATCTCTTCCCGAACCAGTTCGTGAATGCCCGCCTGCTGGTCGACACGCTGCATGATGTGATCCTGCTCTCGTCCAATGCGCTGCAGACGGGGCCTGACGGGCAGTTCGTCTATGTCGTGAAGGATGACAACACGGTTGAGATGCGCACCGTCACCACCGGCATTGCGAGCAATGACGTGACGGTCATCAAGTCCGGCCTCAAGCTGGGCGAGCGCGTCGTGACCGATGGCACGAACCATCTGCGCCCCGGTGCCAAGGTTACCATCCCGGCCGATGACAGCGACAAGAGCGCAGACAAGGGCGATGCCAAGTCGACAACGCCTTCCGCTCCCGCCGCCAAGCCCGCGCAGTAAGCCCGCCCATGAACCCGTCACGCCTCTTTATCGATCGTCCGGTCGCAACCTCGCTGCTGATGCTGGCGATCATGCTGACCGGGTTTCTCGGCTATCACTTCCTGCCGATATCGGCCCTGCCTCAGGTCGAATATCCCACTATCACGGTCTCGACCTTCTATCCGGGCGCTGGCCCGGATGTGATGGCCACCTCCGTCACGGCGCCGCTCGAGACGCAGCTCGGCCAGATGCCAGGCCTCGACCAGATGACCTCACAGTCTTCCGGCGGTGCCTCTGTCATCACGCTGCGCTTCGGGCTCGACATGTCGATGGATATCGCCGAGCAGGAGGTGCAGGCGGCCATCAACCAGTCCAATTCGCTGCTGCCGACCGATCTGCCTGCCCCGCCGATCTATGCCAAGGTCAATCCGGCCGACACCCCCGTTCTGACCCTTGGCATCACCTCGCGCACCCTGCCCCTTACCGAGGTGCAGGATTTCGTGAATACGCGCCTGCAGCAGCGCGTCAGCCAGATTTCGGGGGTCGGTCTCGTCACGCTTTCGGGTGGCAACCGCAAGGCCATCCGGGTCAGGCTCAATATTCCCAAGCTGACTTCCTATGGCATCGCGATCGATACGGTTCGCACCACCATCGGGACGGTCAACATCAACTCGCCTACAGGCACGTTCGACGGGCCGCATCGCTCGACCACGCTGCGCATCGATGGCCAGATCTCTTCTGTCGACCAGTTGATGAACCAGATCATCGCCTATCAGAATAACGGCCCGATCCGCCTGCGCGATGTCGGCACCGTCGTTCAGGGGCCGGAGAATGATCAGCTCGCCGCCTGGTCGGACAAGACACCTGCGCTCATCCTGAACGTTCAGCGCCAGCCCGGCGCCAATGTCATCTCGGTGGTCGATAATGTGCTGGCCGTGCTGCCGGAACTGCGCAAGACCCTGCCCCCCGGCATCGAGATCACGCCGCTGACCGATCGCACCACCACCATTCGCGCCTCGGTGTCGGATGTGGAATTCGAGCTGGCCATGGCCATGCTGCTCGTTGTCGCAGTGATCTTTGTCTTCCTGTTCAACGTGCCTGCCACGATCATCCCGAGCCTGAGCGTACCGCTGTCACTCATCGGCACGCTGGCCGTGATGTATCTGCTCGATTTCTCTCTCGATAATCTTTCGCTCATGGCACTCACCATCGCGACAGGCTTCGTGGTTGATGACGCCATCGTCGTGATCGAGAACATCGCGCGCTATATCGAGATGGGCGAAGACCGCTATACGGCGGCCGTCAAGGGATCGCAGGAGATCGGCTTTACGATCATCTCGCTGACAGTCTCGCTGATTGCCGTGCTGATTCCGCTGCTGTTCATGAGCGATGTCGTGGGACGCCTGTTCCATGAATTTGCCATGACGCTGGCCATCACCATCGTGATTTCGGCCATTGTCTCCATCACCCTCGTGCCGATGATGTGCGCCCGCCTGCTGAGCGAACGCCCGCATGATGCCGAGCACGGCACACGCTTCCAGCGCCTGGCTGCCAAGGTCGGCAACGCGATCGATCGTGTCATCGCCGGTTATGCGCGCTGGCTCGATTTCGTGCTGCGCCACCAGACGGCCACGCTCATTGTGGCGCTGGGCACGTTCGTGCTGACCTTCGTGCTGGCCATGGCCATTCCGAAGGGCTTCTTCCCCCGTCAGGATACGGGCGTGGTGCAGGGCATCACGGAAATGGCCCAGGCCATCTCCTTCGACAGCATGAAGAAGCATCAGGAAGCGGTGATTGCCGAGGTTTTGAAAGACCCCGACGTCGCCAGCGTGTCGAGCTTTGTCGGCGTCGATGGTCAGAACATGACGCTCAATGTCGGGCGTATGCTGATCAATCTCAAACCGCTGGAACAACGCACGAGCGGGCTTTCAGCCATTCTCAAGCGCCTGGCCGCCAATGGCAGCGCAACGCCCGGCGCCCGGCTCTATCTGCAGCCGGTGCAGGATCTCTCGCTCGATTCAACGGTTTCGGCCACGCAGTATCAGTTCCTGCTTGAAAACCCCGATTACGACACGTTCAAGATCTGGGTTCCCAAGCTCCTGACCGCGCTGCAGAACGAACCCGCTCTGGCCGATGTGACCTCAGACCTTCAGGCTGAAGGGCTGGTGGCCCATGTCAATCTCGACCGCACCAATGGCGCACGCTATTCGATCACGCCCCAGACGATCGATAACCTGCTCTATGACAGCTACGGCCAGCGTCAGATCTCGACGATCTACACGCAGTCAAACCAGTATCGCGTTATCCTCGAGACCGAGCCGCGCTTCCAGCACGATCTGGCGAGCCTGAACCAGCTTTATCTGCCCGGCATCTCCAGCGAGGCAGGCCAGAGCTCTTCAGGCCCCACACGACTGCCGACATCGGGGCTGGTGCCGCTGCATCAGGTGACGACCATCACAAAGGGTCTGGCACCGCTGCTCATCACGCATTTTGGCCAGTTTCCGGCAACCACGATCTCGTTCAACGTGGCCGATGGCTATTCGCTCGGTACGGCGACCAATGCCATCGATCATGCGGCGACAAGCATCGGCCTGCCGCCAGCCTTCCAGAGCGCGTTCCAGGGCACGGCAGCGGCTTTCCGTTCGTCGCTCAGCAATGAGCTCTATCTGGTAATTGCGGCCCTCATGGCGGTCTATATCGTGCTGGGTGTGCTCTATGAGAGCTTCATCCATCCGATCACCATTCTCTCGACCCTGCCCTCAGCCGCCATCGGGGCGCTGCTGGCCCTGTCGCTTTGCGGCATGGATCTGGATGTGATGGGCATTATCGGCATCGTGCTGCTGATCGGCATCGTGAAAAAGAACGCCATCATGATGATCGACTTCGCCCTTGAGGCGGAACGTCTCGACGGGCTTGCGCCTCTCGATGCGATCCGTCGCGCTGCGCTGCTGCGTTTCCGCCCGATCCTCATGACCACGCTGGCTGCGTTCTTCGGCGCGCTGCCGCTGATGCTCGGTCAGGGTGTCGGCTCCGAACTGCGCCGCCCGCTTGGTGTCGCCATTGTCGGCGGGTTGCTGCTGTCGCAGCTCCTGACGCTGTTCACCACGCCGGTCATCTATCTGCTGATGGATCGCATAGCTGCGGCCACACGCCGTCGCTTCGGTATGCGCAGCATGTCCGAGCGTCTTGCTGAACAGGGTGGCGAGTGAACATCACCCGCCCCTTCATCCTGCGGCCGGTCGCGACCTCGCTTCTGACCGCAGCGATGCTGATCGCCGGCCTTCTGGCCTATACGATGCTGCCCGTGGCCGATCTGCCCAATGTGGATATGCCCGTCATCATGGTGCAGGCCCAGCAATCGGGCGGCTCACCCACCGAAATCGCCAGCACCATCGCGGCGCCGCTCGAGCGCCATCTGGGCGCCATTGCCGGTCTGTCCGAGATGACCTCGCAATCGATGGTCAATCAGGCCCGGATCATTCTTCAGTTCGATCTGTCGCGTGACATCAATGGTGCCGCACGCGATGTCGAAGCGGCACTGCAGGCAGCCCGCGCCGATCTGCCCACCACGCTGCGCACAAACCCGAGCTATCAGAAGGCCAACCCGAACGGTGCGCCCATTCTGGTCATGGCGCTGACCTCGCCCACCAAAACGCCCGCCATGCTCTATGATCAGGCAACGAATGTGCTGCAGCAGCAGCTTAGCCAGGTGCAGGGCGTGGGCGAGGTTGAAGTGGGCGGCGGCGCGCTGCCTGCCGTGCGCGTCGAGGTCAACCCGCTTCTGCTCTACAAATACGGCATCGGCTTTGAGGACGTGCGCGCCTCTCTGGCCTCTGCCAACGCCAACACCCCCAAGGGCTTCATCGATTCCAACGGGTTTCGCTTCACCCTCGATACCAATGATCAGGCAGAAAAGGCGCAGGCCTATCGCGATCTGATCATCGCCTATCGCAATGCGCGCCCCGTGCGTCTGTCGAGCGTGGCCGAGATCAATGACAGTGTCGAAAACCTGCGCACGCTCGGCGTCTATAATGGCCAGCGCGCCGTCGTGGGGCTGGTCTTCGCGCAGGCAGGGGCCAATGTCGTCAAGACCACGGATGAGATCAAGGCGCGGCTGCCGCTCATCCGCGCTGCCCTGCCGCCCGATATCGACCTGCATATCGCCGTCGATCGCTCCAAGACCATCCGTGCCGCGCTCGATGACACCAAGCTGACGCTGATTCTGGCCGTCATTCTGGTGGTGCTGGTCGTTCTCGTCTTCCTTCAGTCGGCACCGGCCATTCTGGTGCCTGCCATCGTGGTGCCCACCTCGATCATCGCGACATTCGCAGCCATGAAGCTCATGGGGTATCAGCTCGACAACATGTCGCTGATGGCCCTGACCATCTCGACAGGCTTCGTGGTCGATGACGCCATCGTGGTGCTGGAGAATATCACCCGCTACCTCGAACAGGGATTGTCACCGCTCAAGGCCGCCCTGACCGGCGCTGGCGAGGTCGCCTTTACGGTCGTCTCCATCACGCTTTCGCTGATCGCGGTTTTTGTCCCCATCATCCTGCTGGGGGGTATTGCCGGACGCCTGTTCCACGAATTCGCCATGACGATCTCGATCACGCTGGTGATCTCGATGATCCTCTCGCTCTCTCTTACCCCGATGATCTGCGCCCTGCTGCTGCGCCCTGCAAAGACAGAACACAAGCGTGCGCGCATCGCGATCTATCTCGACCGCCAGATCACCCGCATTACCGACGGCTACGTGGTCTCTCTTGACTGGTCGCTGCGCCATCGCTGGCTCATGCTGCTGAGCCTGCCGCTCACCCTGTTCATCGCCGGCGCCCTTTTCGTGAAAATGCCGAAAGGGTTTTTCCCGGACGAGGATACCGGCATGATGATGGGCCACATCATTGGTGACCAGTCTTCCTCGTTCAGCCAGATGAGCGACAAGACCTATGAGGTGGCCAAAACGGTCTCGCAGGATCGCGACGTGGAGGCGATTGTCGGCTTTCTTGGCGGCAGACAGGCCAATCAGGCCAATCTTTTTGCCTCGCTCAAGGACAAGTCCGCGCGCAATGACACGGTGACCCAGACCATCGAAAGGCTGGGCCGCAAGTTCAGCAAGATGGTTGGCGCCGAAATCTTTTTCATGGCTCCCGGCGCCGTGCGGGCAGGAGCCCGTGGTGGCAATGCCTCCTACCAGTATGCGCTGCAGGGCCCGGATGCCGACGAGCTTTTCGCCCTGACGCCGAAAGTCGTCGAAGCCTTCCAGAAGCTTCCCGAGTTGATGGATGTCTCATCGGACCTCAGCGAAGGCGGCTCGGCGCTTGATGTGAAGATCAATCGCGACCTCTCCTCACGCTTTCAGATCACCCCGCAGCTCGTCTCCAACATTCTCTATGACGCCTATGGTCAACGCACGGCGTCGGTCATCTACAAGCCCATCAACCAGTATCATGTGATCATGGAAGCCGCACCGCGCTTCTGGAAAGACCCGACCTCGCTCAACCAGGTCTGGATCAGCACATCCGGTGGCACGGCTTCTGGCAGCGTCGCGTCGAACCGGATCCGCGTCGTCACAACCAGCACGGATTCAACCAGCGTTTCGACCGCCGATTCGAATTACCAGAACCAGATGGCCAATAGCCTGGCCGGGGGCAGCAACACCTCATCGGGTTCTGCTGTTGCGACCAGCACTGAAACGATGGTGCCGCTTTCCCTCACCTCTCATATCCTGCCCGGTACGACCGCGCTCAGCGTCAATCATCAGGGGCAATCTGTCGCCACGACGATTTCCTTCAACCTGCGTCAGGGCGTGTCTCTGGGTGATGCCGTGACCGCCATCAACGCGGCGCTGGTCAAGCTGCACGTGCCTTCTGACATCCAGGGCGGTTTTGCAGGCAATGCCGCACTGTTCCAGAAATCGGTCAATGACGAACCGCTACTGATTCTCGCTGCACTGGCAGCGGTCTATATCGTGCTGGGCGTGCTGTATGAGAGCCTGGTGCATCCCATCACCATTCTCTCCACCCTGCCCTCTGCCGGTGTGGGTGCCATTCTGGCCCTGCAGGTTTTCGGCGAGGAGTTCTCGCTGATCGCCATGATCGGCGTGATCCTGCTTATCGGGATCGTCAAGAAGAACGCCATCATGCTGATCGATTTCGCCATGCAGGCCCAGCGCGAGGGCGCCACGCCCGAAGAGGCCATCCGCATGGCGAGCGCGCTGCGGTTTCGCCCTATCATCATGACCTCGCTCGCCGCAGCGCTCGGGGCGGTTCCGTTGATCATTGCCAATGGTTATGGTGCAGAATTGCGCCGCCCTCTCGGCATTTCCATTCTCGGTGGTCTGGTGGTCAGCCAGGCCCTCACCCTTTACAGCACGCCCGCCGTGTTCCTGACGCTCGACGCCATGGGACGCGCGGTCAAACGCCGCCTTCATTCTCTCGTCGCACTCTTCCGCCCGCGCCATCAGGATCAGACTCAAGGATGACTCCCTTTCCGTCCCGCTCAGCCCGACGCTTCAGCCTCCTTGCCGCATGTTGCACGCCCCTGCTTTCAGGCTGCTTCATGGTCGGTCCTGACTATCACCGCCCTCATGCTGTCATCTCGGCAAAGTTCAAGGAGGCCCCAAAGCCACCGCCGGGCTGGGGCGTGGCACAGCCGCAGCTCGCCGAAGCCTCCAAGGGGGCCTGGTGGGAGATCTATCATGACCCGCAGCTGAACTGGCTTGAGTCGCAGGTCGCGATCTCGAACCAGAACGTCAAGCAATACGAAGCCCAGTATCGCAAGGCGGAAGCCACGATCGATTCGATACGCGCCCAGCTCTTTCCGACGCTTTCGGGCTCGTTCAGCTTCAGCCGGAACGCACAGGGTGGCAGTTCGCGCAGCGCAAGCACGGGCTCTGTGGTCAATTACTCGTCCACCACCACGGTCAATACCTGGAATACAGGTCCTTCCGCTTCCTGGACGCTCGATGTGTGGGGGCGTATTCGCCGGCAGATTCAGCAGCAGGTTACCGCCACTCAGGCCAGCGCAGCAGATCTGGCCAATGCCCAGCTCTCCTATCAGTCGCAACTGGCGAATGCCTATTTCAACCTGCGCTACCAGGACAGCCTGAAGAAGCTCTATCAGGACAATGTCGGCTATTTCCAGCAGGCCCTGACGATCGTGCAGAACCAGGTCGATGCCGGCGTGACTGACCCGAGTTCGCTCTGGCAGGCGCGTTATCAGCTGCAGCAGACACAGGCCCAGGCCACACAGGCTGGCGTGGCGCGTGCCCAGTACGAGCATGCCATTGCCGTCCTGATTGGCCGCGCCCCTGCCGATCTGAGCATTCCGGTTGGCACCCTGACGACAACGCTGCCGACGCCTCCGACGGCCGTTCCGTCGCTGCTCTTGCAGCGTCGCCCCGATATCGCTGCGGCAGAACGCAACATGGAAGGGTATAATGCCGAGATCGGCTATTACATCGCCGCCTTCTATCCGGAGATTTCGGTCAGCGCGACCTATGGCTATAGCGGCAACCCTCTGCAAACCTTGATCCAGGCAGCCACACGTTTCTGGTCGCTGGGTGCCTCATCGACCGAGACCCTGTTCAATGGTGGCGCTCGTACGGCGGCAGTGCGTTCGGCCCGTGCCGATTACGACGCCTCTGTCGCAACCTACCGTCAGACCGTGCTGACCGCCTTGCAGGGCGTGGAGGATAATCTCTCCAATCTGCGTATCCTGAACGAACAGATGATCGATCAGGATGTCGCGGTGAAATCTGCGCAGGAAGCCGTTCGCGTGTCGATGAACGAATATATTGCTGGTACGCAGACCTACACGACCGTGCTGACCAGCCAGCAGAACGCCCTGAGCTACGAAGTGCAGGCACTGGGCATTCACCAGAATATCGCCATTTCACATGTCGACCTGATTGTGGCCCTTGGCGGTGGCTGGGATGTCTCGCAACTGCCGAGCAAGGCGTCTCTCCAGACCAACAACCCGCTTCTTCCCGAATTCATGTCCAAGACGAAGCAATAAGGCTCGGGTGTTCAAAGACCGGAGCACAAAAAAAGGGGAAGGCCCAAAGGCCCTCCCCTTTTTTATTGTTCAGACTCCTGGTCGGTCAGGTCACTGCCTTGCCGACGAACACCGCAATGACGAGAAACAGCACGAACAGCGCGATGAACAGGAAGAAGAGAATCTTCGCGATACCGGCGGAAGCGGCCGAGATACCGGTAAAGCCGAACAGACCCGCAATCAGCGAGATGATCAGGAAGAAAATAGCAAGCTTGAGCATGGGAGAGCCCTCATTGTTCTGTCCGGGGTCAACGCGATGTCGCAATGAAAGTTCGTCCTGTAATCTCCTTGCGGTTACCGCATGTCTTATGGGATTTCGGGAAACACAAACACGACAGCAAATTCCTCGCACCAGAGCTCCATCGTCTCACTGAACTGGTTCAGGCGACGGAAATAACGCTCATGCTCGCGCCGCCAGTACGCGAGGCTTCTGTCGCCTTCCCCTTCCTTTGCAGCGAAATCCTCGCCCACATCGCAATAGCGTCTTTTCTTGAGGCTGCGCGTCTGCGTGATTGCCCGAGGCTGATCCCTGCCGTCACAGACGACGCTCAATTTGCCTATACGCGTCTGCTGCCCGTCGGAGGCAGCCCAACAGGTTCCGGTCTTGAGACCGCGCAGAACGAGATCGAGAAGTTCGTCGGCCAGGGCCGGACTATCGCCGAAGGAGAAGCGCTCAAGGCTTCCCCAGTCTTTTGGCGGTTTGGGAAGAAGATCAGACATCGACCCAGAAAAAAGGCGCCGTCGACAACTGTCAACGGCGCCTTGCGAGTGCAACAGATAGCCTCGCTGCGGCGGGGCCTAGTGCCCGACTGCCGTGATGCTCTCACCCCGGGCGAGCGCCTCCTGCGTATAGCGGCGGGCTTCATCAGAGATGCGCAGGGTGACTGTCATGCCAGCAGCAGCGAGATAGATCAGGGCGAAAGCCCAGATGATCCCCTCCATGCCGAAGCCGAAGACGCTCTCACAGATACCGGCAATGGCAGGACCAACCCAGGTGCTTGCACCCGCGCCCAGACCAAGAATCGAGAGCGCTGCAGCCTTCTCCTTCGGGCAGATCTGCGGCATCAGGCCGGAGAGCGGCACGAAGGCGGCTACAGTAGCGCCATAGAAGATGCCAACCGCCGCTGCAGCAGCAAAATTGCCCGGATACCAGACCGGAATGTAATAGAAGAGCGGGATCGAGACAAAACCACCGATACCGCCGAAGACCGACACGATGAACCGGTGACCCAGCGCATCAGCCAGCATGCCCGATACCAGATTGAACAGGATGTTGCTGAGGAAGATCAGGGAAAGCAGGTTCAGCCACTGCCCCTGGGTGAAGCCCAGATGGTCAATGAAGAAGGCGGGCATGATCGCAAGGAAGGCATATTCCGACGACGTGTCGATGGTGCGCACGATACCCGCAATAAGGGTCTTGGGCTCACGCCACATGATGCTGATCGAGCCAAAGAAGATGTCTTTCGTGCTCACATGGTCGGGCAGGAGACGCTTCTTGCCAGTGGGTTCATGCGTAAAGAGCAGGGCCACCAGACCACCCAGAATGACGAGGCCGAGCGAGCACCAGAATGTCGCCAGTTCGCCGATAGCAGGAATGGCATAGCGCGCGAACTGCGAGCCCAGCGTCGGCAGACCGGCCGAGAAGGAAAACCAGAACCAGCCCGCAGCGGAGCCCAGCATGTTGGCAGGCGTTGCGGCAGCAATCCAAACGAGAAAGCCGTAGGCAAAGAGCGGATAGGCAAAACCGCGCAGCGTGTAGAACAGGAGCGTCATCGTGAAGTTGTTGGGGCCGAGGCCGAGCGCGAGCAGCCCGACTTCCAGAACCGCCCAGAGGATCAGACCGATCCACATCACCTTCTTGGGCCCGTAGAGATCGGAAAGCGGCCCTGAGAACCAGGCCGAGATCATGACCGTTATACCGTAGGTCGTGAACAGCAGGTTCACGTCGCCCTGGGTATGGCCGTTATGGAGCATGAAGGTATCGAGATAGCCTGCCTCAACGCCGTCGCCGATCATGAACAGCAGCAGGCCGACGAAGCCGAAGAAGAGAGGGCGTGGAATACCGAGGATCTCTGCGATCCCGCGTCTCTGGGTGGTGGTTGCCTCAGACAAAGAAGCTCTCCTGTATCTACACGCAGCACGAGCGTTGCCGGACCTCATTGCCCGGGGCGGCATGGGATGCGTGGTGACTGGTCCTACGAGAGTGCTCGGACCTGTATGGGGGCCAGGATCGATGAACGCCGTGATGCGCCCAGATATCCGTCCTGACATCGCAATTCCGCATGAATACGGCGATGCGACCCAATCTGCTCATATATCCCACGCTTCGCGCTCAGATTGATCAGATCGGCTTGTTGAGACGGTCTTAACCGAATTGAGAAGAATTTGTAAGCCAAAAACAAAAAGGGCCGGACAGATCCCTGCCCGGCCCTCCTCGCACTCACTGAAGCGTGTAGCTTCAGGCAGCCATCGGCTCTTCACCGGACTGGTTGAACACCGGGCCGCTATCCTTGCCCTTGGCGTCAACGTCGCGGTCAACCATTTCGACAACAGCCATGTCAGCGTTGTCGCCATAGCGAACGCCAGCCTTCAGAACGCGGGTGTAACCACCCGAACGGCCCTGATAGCGCTCTGCAATGGTCGAGAACAGCTTGGTGACGATGGTCTCGTCGCGCAGCTGGGCAAAGGCCTGGCGGCGAGCGTGCAGCGTGCCACGCTTGCCGAGGGTGATCAGCTTCTCGACGATCGGGCGAATTTCCTTCGCCTTGGGCAGCGTCGTCGTGATCTGCTCGTGCTTGATGATAGCCACGGCCATGTTGCGGAACATGGCAGCGCGGTGGGTCGAGGTAACATTGAGCTTACGCCCAGCAACACCATGACGCATGATCGGGTTTCCTTACTCTACTTTCTTCCGGATGGGGCTCAGAACGTCTCGTCGAGACGCTTTGCCAGATCCTCAATGTTCTCGGGAGGCCAGGCCGGAACATTCATGCCCAGCGACAGACCCATGGAAGTCAGGACTTCCTTGATTTCATTCAGCGACTTGCGTCCGAAATTCGGCGTGCGCAGCATTTCCTGTTCGGATTTCTGCACGAGATCGCCGATATAGACGATGTTGTCGTTCTTCAGGCAGTTCGCGCTACGAACGGAGAGTTCGAGCTCGTCAACCTTGCGAAGCAGGTTACGGTTGAACGGCAGATCGTCACGCGGCTCTTCCTGACGGACCGGGCGCGGCTCATCGAAATTGATGAACAGCTGCAGCTGGTCCTGCAGGATGCGGGCTGCGAGAGCGAGGCTGTCTTCCGGCGTAACGGCACCGTTGGTCTCGACCGTGAGCAGAAGCTTGTCGTAATCGGTGACCTGACCAACGCGGGTCGGCTCAACCTTGTACGAGACCTTGCGAACCGGGGAGTAGATCGCGTCGATGGGGATAAGCCCGATCGGTGCGTCTTCCGGACGGTTTGCAGCAGCCGGGACGTAGCCCTTGCCCATGTTGACCGTGAATTCCATGCCGAGCTTCACGCCGTCATCAAGCGTGCAGATCACGAGGTCGGGGTTCATGATCTCGATGTCATGACCGGCCTGGATCTGGCCTGCACGCACTTCGCCGGGGCCAGTAGCCGTCAGCACCATGCGCTTGGGGCCTTCGCCATGCATACGCAGGGCAAGCTGCTTGATGTTCAGCACGATATCCGTCACGTCCTCGCGGACGCCCGGCACGGACGAGAACTCATGCAGCACGCCGTCGATCTGGATCGCCGTTACAGCGGCGCCCTGAAGCGAAGACAACAGAACGCGACGGATCGCATTGCCGAGTGTCATGCCGAAACCACGCTCCAGCGGCTCGGCGATCACCGTGGCTGTCTGCGTGGGCACGGAGCCGGGCGCGACTTCCAGCTTTTCCGGCTTGATAAGGGACTGCCAGTTCTTCTGGAGGACCAATGTCGTGGCCTTTCAAACAACTTGTCCCGCTGGGGCCCAACGGAACATCAACCGCGCCGGAGCGCGGTCAGAACGTGCCGGTGGCCTCTCCCGGGGGAGAAACCACCTACGGACGGGTGGTGACAGACGAGCGGCCCCCGAGGGGGCCGCAGTCAATCAGACGCGACGACGCTTGCGCGGACGGCAGCCGTTATGCGGCACCGGGGTCATGTCGCGGATCGACGTGATCGAGAAGCCAACGGCCTGAAGGGCGCGGAGAGCGCTCTCACGGCCCGAACCCGGACCCGAAACTTCGATTTCCAGCGTCTCCATGCCGTGGTCGCGAGCCTTGCGGCCAGCGTCTTCAGCAGCAACCTGAGCGGCATACGGGGTCGACTTGCGCGAACCCTTGAAGCCCTGGGCGCCAGCCGAAGACCAGGCAATCGAGTTGCCCTGGGCGTCGGAGATGGTGATCATGGTGTTGTTGAACGTCGAAAGAACGTGCGCGACACCAGAGATGATGTTCTTGCGCTCCTTCTTGCGGATACGCGGAGTTGCGGCCTTGGCCATAGTGAGGTCGTCCTGTCAGTCTTGGCAATGAGCGAAGGGCAGAGGACAGCCTGTTGGCCGCCACTCGCCACGATCCGCTTAAGATGCGCGAATTAGCGCGTAGCTTTCTTCTTACCGGCAATCGCTACGGCCTTGCCCTTGCGGGTACGGGCGTTCGTGTGCGTACGCTGGCCGCGCACCGGCAGACCACGGCGATGACGGAGGCCACGATAGCAACCAAGGTCCATCAGACGCTTGATGTTCATCGCGGTTTCGCGGCGGAGGTCACCCTCGACGCGGTAATCGCCATCGATCAGTTCGCGGATCTTCACGATCTCATCGTCGCTCAGCTCGTTAACGCGCTTCGCTTCAGGTACTTCGAGCTTGGAGCAGATTGCCTTCGCCGTCGACGGACCAATGCCGTAGATGTAGCTCAGGGCAATGACTACCCGCTTGTTCGTCGGAATATTTACGCCGGCAATACGCGCCACGCCACTCACTCCCTGCCCGACCGAGTAGGTCAGGCTCTCTTTTTGCTTCGACCCAAAGCTTGGGCCAGTTCAATCGAAACTGTTCAGTCCGCTAAAGAATCGACCGCTCTGAAAGGGTCGATCACGGCGTCTGACAGCACCTGTGTCGAGGGCGCGCAATATATCGAGCACCCCCTGCGAGTCAAATAAAACCGTTCACTTTTGCGTGATCGGCTTCATGAGCCTCATTTGTCAAGGCCTAGCGCCGCCACGATCGACGCATGCACAGCCTCAAGGCTCTGCATGCCATCAACGCGGCGCAGGCGGCCTGCGTTCTCATAATAAGGCAGGATCGGGGCCGTCTGGTCCTTGTAGACCTGGATACGACGACGCACCGTCTCCGGCTCGTCATCCGCACGTCGCGAGCCATCAGGCGCGCGACGTGACGCAAGACGGGCCACAATCTGCTCGGCATCGACCTCGATGAGGATCACGGCGTCAATCTTGACCCCACGCTCCTGCAACATGACGTCGAGTGCCTCTGCCTGGCTTTCCGTACGCGGGAATCCGTCGAGGATGAATCCCTGCGCACAATCGGCCTTGAGCGTGCGGCTCTTGATCAGGTCGATCATCACCTCGTCGGAGACAAACTGCCCGGACTCGACAATGCTCTTCACCTTGAGGCCGAGCGGCGTCCCCTCTGCCATCTCGTTGCGCAGCATATCCCCGGTGGAGATATGAGCGAGCTTGAATTCCTGCTCAAGCAGATCGGCCTGGGTGCCTTTTCCTGCACCTGGCGGGCCAAGAAGGATGATGTTCATCGACGACGCATTCCTCTCGCCTGATCCGCCTTGCCGTTACCGCGACCGCGCTGCTTGCGAATCAGACCCTGATAGCGATGGGCAACGAGATGCGACTGAACCTGGGTCATGGTGTCGATCGTCACCGAGACGATAATGATCAGACTCGTGCCACCAAAATAGAAGGGCACGTTGTAACGGCTGATCAGGATCTGCGGAAGCAGACACACCGCAACAAGATAGAGAGCACCGATCGTCGTCAGACGCGAAAGGATACGATCGAAATAACGCGCCGTGTTCGACCCCGGACGGATGCCCGGCACGAATCCACCCTGCTTGCGCAGGTTCTCAGCCGTTTCTTCCGGGTTGAACGTCACCGCGGCATAAAAATAGGAGAAGAAGAGGATCATCACCGCGTAGAAGACCATATAGAGCGGCTGACCCTGCCCGAACTCCTGCCCAAGGGTGTTGACCCAGCCAGGCACATTTTTGCCGTTCATGAAGCCCGAGATCGTGACAGGGATCAGCAGCACCGACGAGGCGAAGATCGGCGGAATGACGCCAGCCGTGTTCACCTTGAGCGGCATATGCGACGAATCACCGCCGAACATCCGGCTGCCGACCTGCCGCTTGGGATACTGGATGACCACACGACGCTGCGCCTGCTCCATGAACACGATGAACGCGATCGTAGCACCGGCAAGCACCAGGAAAAGCAGCACGAAGAAGGGCGACAATGCCCCCGTGTAGCCCAGCTGGAAGAGGCTAGAGAGCGCATGGGGCAAATTGGCAACGATACCGGCGAAGATGATCAGCGAAATGCCGTTGCCCACGCCACGCGAGGTGATCTGCTCACCCAGCCACATGAGGAACATCGTTCCGCCCACGAGGGTGATCACACTCGACAGGATGAAGAACGGACCCGGTGAAACCACCGCAAGCGTACCGGTCTTCGTCGCCATGTGCTCGAGCCCGACCGCGAGACCATAGGCCTGGAACAAGGCAATGAGCACGGTGAGGTAGCGCGTGTAAGCGTTGAGCTTCTTGCGCCCCTGCTCACCTTCCTTCTTCAGCGCTTCCAGCGACGGCAGTGCCGTCGAGAGCAACTGCACGATGATCGAGGCGCTGATATAGGGCATGATGTTGAGCGCAAACACGGCCATACGACCGAGTGAGCCACCGCTGAACATGTCGAACATGCCGATGATGCCGCCCTGGTTCTGCTGCAGCAGCTGCCCCAGGACTGTCGCGTCGACACCGGGCACCGGAATATAGGTGCCGAGGCGATAGATGATGAGCGCGCCCAGCGTGAACCAGATACGCTTTTTCAACTCGGTCGCCTTGGCGAACGAGCTCAGATTGAGATTGGCGGCAAGCTGCTCGGCTGCGGAGGCCATCCACCGGTCCTTTCAACAAAAACAGCGTCACCGCGCAGGCGCGGGACGCTGTTCATGATTACCTGTGCCCGCCCTGCACCGCAACGGCACAGAGCGTTCTTATCGGGCGATCAGGCCTCGGCGGGAGCCTCGGCCTTGGCGGCAACCTTGACAGAGCCACCAGCCTTCTCGACAGCCGCGATAGCGGTTGCGGAAGCACCGGAGACTTCGACGGTCACAGCGCGGGTCAGCTCGCCCTTTGCCAGCAGGCGGATACCGGCATACTTGCCAGTGCCAACCAGACCAGCGGCGCGCAGCACCTCTTCCGTGATCGTCACGCCTGCCTGAAGCTTGCCATCAGCCAGTGCACGGTCGATGGCGCCCAGGTTCACAGGAGCAAATTCCTTGCGGAAGATGTTCTTGAACCCGCGCTTCGGCATACGGCGATACAGCGGAAGCTGACCACCCTCGAAACCATTCAGGGATACGCCTTCACGGGCCTTCTGACCCTTGACGCCGCGACCCGAAGTCTTGCCTTTGCCCGAGCCGATACCACGACCCAGACGCTTCTTGCGGTAACGCGCACCGGCGTTATCGCGCAGTTCATTAAGGTTCATATCAACCCTCCACCTGGATAAGGTGGGCAACCTTGCGGATCATGCCGCGAACTGAAGGGGTGTCCTCCAGCTCACGCTCACTGCCGATTCCGCGCAGACCGAGACCCACGAGGGTATCAGCCTGGCCGGGCTTGCGCCCGATAGCGGAAGCGATCTGCTTGACGCGAACAGTCTTGTTCTCAGCCATGGGTCGCCTCCGCTGCGTCTTCGGTCTGCGAATCGCGCTTGGCGAACAGCTCGGACGCCTTCTTGCCACGGCGGCTTGCGACAGCGCGGGGGCTGCTGCAACGCTCGAGCGCGTCGAAGGTCGCCTTGACCATGTTATGCGGGTTACGGGTCCCGAGGGACTTCGCAACAACGTCGTTTACGCCCAGCGATTCGAAGACAGCGCGCATCGGGCCGCCTGCGATGATCCCGGTTCCGGCTTCAGCTGCACGAACCACGACCTTGCCAGCACCGAAATGCCCGAAAGAATCGTGATGAAGCGTACGGCCTTCCTTCATCGGAACGCGGATCATGGTGCGCTTAGCGCGTTCAGTCGCCTTGCGGATTGCCTCGGGAACTTCACGAGCCTTGCCCGCACCATACCCAACGCGACCCTTCTGGTCACCAACCACAACCAGAGCAGCAAAAGCGAAACGACGTCCGCCCTTTACCACCTTGGCCACGCGGTTGATGGTTACCAGCTTGTCGACCAGATCGTCGCCTTCGCGTTCCCGCTCGCGACCACCACGGCCGCCTTCTCTTGGCTCACGTGCCATGTGTGATCCTTCCTTAGAACGAAAGGCCGCCCTCACGGGCAGCTTCGGCCAGCGCCTTGACGCGGCCATGATAGAGATATGCACCGCGATCGAACACGACCGCCGTCACGCCAGCGGCGAGAGCGCGCTCTGCAACCAGCTTGCCGACAACCGAAGCGGCTTCGACATTCGCGCCGGTCTTGCCAGCTTCGCGCAGGGTCTTTTCGAGGGTCGAAGCGCTGGCGAGCGTTACGCCCTGCGCATCGTCGATAACCTGTGCATAAATGTTCTTGCCTGAACGGAAGACCGACAAACGCGGCCGGCCACCGCTCTTGCGGCGAAGCTGGAAGCGAAGCCGCTGACGGCGCCGTTCCTGCAATCCATGCTGCGTAGCCATTATTTCTTCTTGCCTTCCTTACGACGGAGAACTTCGGTCTCGTAACGCACGCCCTTGCCCTTATAGGGTTCCGGCTTGCGGAAGTTACGGATGTCGAGCGCAACCTGACCAACACGCTGCTTGTCGTTCCCTTCGACCGTAATGGCCGTGGGACGAGGCGTGGTGATCTTCACGTCGGCGGGGATCGGATAGACGACGTCATGGGAATAACCCAGGTTCATCACCAGGTTCGAACCCTGCACGCTGGCACGGAAACCCGTTCCGGTGATTTCCAGCGTCTTGCTGAAACCCTCGGAAACGCCCTTGACCAGATTAGCGACGATAGCGCGGGTTGTGCCCCACATCGTCCAGGTCTCACGCGAACGGTTACCGACCGGCTTGATCGACACCTTGCCGTCTTCGACCTTGGCCTCGACGAAACGCGTCAGCGGCATGCTCAGAGAGCCACGCTTACCCTTGGCCGTCAGCGACCCGTTGGCAATGGAAACGTCCACGCCTGCAGGAATGACAACCGGATACTTGCCTACTCGTGACATGTGATCCTCCTTAGAAGACGCGGCAGAGGACTTCGCCACCGACATTCGCGGCGCGAGCCTCGATATCCGAAAGGATACCGCGCGGGGTGGACAGGATCGACACGCCGAGACCGGCATACACGCGCGGCAGTTCCTTGATCTTGGAATACACGCGACGGCCCGGCTTGGACACGCGGTGGATTTCCTTGATCACGGGCTGGCCGTCAGCATATTTCAGCTCGATGCGCAGCTGGGAGATACCGGCACGCAGCTCTTCCGTGGTGTAACCACGAATATAGCCTTCGCGACGCAGCGCTTCCAGAACGTTTGCACGCAGCTTGGAAGCAGGTGCGATGCAAGCCGCGTGACGGGCACGCTGGGCATTGCGAATGCGGGTGAGCATATCACCCAACGGATCGGATAGGGACATTCGCTTCTACCTTACCAGCTCGACTTGACCATACCGGGGATCTGGCCGGTTGAGGCCAGGTCGCGCAGAGCGATACGGCTCAGCTCGAACTTGCGGTAGTTCGCGCGGGGACGTCCCGAAACCTTGCAGCGCAGACGGAAACGAACGCGCGACCCGTTGCGCGGCATTTCTGCCAGCTTCAGGGTTGCGTCGAAACGCTCCTCTACCGGAAGGGTCCGGTCCTTGATGATATCTTTCAACGCGGTCCGCTTCGCCTTGTCGCGCTGCGCCATATAGGCGCGCTTGGCGTTGCGGTTCACGGCGGAGATTTTTGCCATGCTAAATCTTCTCCCGGAACCTGTCGGGCCAATCCCAACGGTTTTCCAAACAGCGTGTGTATATAGGGAGCCGGGATTGCTTTGGAAAGCAAAAAACCCGGCTCAACCCGATAAATCAGGCAGTGAAGGGCAGATCGAACGCCTTGAGCAGCGCTTTTGCCTCTTCATCCGTCTTCGCCGTGGTGACGAAGATGATGTCCATGCCACGTACGGAGTCGATCTTGTCGTAATCGATTTCCGGGAACACGATCTGCTCCTTGATGCCCATGGCAAAGTTGCCACGACCGTCAAAGCCCTTGTTCGGGGGCAGACCGCGGAAGTCACGGATGCGCGGCATCGCGATCGTCACGAGACGATCAAGGAATTCGTACATACGCGTGCGACGCAGGGTCACCTTGCAGCCGATGGGCAGGCCTTCACGGATCTTGAAGCCGGCGATTGCCTTGCGGGCAACCGTCTTGACGGGCTTCTGACCGGAGATGGCTGCCATTTCGGCAACGGCGGCATCGAGCTGCTTCTGGTCGCCGGCGGCTTCGCCAACGCCCATGTTCAGGACGATCTTTTCCAGCTTCGGTACCTGCATGATGTTCTTGTAGGCAAACTGCTCGCGCAGCTGGCTACGAAGGACATCATTGTAACGCTGCTGCAGGCGCGGCTGAACGCGGATAATGGTCTCGCTCATGGTCGCCCCCTTAGCCTTCGATTACTTCGCCGGTCACCTTGGCGACGCGGACCTTGCGCCCGTCCTCGAGCTGACGGAAACCGACGCGGGTCGGCTTGCCGCTCTTCGGATCGACGAGCTTCAGGTTGGACAGATGGACCGGCATTTCCTTGGCGATAATGCCGCCTTCCTGGTTCATGCGGGTCGGCTTCTGGTGACGCTTGGCCACCGCAACACCGCGCACGATGGCCTTCTCGACCTTCGGCAGAACAGCAAGGACCTCACCGCGCGTGCCGCGCGACGAGCCGGAGAGGACCAGAACCTGGTCACCCTTCTTGATACGAGCAGCCATTATAGCACCTCCGGAGCCAGGGAGATGATCTTCATGAACTTGCGCGCACGCAGCTCACGAACCACCGGGCCAAAGATACGCGTGCCGATGGGCTCCATCGACTTGTTGATCAGCACAGCCGCATTCTTGTCGAAGCGGATGGCGCTGCCGTCAGCGCGACGAACAGGATAGGACGTGCGAACGATGACGGCCTGATGGACGTCACCCTTCTTCACCTTGCCGCGGGGAATCGCTTCCTTGACGGACACGACGATCACGTCGCCGACCGAGGCGGTTTTCCGCTTGGAGCCGCCCAGCACCTTGATGCACTGCACCTGACGAGCGCCGGAGTTATCGGCGACTTCCAGATTGGTCTCGGGATGGATCATTTCTCAGTCCCCTCTTACGCTGACGCCTGAGCCGGTGCCGTCGCCGCTGCCTCAAGGGCTGCGCCGTTACGGGTGATCACCGTCCAGGTCTTGCGCTTGGAAATCGGAGCGCATTCTTCAATGCGCACCGTGTCTCCGATCTTGCACTCATTCAGCTCGTCATGCGCCGCATACTTCTTAGAGCGACGAATGAACTTCTTATAGAGCGGGTGCATAATGCGGCGATCAACAAGAACGGTAACCGTCTTGTCCATCTTGTCGCTTGTCACTCGCCCCGTCAGGACGCGCCTCGGCATCGTCCGTCTCCTCTCAGGACTCTGCGGTGGACGTTTTTGCGCCCACCTTGTTCTTCGATTGATGCGCAACCGTCTTGATGCGAGCAATCGCACGACGGAGTACGCGAACGCGGCCGACTCCCTCTGACTGGCCCGTGGCAGCCTGGAACCGGAGGTTCAGCTGCTCACGCTTCAGGTCGAGAAGAAGGGCATCGAGCTCATCAGCGGATTTGGCGCGCAGATCGGCTACCTTGTATGCGTCAGCCATGATCAAGCCTCCCCAATCCGGGTGATGAACTTGGTCTTGATCGGCAGCTTTGCTGCGCCAAGAGCCAGTGCCTCACGTGCCACTTCAGGCGGCACGCCTTCGATTTCAAACAGCACGCGGCCAGGCTTCACGCGGGCTACCCAGAACTCGGGCGAGCCCTTGCCGGAGCCCATTCGGACTTCGGCAGGCTTCGTGGAAACCGGCAGATCCGGGAAAATCCGGATCCACACGCGACCTGCACGCTTCATGGCGCGGGTGATCGCGCGACGTGACGCTTCGATCTGGCGTGCCGTGATACGTTCGGGTTCGAGAGCCTTAAGGCCGAACGCGCCGAAATTCAACGTCGTTCCGCCCTTGGCCAACCCATGAATGCGGCCCTTGTGGGCCTTGCGAAACTTAGTCCGCTTCGGGGAAAGCATGGTGTCGTATCCTCATGCGCCTCGCGGCGCTTGTCATAATCTACTGCTCAGCGCTGCGGCGCTTGTTCCGCTGCACGACGGTCCTGAGCCATCGGATCATGGGCAAGGATTTCACCCTTGAAGATCCAGACTTTCACACCGCACGTACCATAGGTCGTCTTGGCAGTGGCGATACCGTAATCGATGTCGGCGCGCAACGTGTGAAGTGGCACGCGACCTTCGCGATACCACTCGATACGAGCGATTTCCGCACCACCGAGACGGCCGGAGCAGTTGATACGAATACCCTGTGCACCCAGACGCATGGCGGACTGAACCGCACGCTTCATGGCGCGACGGAAGGCAACGCGACGCTCGAGCTGCTGCGCGATGTTCTCGGCGACCAGGGTCGCGTCGATCTCGGGCTTGCGAATCTCGACGATGTTCAGCGCAACATCGGTCTTTGCCAGACGGCTAAGATCCTTGCGCAGAGCATCGATGTCCTGCCCCTTCTTGCCGATGACAACGCCCGGACGTGCTGCATAGATCGTGACGCGCGGCTTCTTGGCCGGGCGTTCGATCACAACGCGGGAGACGCCTGCACCCGACAGCTTACGACGCAGGTAAGCGCGCAGCATCAGGTCTTCGTGCAGCAGACGGGAATAGTCGTTGCCAGCGTACCAGCGGCTATCCCAGGTGCGGTTTACGCCGAGCCGGAGCCCGATCGGATTGACTTTGTGTCCCATATCAGGCTGCCTTCTGCTCTGCTGCGTCCTTGCCCTTGCCCTTCGGCGCAGGCGCTTCGTCTGCAGCGCGCTCGGCAACGACGATCTTCAGATGGCTGAAGAACTTCTCGATGCGCGAGGAACGACCACGGCCACGAGCGTGGAAACGCTTCATGACGATCGACTTGCCAACTTCTGCGGTCTTAACCACGAGCTGATCGACATCGAGCTGATGATTGTTCTCTGCGTTTGCAACAGCGCTCTCGAGGGTCTTGCGGACCTCCTGAGCGATGCGGCGACGCGAGAACGTCAGCGCTGCGATTGCCTTGTCTGCCGGCTGGTTGCGAATCATCGCTGCAACCAGGTTCAGCTTGCGCGGGCTGACGCGGATGTTGCGGGCAACTGCCTGCGCTTCCGTGTCAGCGAGTGTGCGAATGTGCTTCGGCTTGCTCATGATCAGCCCCGCTTCGACTTCTTGTCGGAAGCATGACCCGGGAACGTGCGCGTCGGCGAGAACTCACCGAACTTGTGCCCGACCATGTTTTCCGTCACCTGCACCGGCAGGAACTTGTGGCCATTATAAACGCCGAACGTGAGCCCGACGAACTGCGGCAGGATGGTGGAACGACGCGACCAGATCTTGATCACCTCATTACGACCCGAAGCGCGTGACGCTTCGGCCTTGCCGAACAAGTACCCGTCAACGAACGGGCCCTTCCAGACGGAACGTGCCATCTCTGTTTGCCCCCTTCTTACTTGCCGGTCTTGCGGCGACGGATGATCAGGCTGTCCGTCTTCTTGTTAACACGAGTCTTGTAGCCCTTGGTCGGCTTGCCCCACGGCGTAACCGGATGACGGCCACCAGAGGTACGACCTTCACCACCACCATGCGGATGGTCGACCGGGTTCATGACGACGCCGCGGTTATGCGGACGACGGCCGAGCCAACGGTTACGACCGGCCTTGCCGAGATGCTGGTTCATGTTGTCGGGGTTCGAAACCGCACCAACAGTTGCCATGCATTCGCCACGGACGAGACGAAGCTCACCGGACTGCAGCTTGATCTGCGCATAGCCGGCATCCTTGCCGACCAGCTGGCAGTACGTGCCAGCCGAACGGGCGATCTTGCCACCTGCACCGGGCTTCAGCTCGATGTTGTGCACGATCGTACCGACAGGCATCGCGCCCAGCGGCATGGCGTTGCCCGGCTTCACGTCGGTGCGTTCGCCAGCGATCACCTGATCGCCAACCTTAACGCGCTGCGGCGCCAGGATGTATGCCAGCTCGCCGTCTTCGTACTTGATCAGTGCGATGAAGGCGGTGCGGTTCGGGTCATATTCCAGACGCTCGACCGTACCGGCAACGTCGAACTTGCGACGCTTGAAGTCGACATAGCGGTAGGACTGCTTGTGCCCGCCGCCACGGAAACGCGACGTGGTGCGGCCGTGATTGTTACGACCGCCCGTCTTGTTCTTACCCTCGGTCAGCTGCTTGACCGGCTTGCCCTTGTAGAGCTCGCTGCGGTCGATCAGAACCGTGCCACGTGTGCTCGGCGTCGTGGGATTAAAGTGCTTGAGTGCCATGGTATCCTATCCCGCGTCAGCCCAGCTTCGCGGTGAGGTCAATGGACTGACCTTCCGCAAGCTGAACATACGCCTTCTTGATGTCCGAACGGCGACCAGGACGGCCCTTGACCATCTTGGTCTTGCCTTTCTGCACCAGCGTGTTCACGGAGACGACCTTGACGCCAAAGAGCGTCTCGACCGCAACCTTGATTTCCGGCTTAGCGGCCGTCATGGCCACGCGGAAAACAACCTGGTTGCGCTCGGAAAGGGCCGTCGCCTTTTCGGTGATGAGCGGCGCGCGAACGATGTCGAACATCGATTCGCGTGTCATACGCAGCGCCTTGTTACGGCGCGCAAGAACGATGCTCGTGGTCATGCCAGGCGCTCCTTGAGACCCTCGAGCCCAGCGCGCGTCAGCACGAGAACGTCGTGGTTCAGAATGTCATACACATTGGCACCGATCGTGGGCAGCACGTCGATCTTGGGCAGGTTGCGCACAGCGCGACCGAAAGCCACATCGACGGCACCGTCAACGATCAGGGCAGAGGACCAGCCGAGTGCTGCCAGCTTTGCAGCGGCTTCGCGGGTCTTGGTCACACCTGCTGCCTGATCGATCACGATCAGCTTGCCTGCAGCTGCCTTCTGCGACAACGCAGAGATCAGGCCAAGGCGACGCACCTTCTTGGGGAGGTCATAGCCATGATCGCGAACGACCGGACCATGAACAACGCCACCGGTACGGAACTGCGGAGCGCGCAGCGAGCCCTGACGAGCCGAGCCGGTGCCCTTCTGGCGGAACGGCTTCTTGGTCGTGCCAGAGATTTCGCCCATGCCCTTGGTGCGGTGCGTACCAGCGCGGCGCTTGGCCAGCTGCCAGTGGACGACGCGCGCCATGATGTCCGCACGCGGAGTCGCGCCGAACAGTTCCTCTGGCAGAGACACCGTGCCGGCGCTGCCATTATCGAGGGTTTTGATATCGTATTCCATCGCCCTCAGTCCTTAACCGGCGGCCGCTGCAGTCGCTGCCGGGTACGGCGCATCTGCATGGCGGGCCTTCTTGATCGCATCGCGGATCATCACCAGGCCATCCTTGGCACCCGGAATCGAACCACGAACCATGATCAGGTTGCGTTCGGCATCAACGGCTGCCACTTCGAGGTTGAGCGTCGTGATACGCTCGTCACCCATGTGACCGGCCATTTTCTTGCCCTTGAAGACCTTGCCCGGATCCTGGCGCTGACCCGTCGAACCATGCGAACGATGGCTGATGGACACGCCGTGGGAGGCTTCAAGACCAGCGAAGTTCCAGCGCTTCATGACGCCGGCGAAGCCTTTGCCCTTGCTGGTGCCGGTGACGTCGACCTTCTGGCCAACGACGAAATGGGCCGCAGAGAGCTTTGTGCCAGCCTCAAGCACGGCATCTTCTGCCACGCGAAACTCGACAAGAGTCTTCTTCGGCTCCACCTTGGTGCGAGCATAATGGCCACGCATCGGCTTGGTGACGTTCTTCACCTTAGCCTTGCTCATGCCGACCTGTACTGCCGTGTAACCGTCACGCTCCTGCGTGCGGGTATCCACAACCTCGACCTCGTCGAGATGCAGCACTGTGACCGGCACGTGTGTGCCATCTTCCTTGAATAGCCGGGTCATACCCAGCTTTTTTGCGATCAATCCGGTACGCATCGTCTGGACCTTAAAGTTTGATCTCGACATCAACGCCAGCGGCGAGGTCGAGCTTCATGAGGGCGTCCACGGTCTGCGGTGTCGGCTCGACAATGTCGAGCAGGCGGCGATGAGTCCGAATTTCGAACTGCTCGCGGCTTTTCTTGTCCACATGTGGGGAACGGTTCACGGTGAACCGCTCGATATGCGTCGGTAGCGGGATAGGACCCCGAACCCGCGCACCCGTACGCTTCGCCGTGTTTACGATTTCCTTCGTGCTGTTGTCGAGCACGCGGTGATCGTACGCCTTTAGGCGAATGCGGATGTTCTGGTTGTCCATCTTACCAATAATCCAACTCGTTGGGGTTCGGGTCTTACCCTGCTCCCTCCTGGCCCCTGGTAAAGCCGACCCCGGCCGGATCACTCCGACCGGGGCCAGCCAATTCAGGGCCCGTGCTTAAAATCAGGCGCTGATCGAAGAGACCACGCCTGCACCGACGGTGCGGCCGCCTTCACGGATAGCGAAGCGGAGACCTTCGTCCATGGCGATCGGAGCGATGAGCTCGACGTCCATGGCGATGTTGTCACCCGGCATGACCATTTCCGTGCCTTCCGGCAGCTGAACGACGCCCGTGACGTCGGTCGTGCGGAAATAGAACTGCGGACGGTAGTTTGTAAAGAACGGAGTGTGACGTCCGCCTTCTTCCTTCGTGAGGATGTAAGCCTCAGCCTTGAAGTTCTTGTGCGGGGTGATCGAACCCGGCTTTGCAAGAACCTGGCCACGCTCGACGTCTTCACGCTTCGTGCCACGAACCAGCGCACCGATGTTGTCACCGGCCTCACCGCGATCGAGCAGCTTGCGGAACATCTCAACGCCCGTAACGGTCGTCTTGATGGTGTCCTTCAGGCCGACGATCTCAACTTCGTCACCAACGTTCACAACGCCGCGCTCAACACGACCCGTGACAACCGTACCACGACCCGAGATCGAGAACACGTCTTCGATCGGCATCAGGAACGGACGGTCAACCGGACGCTCCGGCTGCGGGATGTAGGTGTCGACTGCTTCCATCAGCTCAAGCACGCGATCTTCACCGATCGTGGCGTCGCCGTCTTCAAGCGTCACCAGAGCCGAACCCTTGACGATGGGGATATCATCGCCGGGGAACTGGTAGGACGAGAGAAGCTCACGGACTTCCATTTCGACGAGCTCGAGCAGCTCGGCGTCGTCAACCTGATCGACCTTGTTCAGGAACACGACGAGAGCCGGAACACCAACCTGGCGAGCGAGCAGGATGTGCTCACGCGTCTGCGGCATCGGGCCGTCAGCAGCGGACACAACCAGGATCGCGCCGTCCATCTGGGCGGCACCCGTGATCATGTTCTTGACGTAGTCAGCATGGCCCGGGCAGTCGACGTGGGCGTAGTGACGGTTCTTGGTCTCGTACTCAACGTGAGCGGTGGAGATCGTGATGCCGCGAGCGCGCTCTTCAGGAGCAGCGTCGATCTGGTCATACGCACGGAAGGTCGCGCCGCCGGACTTGGCAAGCGTCTTCGTGATTGCAGCCGTCAGTGAGGTCTTGCCATGGTCAACGTGACCGATGGTGCCGATGTTGCAGTGCGGCTTCGTCCGCTCAAATTTAGCCTTAGCCATCATTCTCTCCATAACCCACCGCCGAATAAGCGGCGGGGAAGATTGCTAATTCGTACCGGGCGCTCCGTAAAGGGGCACCCGGGGAAACAGGTCAGCTTTTAAAGCTTACCAACGATAGTGGCTGAATGCCTTGTTGGCTTCAGCCATGCGATGCGTGTCTTCGCGCTTCTTGACGGCGGAGCCGCGATTGTTGATCGCGTCCATCAGCTCGTTGGAAAGGCGTTCCTGCATCGTGTTTTCACCGCGCTTGCGCGAGGCGTCGATCAGCCAGCGAATGGCGAGTGCCTGACGGCGCTCGGTGCGAACCTCGACGGGGACCTGATAGGTCGCACCGCCGACGCGGCGGGAGCGAACCTCTACGGCCGGCTTCACGTTGTCCAGGGCCGCATGGAACATGGCAACCGGGTCAGCCGTAGCACCACCACGGCGGCGCACGGATTCCAGCGCGCCATAGACGATGCCTTCGGCTGTGGACTTTTTACCGTCGTACATCAGGGCGTTCATAAAACGCGTGATGACGACATCTCCGAATTTCGGATCGGGAAGGATCTCACGCTTAACAGCGCGATGACGGCGACTCATGCCTGAATTTCCTCTTACTTCGGACGCTTCGCGCCATACAGCGAACGGCGCTGACGACGCTTGGCGATGCCCTGCGTGTCAAGCACGCCGCGCAGGATGTGATAACGCACACCCGGCAAATCTTTTACACGGCCGCCGCGGATCAGCACGACGCTGTGTTCCTGCAGGTTATGGCCTTCACCGGGGATGTAGCTCACGACCTCATACCCGTTGGTCAGGCGCACCTTAGCCACCTTACGCAGGGCCGAGTTCGGCTTTTTCGGGGTAACCGTATAGACGCGCGTGCAAACGCCGCGCTTCTGGGGGCAACCCTGGAGGGCCGGCACTTTATTCCGCTTGGCGGCAGGCTCGCGGCCTTTGGCGATCAACTGGTTGATGGTCGGCATACGCCCTTCCCGATCCTTGTTCACTGCGAGACCGGACCAGAGCCCGATCTGCTCGCTTCCAACAAAATGCAGCGCGCGACAGAATGTCGCCCGCTTTGACTCTTTCACTACCGGCCTGAGCCTCACCCGAAGGCGGCGGCACCGTTAGCGTTTGATGCTGTCTATCAACGGCTCAGACGCCTTACGAGACGGGGGTAGCCGAGGGCGCGAACCCTATGACCGCTCCGAACGAAAGTCAAGCATTCTCTAGAGTTCTGCCCGATTCTCGTCCGAGTCCCGTTTCGAATCGCCGGATACGAAATCGGGCGGGTATTACCCCGCCCGATCTCAAACGTAAACTAGTTTTTCCGAGGTGACGCGGCGTCTTTACTCTGCCGCGTCATCCGTCACTGCCGGGGTGGCCCGGCTGACGCGCTGACGGTCCTGAGAGGCCGCCATGGCGCGCAGCTTGTTCATCACACTACCCGTACCCGCCGGGATCAGACGCCCGACGATCACGTTCTCCTTCAGGCCATTCAGCGTATCGACCTTGCCGGCTGTTGCCGCTTCGGTAAGCACGCGTGTGGTCTCCTGGAAGGAAGCCGCAGAGATGAAGGACTGCGTCTGTAGCGAGGCCTTGGTGATGCCCTGCAGGATGGGCATGCCACGAGCAGGCTCCTCACCCATCTTCACGCGCTTCTCGTTCTCGACCTCGAACTCAATACGATCAACCGTCTCACCGATGAGGTAGGTCGTATCGCCCGGCTCGAGGATTTCCACCTTCTGTAGCATCTGACGAACAATGACTTCGATGTGTTTGTCATTGATCTTCACGCCCTGCAGTCGATAGACGTCCTGGATCTCGTTGACGAGATAATCGGACAGTGCCTCGACGCCCATGACCTTGAGAATGTCATGCGGCACGCGCGGACCGTCGACCAGCGGATCGCCCTTCTGCACGAAGTCGCCTTCCTGCACCGAGACGTGCTTGCCCTTCGGGATGAGGTAGTTGGTCTCTTCCCCGGTCTCGTCGTTCTTCACGATGATGCAGCGCTTGGACTTGTAATCCTTGCCGATCTCGATCCGGCCTTCGGTCTCTGCGATGATCGCATGATCCTTCGGGCGACGGGCTTCGAAAAGTTCGGCCACGCGCGGCAGACCACCCGTAATGTCACGGGTCTTCGAGCCCTCACGCGGGATACGTGCCAGCACGTCACCGGCATGAACCGTGGCGCCGTTTTCGATCGAAAGCAGCGAGTCGGGCGACAGGAAGTAGCGCGCCTCATTGCCATTGGCGAGACGAACGACGTTACCAGCCGAGTCCTTGAGCTGCAGGCGCGGACGAAGATCCACACCCTTGCTGCCCTGCTTATAGTCAACGACCACCTTCGAGGTCAGGCCCGTCACTTCGTCCATACGCTCGACGAGCGTGATGGAGTCGATCAGGTCGAGATATTCGACCGTACCGGCCTGCTCGGTGATGATCGGCAGGGTGTATGGATCCCACTCGGCCATCTTCAGACCGCGTGTGACATCCTGGCCCTCATTGACCATCAGACGGGCGCCGTAAGGCACACGATAGCGGGCGCGCTCGACACCCTTCTCGTCAGTCAGCAGGATTTCGCAGTTACGCGACATCACGATGGTGACGTTCTGGCTGTTCTGCACCACGTTGCGGTTGCGGATGGTCACCTTGCCGTCACGCGACGCCTCGACCATCGACTGCTCTGCACCACGTGTAGCCGCACCACCGATATGGAAGGTACGCATGGTCAGCTGCGTGCCAGGCTCACCGATGGACTGCGCGGCGATAACGCCCACGGCCTCACCGATATTGACCGGCGTACCGCGAGCAAGGTCACGGCCATAGCAGTGTCCGCAAACACCGACGCGGCTGTCACAGGTCAGCACCGAACGGATCAGGACGCTTTCAACGCCTGCCTTCTCGATGATCTCTGCTTCGGCTTCCTCGATCAGCGTGTTGCGCGGGAAAAGAACCGCACCGCTCACCGGATCGGTCACGTCAGCCGTCAGGGTACGACCCAGGATACGCTCGGAAAGCGAAGAGATGACCTCACCGCTATCCATGACCGCACGAATCGTCAGGCCACGCTCGGTGCCGCAATCGTTCTCGACGATGATGCAATCCTGCGCCACGTCGACGAGACGACGCGTGAGGTAACCCGAGTTTGCCGTCTTCAGAGCCGTATCCGCGAGACCCTTACGGGCACCGTGGGTCGAAGTGAAGTAATCGAGAACCGAAAGGCCTTCCTTGAAGTTCGCGATGATCGGCTGCTCGATGATCTCACCCGACGGCTTGGCCATAAGGCCACGCATACCGGCAAGCTGCTTCATCTGTGCTGGCGACCCACGAGCACCGGAATGGCTCATCATCCAGACCGAGTTCGTCGGCTTGCCGATGACCTGACGGGAGATCTCCTTCATCATCGCTGCCTGGACTTCGTCCGTACAACGCGACCAGGCGTCAACCACCTTGTTGTAGCGCTCGCCAGCCGTGATCAGACCATCCTGATACTGCTGCTCGAACTCCTTGATCTCGGCCTGGGTGCGCTCGACCAGTTCCTGCTTCTCGACGGGGATGATCATGTCATCCTTGCCGAAGGAGATACCGGCGCGGGCAGCGTGACGGAAACCGAGGCCCATCAGACGGTCGCAGAAAATCACTGCTTCCTTCTGACCGCAGTGACGATACACGGCGTCGATGACGTCAGACACGTTCTTCTTGGTCAGCTGCTTATTGACCAGCGAGAACGGAATGGCGGCGTTGCGCGGCAGGATCTGCGCGATGAGCGCTCGGCCCGGCGTGGTGATCAGGGTCTGACGAACGGTCTTGCCGTCGGCGTCCTGTGTTTCCATGCGCAGACGGATCTTGTCGTGCAGCTTGAGCGTGCCCTCGTTCATGGCCAGCTCGATCTCGGCCACCGATGCATAGGCAGACGGACCGGCCTTCACGAGACGACCATCGGCATCATACTCGGCCATGTCAGGCGTCGTGTGATACTCGGGAACCTCGAGGCTCAGATAATAAAGGCCAAGCACGATGTCCTGCGACGGCACGATGATCGGCTTGCCGTTCGCGGGGCTGAGGATGTTGTTGGTCGACATCATCAGCACGCGGGCTTCAAGCTGGGCTTCAAGCGACAGCGGCACGTGAACGGCCATCTGATCGCCGTCGAAGTCCGCATTGAACGCGGTGCAGACCAGCGGGTGAAGCTGAATGGCCTTGCCTTCGATCAGCACGGGCTCGAAGGCCTGGATGCCGAGACGGTGAAGGGTCGGGGCGCGGTTCAGCATTACGGGATGCTCGCGGATGACCTCTTCAAGGATATCCCAGACTTCCGGACGCTCCTTTTCCACCATGCGCTTTGCAGCCTTGATGGTGGTGGCGTGACCGTATTTTTCCAGCTTGCTGTAGATGAAGGGCTTGAACAGCTCGAGCGCCATCTTCTTCGGCAGGCCGCACTGGTGCAGCTTCAGCTCAGGACCAACCACGATGACCGAACGGCCAGAATAGTCGACGCGCTTGCCGAGAAGGTTCTGACGGAAGCGGCCCTGCTTGCCCTTGAGCATGTCAGAGAGCGACTTCAGCGGACGCTTGTTGGCACCTGTGATCGCGCGGCCACGACGACCGTTATCGAACAGCGCGTCAACAGCTTCCTGCAGCATGCGCTTTTCGTTACGGACGATGATGTCCGGCGCACGCAGCTCGATCAGACGCTTCAGACGGTTGTTACGGTTGATCACGCGACGATAGAGATCGTTCAGATCGGACGTCGCAAAACGACCGCCGTCCAGCGGCACGAGCGGACGCAGTTCCGGCGGGATGACCGGCACGAGGTCCAGAATCATCCACTCCGGGCGCGAGCCGCTCTCGGAGAATGCTTCGAACAGTTTCAGGCGCTTGACGAGCTTCTTGCGCTTGGCTTCGGACGTCGCTTCACGCAGGTCTTCACGCAGCAGGTCGCCGTCAGACTTGTCTTGATCACGACCGTCACGATCGATCAGACCCGGACGATCGGTCTCGGTGGAGAGCAGACGGGCCTTCCACAGGATCTTCTTGACCGCCTCGGCGCCGATACCGACTTCCAGGCCTTCATCGGCATAGTCGTCCATCGCGTCAAAATACTGGTCTTCCGACAGCAGCGAGTAACGCTTGAAGGGACTCGTGCCGGATTCGAGAACGATATAGCTCTCGAAATACAGAACCTTTTCCAGATCCTTCAGCGTGATGTCGATCATCGTCGCAATGCGGCTCGGCAGCGACTTCAGGAACCAGATATGCGCAACCGGCGAAGCCAGTTCGATATGGCCCATGCGCTCGCGGCGAACCTTGGCGAGCGTGACTTCCACGCCGCATTTCTCGCACACGATGCCGCGGAACTTCATGCGCTTGTACTTGCCGCACAGGCACTCATAGTCCTTGATCGGGCCAAAGATACGCGCACAGAACAGGCCGTCGCGCTCGGGCTTGAACGTACGATAGTTGATGGTCTCGGGCTTCTTGATCTCGCCGTACGACCAGGAACGGATCTGCTCGGATGAAGCGAGCTGGATTTTGATCTGGTCGAAAGACAGGTTCTGGCCCGTCTGACCAAGGATCTTCATGAGTTCGTTCATGCGCCGAAATCCCATTTCACGGAGCGGGCCGGAAGACCGGCCGCGCCCGCGTTAGCAACAAACACAGAAAAGACAGTGGCGGAAATCATCAGACGCCGCTCTGCTCCAGATCGACATTCAAGCCGAGCGACTTCAGTTCCTTGATCAGAACGTTGAAGCTCTCGGGGATACCTGCCTCGAAATCATCCTGCTCGCGCACAATGGCCTCATAGACCTTCGTACGGCCGGAAACGTCATCGGACTTGACCGTGAGCATTTCCTGCAGGGTGTAGGCGGCACCGTAAGCTTCAAGAGCCCAGACTTCCATCTCACCGAAGCGCTGACCACCGAACTGCGCCTTACCACCCAGCGGCTGCTGCGTGACGAGCGAGTACGGACCGATCGAGCGTGCATGGATCTTGTCATCGACAAGGTGATGCAGCTTCAGCATGTAGATGTAGCCCACCGTCGTGCGACGCTCGAAAGCCTCGCCCGTACGGCCGTCGATCAGCTGCGACTGACCCGACTTGTCGACACCGGCCTTGACCAGCATGTCTTCGATGTCAGGGATCGACGCGCCGTCGAACACCGGGGTCGCAATCGGCACGCCCTTGCGCAGGTTACCGGTCAGCTCGAGAAGCTGCTCGTTCGGCAGAGTCGCAATGTCGCTTTCGAACACGGCATCGCCATAGACGTCACGCAGGCTCTCGAGAAGCTCAAGCTTGCGCTCACCGGTGCGCTGGTAGTCGTCGGCAATCTTGCCGATGTTCTGACCGATATTCGCACAGGCCCAGCCCAAATGCGTCTCGAGAATCTGACCGACGTTCATGCGCGACGGCACGCCCAACGGGTTCAGCACGAGATCGACCGGCGTGCCATCCTCAAGGAACGGCATGTCTTCAACAGGAACGACGCGCGAGACGACACCCTTGTTACCGTGACGACCGGCCATCTTGTCACCCGGCTGAAGCTTGCGCTTCACGGCAACGAAGACCTTGACCATCTTCATCACACCCGGCGGCAGCTCGTCACCGCGCTGCAGCTTCTCGACCTTGCTGTCGAAACGGGCCTGAATCTTGCCAACGGCAGCATCGTATTCGCGACGCAGCGTTTCCAGCTCGGACATCACGCTGTCATCGGTGACCGTGATGTTGCGCCAGGCGCCACGCGGCTGCTCGTCCAGCACCTCATCGGTGATGACCGTCCCAGCGCGGATACCCTTGAAGCCGGCAGCTGCCGTCTGGTTGAGCAGACGCTCGCGCAGACGCGCAATGAAGCTGCGCTCCTGGATGGCGCGCTCGTCATCGCGATCCTTGGTCAGGCGTTCGATTTCCGAACGCTCGATGGCCATGGCGCGCTCGTCCTTGTCGACACCGCGACGGGAGAAGACGCGAACATCGACGATCGTGCCGCTCGTGCCAGGGGGCAGCTTGAGCGAGGTATCGCGAACGTCCGAAGCCTTTTCACCGAAGATGGCGCGCAGGAGCTTTTCTTCCGGCGTCATCGGGCTTTCGCCCTTCGGTGTGACCTTGCCGATCAGGATGTCGCCCGGATTCACCTCGGCGCCGACATAGACGATACCGGCTTCGTCGAGGTTGCGCAGGGCTTCCTCACCGACATTCGGGATGTCGCGCGTGATTTCTTCCTGACCCAGCTTCGTGTCGCGGGCCATGACTTCGAATTCCTCGATATGGATCGAGGTGAACACGTCATCTCGGGCAATACGCTCGGAGATGAGGATCGAGTCTTCGAAGTTGTAGCCGTTCCAGGGCATGAACGCGACGAGCACGTTACGGCCCAGCGCCAGTTCACCCAGCTCGGTGGACGGACCGTCAGCAATGATGTCGCCGGCATGAACCGTGTCACCCACGCGCACCAGCGGACGCTGGTTGATGCAGGTGGACTGGTTGGAACGCATGTACTTGCGCAGACGATAGATATCGACGCCCTGGGTCGAACCTGCTTCGTCGGTAGCGCGCACAACGATACGGGCACCGTCGATCTGGTCGATCACACCATTGCGCTTGGCAACGATGGTCGCACCCGAGTCATGGGCCACAGCGGCTTCCATGCCCGTTCCGACCAGCGGCGCATCGGCGCGCACCAGCGGCACGGCCTGACGCTGCATGTTCGAGCCCATCAGTGCGCGGTTGGCGTCATCGTTCTCAAGGAACGGGATGAGCGCGGCGGCGACCGAAACGAGCTGCTTGGGCGACACGTCGCAGGCCGTGACCTGCTCAGGCGGCACCAGGCGGAAGTCGCCCGAACGACGGACAGAGACTAGCTCGTCGGTCAGACGACCCGTGCTCTTGTCCTGCGCGGCGTCAGCCTGGGCAACGATCAGCTTGTCCTCTTCCATGGCGGAGAGGTATTTCCAGCCGGCCTGCAGCACGCCGTCCTGAACGAGGCGATACGGCGTTTCGATGAAGCCGTACTTGTTCACCTTCGCATAGGTCGAGAGCGAGTTGATCAGACCGATGTTCGGCCCTTCAGGCGTCTCAATCGGGCAGATACGGCCGTAATGCGTCGGATGAACGTCACGGACTTCGAAGCCAGCGCGCTCACGGGTCAGACCGCCCGGGCCAAGCGCCGAGAGACGACGCTTATGCGTGACTTCGGAGAGCGGGTTGGTCTGGTCCATGAACTGGCTGAGCTGCGACGAGCCAAAGAACTCACGCACGGCAGCAGCGGCAGGCTTGGCGTTGATCAGGTCATGCGGCATGACCGTATCGACATCGACCGAACCCATACGCTCACGAATGGCGCGCTCCATGCGGAGCAGACCGACGCGGTACTGGTTCTCCATCAGCTCGCCGACAGAGCGAACACGACGGTTGCCGAGATTGTCAATGTCGTCGATCTGGCCGCGACCGTCTTTCAGCTCGCACATGATCTTCACGGCGCGCAGGATGTCTTCCTTGCGCAGCACGCGCATGGTGTCGGGCGCATCGACTTCGAGACGCATGTTCATCTTCACGCGACCAACGGCCGAAAGGTCGTAGCGGTCGGCATCGAAGAACAGACCCTGGAACATGGCTTCAGCCGTTTCCGGGGTCGGCGGCTCGCCGGGGCGCATGATGCGATAGATATCGATCAGGGCTTCGTCACGACGGTTGTTCTTGTCAACCGCGAGCGTGTTGCGGATCCAGGGGCCATGCGAGGAGTCGACGGCAAGCATTGGCAGCTCGGTCACGCCCAATTCCTCAAGCGCTTCGAGGCGTGCTTCGGTCAGTTCTTCACCGGCTTCGGCGTAGATCTCACCCGTCTCTTCATTGACGAGGTCCTGCGCCATGAAACGGCCCAGCAGATCGGCGCGGCCGACGAGCACGTCCTTGGTCGTCTCGGCGATCTTGCGCACCATGCGAGCGGTAAGCTTGGCATCGGCTTCAGCAACAACCTCACCCGTATCGGCGTCATAAAGCGGCTCAAGCAGCTTCATGCCACGGAAGGCTTCGGGATCGAAGGGACGAGCCCAGCCCTTGGGCATGCGGGTAAAGGGCACGGTGCCGTAGAAATAGGCCAGGATTTCATCCTGATCCATGCCACGGATCGCCATGGACTCAACATCGCCACCCTCTGCCGCCTTGGCGGCGCGGGCTGCGATGGAGTGCTCGCCCTCAAGGGCATAGAGCAGCGTGGTGACCGGCAGCTTGCGCTTGCGGTCGATACGCACATAGATCAGGTCCTTGGCGTCGAATTCGAAATCGAGCCAGGAACCGCGATAGGGGATGACGCGGGCAGCGAAGAGATA
Source organism: Asaia spathodeae NBRC 105894 (assembly GCF_025994195.1). Lineage (NCBI taxonomy): Bacteria > Pseudomonadati > Pseudomonadota > Alphaproteobacteria > Acetobacterales > Acetobacteraceae > Asaia > Asaia spathodeae. The sequence goes on along the minus strand of NZ_BAPY01000073.1, from coordinate 40,238 downwards.
CTTGCCGGAAGAATGCGTCTTGCCCTTGTCGTGATCGAAGAACACGCCGGGGCTGCGATGCATCTGGCTGACGATGACACGCTCGGTGCCATTGATGATGAAGGTGCCGTTATCGGTCATGAGCGGCATGTCGCCCATATAGACCGGCTGCTCCTTGATATCGCGGATCGAGCGCGATCCGGTATCTTCATCGACGTCCCAGACGATCAGACGCAGGATAACCTTCAGCGGCGCTGCAAAGGTCAGACCACGCTGAATGCATTCCTCAACGTCATATTTCGGCTCTTCGAGTTCGTAGGAAACGAACTCGAGACGGCCACGTCCCGCAAAATCGTTGATCGGGAAAACCGACCGGAACACTTCCTGAAGACCCGTCTGCTGACGGCTGTCAGGCGCCACGTTCATCTGAAGGAACGTCTCGTAGCTTGCGCGCTGCACGTCAATCAGGTTGGGCATCGGCGCAACTTCGGGGATCCGCCCGAAGCTCTTGCGAATCCGCTTGCGTCCTGTGAACGATTTGGTGATTGCGTTCATCTATCCCTGCCCTCTCGCACCAGACCTTCGGGTCGTCCACACGCCAGGAACCCTGCCATGTCGGGCGACCGGAACGACCGGCACCGTGAATTCGTGATGTTGTTGCGTGACAACCGGCCCTTATACAGGGTTTGTCCGCAACGGCAAATCGGGCGGAAACCCGAAAGGATTTCCGCCCTGACCTGTCTCAATCCACAACCGGCCCCGCCCGAAGGCGAAGCACGGTTCGTGGGCTTGATTACTTGACTTCGACCTTGGCGCCGTTGTCTTCAAGCAGCTTCTTGATCTTGGCTGCTTCGTCCTTGGAAACGCCTTCCTTGACGGTCTTCGGAGCGCCTTCGACCAGGTCCTTGGCTTCCTTCAGACCCAGGCCCGTGATGCCACGGATTTCCTTGATCACGTTGATCTTCTTGTCGCCGGCTTCGGCGAGGATCACGGTGAACTCGGTCTGCTCTTCAGCAGGAGCAGCGGCGGCAGCCGGGCCAGCAGCAGCAACGGCAACCGGAGCAGCAGCGGAAACGCCCCACTTCTCTTCGAGCAGCTTCGAGAGTTCAGCAGCTTCGAGAACGGTCAGAGCGGACAGTTCGTCAACGATTTTGTTCAGATCGGCCATGATGATGGTCCTATATGGTAACTGGTTTTCGATTCACAACCCGCGCTCCTGAAGAGGAGCGGCGCTGCGTAAGACAATTCAGGCGGCTTCGCCGGTCTTGGCATAGGCGCCGAAAACGCGAGCAAGCTGGCCGGCCGGAGCCTGGACAACGCCTGCGATACGCGTAGCGGGGGTAGAAATCATACCCACCAGCTGCGCACGCAGTTCGTCCAGCGACGGCAGTGCGGCAAGAGCCTTGACACCATTCGCATCAAGCGTCTGGCTACCAAGGGCGCCACCGAGCACCACAAGCTTCTCATTCGTCTTGGCGAACTCGACGATCGCCTTCGCGACTGCAACCGGATCCTCAGACCACGCAAGCGCGGTCGGGCCCTTCAGCAGCGGAAGAATCCCGTCGAATTGGGTCCCATGCAGAGCGAGGCTGGCCAGCCGGTTTTTCGCAACCTTGTACGTCGCACCCGCCGCACGAACGCGTCGACGCAGCTCCGTCACATCAGCTACCGTGAGACCTTTGTTTTCGGTCACGACAACCATGGACGTGCTGTTGAACACGTTGGCGAGGAATTCGACGAAGGCCCGTTTTTCCTGACGGTCCAAATCCATTCTCCTCGTCAGTCCGGAAACCTTGGCTTCCAGACCGGGTTACCCATGGCACTTCCCCGCAATCGGAAAAGTACCGCTCGCCTGTCCATTCAATCGGAACCCAGCATTCCGGCAGGTTACCCCGCCCTGTCTGCTGGCGCCCCGTCTCCCGCTCGCGGATCTCTCTCAAGATCCCTTAGACTGTTCCGTGGAACAGCACGCCCGGTCTCGGACAGGTTCGGAAGCGGGGAAAAACTCCCCGCCCCTGCGCCGCCGCACGGTCAGACCGCGCGGCGTCATCTCTCAAATCAGGCCGTGAACGTCGCGACGTCGACGCGCACACCCGGACCCATCGTGGAAGACAGGGCTGCCTTCTTCAGATAGGTGCCCTTGGCACCGGTCGGACGAGCCTTCTGGACGGCATCGACCAGAGCCTTGATGTTCTCGACCAGCTTGTCTTCGCCGAACGAAGCCTTGCCGACGCCGGCATGGATGATACCGGCCTTCTCGGCGCGGTATTCGACCTGGCCGGACTTGGCTGCCTGAACGGCGCCCTTGACGTCCATGGTCACCGTGCCCAGACGGGGGTTCGGCATCAGGCCACGCGGGCCGAGGATCTTACCCAGACGACCGACCAGTGCCATCATGTCCGGGGTCGCAATGCAGCGATCGAACTCGATTTCACCGTTCTGGATCTTCTCGGCCAGATCTTCTGCACCGACGACTTCTGCACCGGCTGCCTTGGCTTCTTCAGCCTTCGGGCCGCGGGCGAAAACGCCAACGCGCAGGGTCTTGCCCGTGCCGTTCGGCAGCGAGATCAGACCACGGACCATCTGGTCAGCATGACGCGGGTCGATGCCGAGGTTCAGCGAGATTTCGATGGTCTCGTCGAACTTGGCCTTTGCATTGCCCTTTACCAGAGCAACAGCTGCGGCGAGGTCATACTGCTTGTCGGTGTCAACCGTCGCGCGGGCGGCGGTCAGCCTCTTGTTCTTGGCCATAGGATCAGCCCTCCACCACGTTCAGACCCATCGACTTGGCCGAACCGGCCAGCATGCGCACTGCGCCGTCGATGTCATTCGCGTTCATATCCTTGAACTTCTCTGCAGCGATCTCGCGCAGCTGCGCGGTCGTGACAGAACCGACTGCGGCGGCCTTGCCGACGGTCTGGCTGCCCTTGGAGACCTTGGCGGCCTTGAGTAGGAAGTAGGTGTTCGGCGGGGTCTTGGTGACGAAGCTGAACGTACGATCCGCATAGGCCGTGATGACGACCGGGATCGGCATGCCGGGCTCGAGAGTCTGCGTCTTGGCGTTGAACTCTTTGCAGAACTGCATGATGTTCAGGCCGCGCTGACCCAGGGCCGGACCGACTGGCGGCGACGGATTCGCCTTGCCTGCCGGGATCTGCAACTTGATGTAGCCAACAACTTTTTTGGCCATATCCGGGACTCCTTGATGGTTTGCCCGAACCGCGGTTCCAGTGAGGGGCTGCCCGCCTTACAGCTGGCGCACCCTCTCCCGCGTTCCGAATTGGAGGGGCCCCTTAACGCCCCGAAGACGCGGCTGTCAAGTCTTTCATGGGGGGATTCGCAGGCGTCGCCCCGCTCAGATCCTGATCGGCAGGGCCTGTGCGGGTATCGACATCGCCTGCAGGACGGGGGTGATGCAGCCCGTCATATTGCAGGATACCAAAGGGATTGATGTCCTTGACCGCAGGCAGGGCGACCTTGTCCCAGCCACCGCCGAGGGCCTTGATCAGACGGACACTGGCCTGCACCTGAATGGTCTGGGCCTGCACCGCATCAATGCGCGCCACAAGAGCCGCCTGCTGCGCCACAACGACGTCGAGGTAATTGGTCAGACCACCCGTATAGAGCGCCATGGTCATGCGCTGTGTCCGCAATGCGGCATCGACAGCGGCCATCTGCTGCTTCTGCTGGTCAGCAAAGGCCTGCGTCTGGGAGATGCCATCCTCGACATCCTGAAACGCCGCCAGCACGGTCGAGCGATAATGATCGGCGCTCTCGCGATATTGCGACCAGGCACGCTGCAGGGCGGCACGACGCAGACCACCCGTGAAGAGCGGCTCGACCGCCTGCACGCCATAGCTCCACATCGAATTGCCCAGACTGGCAAGGTCGAAGCCGTTATTCATGAAGCCACCGTTCAGGCTGAAGGTGACATCCGGATAAAAAGCCGCACGAGCGACACCGATAGCCCGGCTATTGGCCGCCAGATTGCGCTCGGCAGAGGCAATGTCAGGGCGGCGCTCGAGCAATTGCGACGGAAAACCCGTCGGAATACGCAGGATCGTATAGGGCAGCGTCTGATTCGTTGAGGGGGTGATATGGAAGCTGCCCGGCACGGTATTCACCATGACGGCAATGGCATGTTCCATGACCTGACGCTGGGCGCGCACATTGCTTTGCGACGCCATGGTCGCGAAGAGCTGGTTTTCCGCTCGGGAAACGTCCAGTCCGGCCGCAATCGCACCAGCCTGACGCAACCGGGTGATCTTCACGGCGGTCTGGTAGTAGCGGATCGAGTCGTCATAGACCGCGTATTGCGCATCGAGCCCGCGCAGGCCCAGATAATCCGAGGCGAGCTCTGCCTCGAGCATCAGGCGAAGATTGGCGTAATCGGCCGCGCTCGCCTGAGCCATGTTCTTCTGCATGCGCGTGGCGTTACGGATGCGGCTGAAGAAATCAGGCTCCCACGTCGCAGCCCCGCTATAGAAAACGCTGGACTCGGTTGTCGGCGAGTTCGCATTGGCGCCTCGCCACAGCCGGGTAAGCGATGTCTTGTTGTTCGACATCCCGGCTGACCCGTTGAGCTGCGGCGCCAGCTGGGCCTGTGTCTCGCGGGCGATATCGCGTGACTGGGTAAAGATTTCAGCCTGGGCCTGCAGATCGGGGTTCGAAGCCAGCATCTTTTCTTCCAGGGCATTGAGCTGGGGATCATGGAAGACCTCCCACCATTTGCCCTTGGGCACGTCATCGGCAGGCTTGCCGTCTACCAGTACGCCCTTGCCGCTCCACCCATTGGGATAGATGAATTTGGGGGCTTCATATTTCGGCGCCAGATCGCAGCCGGACAGGAGAGACAGGCAAAGAACCGCGCTTGCCACACCGCCGCGCAATGCGCGGCGCTTGAAACTCTCTCTCATCGACGCGCCCCGTTCTCGTTGCCACCATCATCGTCTTCAGGGGCGACGGGTTTCGGTGCGGGCGCAACATTCTTGCGAGGCGCTGCCGTCGCATCGTTATAGCCGCGGGTTGCGGCAACGACCTTGACCTCATCCCCTTCAAGCATATCGGCGGTCGGGTTGGCCACGATCTGGTCCTTTGCCTCGATGCCCCCCAGAATCTGGATGGTCATGCCGTAATTGATGCCGGTCTTCACGTCGATCAGATGAACATGGTTATCGACAACAGTGGCAAGCTGGGTGCCCTGGGCACGGAAAATCAGCGAATTGACCGGCACGATCAGCACACCAGGTTCACCCGGCGCGGTGAAATGCGCTGTTGCGTAGGAGTCAGGCCAAAGTGAGCCGTCCTCATTGCTGAGTTCCAGCTCGGTCGTGACCGTGCGCGTTGCCGCGTTGAAGGCCTGAGCCGTGGCGAGGAAGCTCGCATCATAAACCCGCCCCGGGAATTGCGGCAGGGTCAGTTTGGCAGCGAGCTTGTCGGAAATAACGGCCGCATAATCCTGCGGCACGGAAACGAAGACGCGCATGCGATGCGTGTCGGCAACCGTGAAGAGCTCTGATGCATTGCCACGAGAGTTGAGATCACCCCCACCCGCATTCACGTAGTCGCCCACGTTCACCAGACGCGACGTCACGATGCCATCGAACGGCGCCACGATGCGCTTGAAGTTCTCCAGTGCCTCGAAACGCTCGACCTCATGCTGTGCCTGATCGACCTGCGCCTTCTGGGCGGCGGCGTTGGCCGCCTGCACATCGACTTCCTGACGCGACACGGCCTGGGTGTCTCGCAGATCGGCCCAGCGCTTGGCCGTAATCACGGCCAGCTTGTAGCGGGCCAGCACGACATTGTAGTTGGCTTTTGCTGCCTCATACTGCGCGTCCAAGCTCGGCGTGCTGATCTCGGCCAGGAGATCGCCCGATTTCACATGGGCGCCGTAATCCTTGTACCACATCTTCACATAGCCGGAGACCTGCGCGTAGATCGGCGCCTGATACCAGGCAGCCAGATTGGCCGGCAGATCCAGATGACGCACGGCGGGGCCGGGTTGCGGGTTGATCAGGCTGACACGGGCGCGGGCATTGTCGTCAGCCTCTTTCTCGAGGCTGCTGTAATGCACCGAACGGGTGAGTATTCCCCAGGCAGCCACAAGCAGGGCAATACCCAGCACGATAAGGATGACAAGGCGGCCCCGCTTGCGGTTCGGCTCGGCACCGGGATTCTGGTGCTGGGTCATGCGTGGGCTCCCTCATCTCCGCGTTCGCGCGGCTTTCTGTAATGGACGATGGCAAAGACACAGGGGACGAACAGAAGCGTCGCTGCGGTCGCTACAATGAGGCCGCCGATAACGGCCTTGCCGATCGGGGCGTTGTCGGAATTGCTCATGGACATGGGCACCATGCCGATGATCATGGCGAGTGCTGTCATCAGCACGGGGCGGATACGTTCATACCCGGCCTCGAGTGCGGCCTTCAGCGCGTCGCCGTGAACCTCCATACGCTCACGCGCAAAGGAGACCACCAGAATGGCGTTGGCTGTGGCGGTACCCATGCACATGATGGCACCCGTCAGGGCAGGCACCGAAAGTGAGGTGTGGGTCAGGAACAGGCTCCAGGCGATACCACCCAGGGCTCCGGGCAGCGCCGTGATGATCACGAACGGATCGAGCCAGGACTGAAAATTCACCACGATGATCAGATAGACCAGCGTGATCGACATCGCGAGGCCAACGATCAGCTGCGAATAGGCATCTGTCATCGTGACAGCCTGACCACGCACGACCAGATGCGAGCCGCGCGGCAGTTCGGACTTCATGGAATCTGCCACGCGCTGCACCGAGCGTGCCACCGTGCCGAGATCGATATCCTCGTTTGAGGCGTAGATATCGAAGACCGGCATGATGTTGTAATGCGCGACTTCCGCCGGTGTGCCCGTCTGCTCGATATCGGACAGCGCGCCCAGAAGCTGGGGCTGGGCATTGGTCGGGTTGCCGTCGCCACGGTCGATCGGGAGGGTCTTCAGATCGTTGAGCGTCTGCAGGTAGTTCGCAGGCGTCTGTACGTCGATGAGCTGCGCCACACCCGAGGCGTTAAGATAATATACCTGCCCCACCTGAGCCGAACCCGACAGGGCGACGAGTGCGTTCTGCGCGATATCCTGCTCGGTGATGCCGGTGCCAAGCGCGAAGCTGCGCTTGGCGTTGATGCTGAGCGTCGGCTGCGTCATCGGCTGCTGGATCGCCACATCGGTAATGCCCGGTATGGCGGCGAGCTTGCGACGCAGTTTCTTGGCGAAGGCAAAATTGCCGTAGAGATCGCGCCCGACAACCTGCACATCGAGCGGTGCAGGCAGGCCGAAATTCAGTATCTTTGCCGTCAGATCGGCAGGCTGGAAGGTGATCTGCGTGCCAGGGAAGGCTTCGATCAGACCTGCGCGGATCTTGCGGCGATATTCGGCTGTCGGGCTCTCGTCATTCTTGAGCGAGACAGTGATATCGCAATCTTCCGTACCGACGGTTGGTGTCGGGATGAACGCCTGATTGAGCTGCGAGAAGGGCAGACCGCAGTTATTCAGCACCGCATCGATCTGGCCCGGCAGAATTTCGTGCATCTTCTTTTCGATCAGCACGGAAATCTTGCCGGATTCCTCAAGGCGCGTACCGATTGGTGCGCGCATGTGGAGCTGCAGCGTGCCGGATTTGATCTCCGGGAAGAAATCCTGCCCGACGAAGAAATACAGCCCGCTTGAGGCGATCGAGACCGCCATGAAGAACGGCACGAATTTTGCGCGCTCTTCGATCAGGCCACCGAGCACCACCTTGTAGCGCTCGCGGAAACGGGTGAAGCCGCGCTCGAAACCGCGCTGGAAACGGCCGAAAAATCCGGGCTCCTTGCCGTCATCGCCACGCTCATGGGCGGCAACCTGCGCCGCGAGCATCCAGTTTGCCATGGTGGGCACCAGCGTACGCGACAGGATGAAGGAGGCGATCATGGCGAAGATGATGGCTTCGGCCATGGGCATGAACAGCCAGCCCGCAACGCCGGTCAGCTCGAAGAGCGGCAGCCAGACGATACAGATACAGGTGGTCGAGACGAAGGTCGGGATGACGATCTGGTTGGCAGCATCGATGATGGCCATTTCCAGATCCTTGCCCATCTCCAGATGGGCATCGATATTCTCGATCATGACGGTCGCGTCATCGACGAGAATACCAACCGCCAGCGCAAGCCCGCCCAACGTCATGACATTGATCGACTGTCCGGCAAGACTCAGCCCGATGACCGAGCAGAGAATGGCGAGCGGGATCGAGGTCGCAACAATCAGCGTCGAACGCCACGAACCCAGGAAGAGCAGAACTGCCAGAGAGGTCAGAAGTGCCGCGATGATCATTTCGCGCACAACGTCTTCAACCGAATCCTTCACGAAGCCGGAGGCATCGGTCAGGATCTTGATGCTTGTGCCCTTTGGCAGGGTGTCGATGACCTGGGGCAGCAGTTTCTTGACGCCCGCCACCACGTCGAGCGTCGACGCATCGCCGCTCTTCATGATGACCATCATGACCGCCTGACGGCCCTTCACCAGCACCATATTGGCCTGTGGCGGTCCGCCGCGATGCACATAGGCCACGTCGCGCAGATAGACCACCGCATTGCCCACCTGCTTGAGCGGCAGGTTATTGAAGGTTTCCACCTCTCGGGGCTGGGCGTTGGTACGGACCATGTAATCGAATGGCCCGACACGCTGGTCGCCAGCAGGGAGCACGATATTCTGCTTGTTGAGCGCCGCGCTGACATCCACCGCCGAGAGATTATGCGCCATCAACTTGGCAGGATCGATATCGACCGTGATGTAGGGCGCAAGACCGCCATAAGGGTTCGGGATCGAAACGCCCGGCACTGAGATAAGCTGCGGCCTGATCAGGTTCGAGGCCATGTTGTACAGCTCTGACCCGTTCAGCTTGTCCGAATTGATCTGCAGCGTGAGCACCGGCACGGACGAGGCGTTATAGGCCAGGATAAGCGGCGGCGTGGCGCCTGTCGGAAGCTGCTTGATGACGGTCTGGGAAACGGAAGTGATCTGCGTCTGGGCAACCGACGTATCGGTGCCGGGCTGGAAATAGACCTTGACGATACCGCGACCGTAATACGACCCGCTTTCGATATGTTCGATATTGTTGACGGTCGTGGTCAGGGTGCGTTCGTAGTAATAGACAACGCGCCCCGACATATCCTCAGGCATGAGCCCGAGATAGGACCAGACAATCGCGACAACCGGGATATTGATGTTCGGGAAGACGTCTGTCGGTGTCTTGATGACCGACCTTACGCCGAAGATCACGATGAAAATGGACAGGACAACGAAGGTGTAGGGCCGCTTCAGCGCGGTAATGACAACCTGATTCATGCAGCTGTCCCGAGACGCGATGCCCGCCCTGCCCGATGCCTGTGCTCATAGACCGGCATGAGGAATCCCCATCCGTTTCCCGATATCATCAAGGACATTCCTTTTCCTGTTACGTCCAGAAATACAAATACGCCCGGAGGCGACAAGGAAAATTCCTTTTAAGTTCCGATCTGGAACGACCTTTCATCTCTCTGTCACAGCTCCGGCCCTGTCGGCGACAACAGCGCAGAAGCCCGCGTTCATGCGCTTTCGGAGACCGCCGAAAGCTGGAACACCATCTCGAATGCGCATCCCGGCATTTCGGGAGAACCGTCTCCATCAGCGATGGCAAGATCGACCCCGTGCAGCCTGAGAATGGCCATGACGAGGCTGAGCCCGAGTCCGCTACCCGGCACGTGGCGGCTTTTGTCCGAACGATAAAAACGCCCCAGAACAGCCTCACGTTCCGCCTCGGGAATACCGATGCCGGTATCGGCAACGCGAAGCCTGATTGCACCCGGGGTCGAGACCGCCGAGACGGTCACGCGCCCACCGGCGGGCGTGAATTTCATGGCGTTGTCGAAAAGATTGGCCAGAACCTCGACCAGCAGATCACGATCCCCGAACGTCGTCATGGTTTCGGACGTGGCGGAATCCTGCGCGATGGCATTGGTCAGCACGAGACCATTCGTCTCGGCGATGGGCTCGTACAGATCGACGATATCGGCGACGAGATCGCCCAGATTGACCTGGGCAAAGCCCGCGCGCCTGCGGCCGTTTTCGATTTCGCCAATACGCAGCAGCGCCGTGATGACGGAAAAGCACTGGTCCAGATCGAGCGTCGCCCGCTCGATGACCGAATTCAGATAATCGGCGTCATGAGGGCTCGACGTCGCCCGCTCCAGCCGCGCCCGTACTCTCGAAAGCGGTGTACGCAGGTCATGGGCGATATCGTTACCCACGTCGCGTATCTCATCCATGAGATGTTCGAGCCGATCGAGCATACGATTGACCGAACCGGCCAGGCGCTCCAGCTCGTCACGCTCGCGTGCTGCAGGCAGGCGCTCATGCACGTCGCCCTGCATGATACGGTCGATCGCCTCATGCATGGTCTTCACACGCGCCAGCGCCCTGTGGCTCAGCACGACACCCGTCAGAAGGGCGAACATCACCACAGGAAAGACCGAGAGCAGCGCACCGCGACGAATCATGTAGCGCAGTTCGGAAAGAAGGTGCAGCGAATGGGCCAGCACCAGAACACGGCCACCCGGCACCCTGACCGCCAGAAACCGCATTTCATAGGGTTCATCATCGGTGGGCGAGAGTGTCAGACGATGTACCTTGCCATCGACGATCAGCCCTTCAGGCCAGCTTTTGAGATCGCCTGCGATATGACGATAATGACCATCGAACAGCCCCACCCAGTTGATGACCACACGCAGGTCATTGGTGGCGCGCTCGCGCACCTGATATTCGAGCCGCTCGGGTGTCTCCTGCACCAGCACATCGGCTTCGCGATGCAGGATACCGCTCGATCTCTCGGCCTCGAAATGCGTCATCTGCACGAAAAGCAGGACGAATTGCAGCACCATGCCGCAGATGATCGCGGCAACGAATGCCAGCGTCAGCCGGAACGTCGCCGTCCGGAAAATGCCGAAGCGGGAGTTCTCAGAGAGCGACACGCAGCATGAACCCCGATCCTCTGATGCTGTGGATCAAGGGCGTCTCACCCGGTCCATCGACCTTGCGACGCAGCTTGCCGATATGCACATCCACCAGATTGGTCTGGGGGATGAAGCGGTAATTCCAGACATCTTCGAGCAGCATGGTGCGCGTCAGAACCTGATTGGGCCGGCGCATCAGATATTCGAGCAGACGGAATTCACGCGGCAGCAATTCGATCTCGCGCCCTTCGCGCATGACAGTGCGATCGATCAGATCCATGTCGAGGGGGCCAACGCGCAGCGTGGTCGCGCGGGTATCATTGGGGCGGCGCAGGAGTGCTTCGATACGCGCGACCAGCTCGTCCATGGCGAAAGGCTTGGTGAGATAGTCATCCCCTCCTGCCTTGAGACCCGTCACGCGGTCATCGACGGCAGAGAGTGCTGACAAGACCAGAACCGGCGACTGAACATTCTGGCTGCGCAGTTTCTCGATGACCGAAAGCCCGTCCAGAAGGGGCAACATGCGATCGAGCACCATCAGGTCGTAGGACTCACTGATGGCAGCGTCGAGCCCAGCCTGGCCGGTCGAAACATGGGAAACGGCAAAACCGCGCGCCGAGAGTTCCTCGACCACTTCACGGGCAAGAGTGTCGTCATCCTCGACAAATAACAGGCGGGCCTTGGCAGGCACCTCAGGCGGGACAAAAGAGAGGCTCTGATCCGATGTCATGCTGTCATCTCTGCCCAAACCCTTGCTGCTTCGATAGTAAATTCGGCTTAAAGCTCTTCCAGTGTCTCAAGGTCGTCGCCCGGCGCCTGTCCGTCAAGTCCTCGCAATTTGCGCCCCAGCACACGGGTACGCCGTCTGGCTTCATCGATCGTATTGCTCATGGCACCCGCGCCACGCGAGAGTTTTTCAAGCACGCCATCCATGCGCAGCATTTCCTGCCGTGTCAGCCCGAGCAGGCGCGCAATCGCATCCGTCCGCTCCTCAAGGGCCAGAGTCACATATCCGAGATGAACAGTGCGCAGCAGCGCAGGCATGAGAGACGGCCCCATGATGATCACCCGGTGCAGACGCCCGATCTCATCGATCAGCCCCGGAATGCGCGCGACTTCCATGTAAAGCCCGTCAGTGGGCAGATAGAGCACCGCAAACTCGACGGTGATGGGCGGCTGGATGTATTTCTCACTGATCTTGCGCGCTTCCAGACGCACCGCATTATCGAGGGCACGGCGGGCGATACGCTCGGCTGCCTGATCCGTCCTGTCTACGGCGTCGAGCAGACGCTCATAGGCTTCGGTCGGAAACTTGCTGTCTATGGCCAGCCTTGGCGGCACGGCACTGCGAACGGGCATGCGCAGGGCGAATTCCACAGCCTCGGTGCTGTCACCGACGCGGAAATTGCTGTCATACGACCCGGCGGGCAGAATATCGTCGAGAATGGCGCGCAGCTGCGCCTCACCCCATCCGCCACGCGTCTTGACGTTGCCGAACAGCCTCTTGAGATCGCCGATCTGGGCCGTGACAGCCGAGACCTCGCCGATCGCTTTCTGCATGGCTGAAAACTGCTCGACCACGCGCTGGAACGAGGTCTGCATCTGCTTTTCGACGGTGACGTGAAGCTGCTCGCTGACAGAGGCCCTGATCTGCGCCAGCTGTTCCGCATTTTCGCGCATCATGTCGCGCAGCATTTCGGATTGCGCCAGCCTCGTTTCGGCCAGTTCCTGACCCAGACGGTGGCTCAGGCTAGCAAGACGGTCGCTCGTATCGCTGCGCTGCTGGTCGAGCCTCGCAGCAAGGGCGCGCTCGGTCTCGACCAGCGCCTTGCGCTGGAAGTCGAGATCGGCGCTGCGCTCGGCAGCCTCACGCTCCAGCAGTACATAGATGCGCGAGAGAAGATCGCGATCAGTCCCACGCCGCGAAAGACGCGACCACAGAAAGACGGCGACGGCCAGAGCCAGAACGGCCACAAGCCAGGGGAAGAAACTGAAGAAATCCTGCGACAATTCGGGCTCCGTATTCTGCTCCCTCTATAAGAACAAAATAGGAATAGCGAAAGGCGTTTCGGCTTTGCCAGCCTCCCCCTTCACCTCAGGGCAAGGCTGGCAGGGAGCGCACTCAGGGCTGATGGATATTCCCATAGGAAGCCGCACCGATACCGGGGCAGGAGCACGGATTGCCGAGGGGCACCTGGGTCGGCATCTTGCAGGTATAGATGCCAGCCTTGCAAGTGTAGCCATAGCCAACCACCTGCATGCCCGGCGGCGTCGGACCCGGCGCTGCGGTGCCCTGGCAGGCTGCGAGCAGCATCAACCCGGCCAGACCGCCAAGAATGCGGGCGGAACGGCGAAATGATGTCGGTGATGTCATGATAATCCCTTTTCTGCTTCGGGTCCGTCACCCATCAGACTGGATGGGTCCGGACCGCTTTGCTGCGAAGAACGACCGAAAATGAAGGCAGTTTTCAGGCAGTTTTGTCACGATATTGCGCTACCACGGCATCGCAGAAAGCAGGCAGGTCATCAGGGCAACGCGAGCTGACCAGATTGCCATCGATCACGAGCTCACGGTCCAGCCAGTTTGCACCGGCATTGAGCAGATCGGTCTGGAGCGAGGGCCATGAGGTCAGGCTGCGTCCCTTGACACCACCCGCCTCGATCAGCGTCCAAGCACCATGACAGATACTGGCAATCGGCTTTCCCTCAGCCACAAAGCCACGCAGAAAGGCGACGGCCGCCTCGTCCATGCGCAGCTTGTCGGGGTTGGTTGTGCCACCCGGCAGCACGATACCCGCCAGCTCCATATCGGCGGCAACGCCGATGGCCGCATCGACCTTATGCCGCGACACCGGCGTGACATCGCCTTCCATCGCCTGGATCTCGCCCTTAGCGGGAGAGACGAGCAGCGTCCTGATGCCGGCGTTTTCGAGCGCCTGACGCGGCTGGACAAGTTCGCATTCCTCGACACCGTCGGTTGCGAGAATGGCCACGCAAAGAGTCATGAAATCGACCTTCCTGAAACGGGTCCGCATTGCTGCGGCCTCTAGATGAGCGTGGGCTCAAGACGTATCAGGACCGGACAGGTTCGAAAACCCGGAGCATCAGACGCTCAATGTCGCTCTGCAATCGCCCTGCCTGCTGCGACGCCGCTCGACCATGCCCACTGGAAATTATAGCCGCCCAGCCAGCCGGTCACGTCGACGGCCTCGCCAATGGCAAACAGCCCCGGCACATCCCGCGCTTCCATGGTCTTGGAAGACAGCACCCGTGTGTCGATACCGCCCTTCATGACTTCTGCCTTGGCGTAGCCTTCAGTGCCCGAAAGCTTCGGCTTCCAGGCCGAAATCTGGGCGGCCAGCGAAGCGATACGCTTGTCCGGCAGATTGGCGAGCGTGCAGGTGAGATCGGACAATGTATTATCGGCGATATGACGCGCCAGACGCTGGGGCAGATCCTGCAAAAGAGAGGGCGGCTCAGCGCGTGGCCGCGCCTTCTTGATGGCGCCCAGCGCTTCCCTTGCATCGCGCCCAGGCAGCATATCGATCACGGGCGCATCGAGCGGCCCGTTCTGATAGGACGAAATCTGCAGAATGGCCGGACCGGAAATGCCGCGATGGGTAAAGACCATGCCATCGGTAAAACCGATCTTGCCCATGCTGGCCCGCACCGGCAGCGAGACGCCGGCCAGTTCGGGCAGAGGGGTCTCAAATGTCAGCGGCACGAGACCCGGCACGGTTGGCACGACAGACAAGCCAAATTGACGCGCAAGGCGCAGAGACAGATCGCTCGCCCCCAGCTTGGGAATGGACAGCCCCCCCGTGGCCAGTACCACATTGCGGGCGCTGAATTCGCCCATATCGGTCTGGACATGAAAGACATCGCCCCTGGTCACGCTGCGTATGGCGGTGCTGAAACGCATCTCGCAGCCCTCAGCCTCACGCAGCAGAAGCGACACGATGTCGCGGGCCGAATTGGCGCAGAAGAGCTGCCCCTCGGCTTTTTCTTCCCACGAAATGCCGTGACGCTCCACCAGCGTCAGAAAATCGCGCGGCGTATAGCCTGCCAGCGCCGAGCGCATGAAATGGCGATTGGCTGAAAGGAAGTTATCCGCCTTTGTCGCCAGATTGGTGAAATTGCAGCGCCCGCCGCCGGAGATCAGGATCTTGCGACCGGCTTCTGCGGAGTGATCGAGTACAAGAACGGACGCCCCGCCCTCGCGCGCGGTGGCAGCCGCCATCAGCCCGGCAGCGCCCGCCCCGAGAATGACAGCATCAAAAATCTTGTTCATTCAGAAATCCAGATCGGCGTAATGCGCAGGCGGGTTGAACCCGTTCACACGGTCATTGAGCAGCGAGCGAAAGCTCGGACGCGATTTCATGCGGGCGTACCAGTCCTTGGCGGCAGGCGCCTTGGACCAGTCGATATCACCGATGAAATCGAGACAGGAGAGATGCGCTGCCGCGGCAAAATCGGCAATCGACAGCATGTTGCCCGCCAGCCACGAGCGCGTTTCTGCCAGCCAGCCGATATAATCGAGATGGAAGCGCATATTGGCATAGCCGGCGCGCAAGGCAGTTCCGTCGGGGTTGCCACGACCTGCCAGACGCTTGTCTACCTTCTCACCCAGAAGATTGCGCGAGACCTCGTGTCCGAACTTGCCCTCGAACCACGCCATCAGACGGCGCACCTCGACGCGCTCGGCCAGAGTGCGCCCCATGAGCGGTGCATCGGGATAGGCCTCTTCAAGATATTCGCAGATCACCCAGGCATTTGGAATCGACAGCCCGTTCTCTTCGACGAGCAGGGGCACATCACCCGCGGGGTTGAGCGCGAGATATTCCGGGCGATTTTCCCAGACCTTTTCGGTCTTGGGCTCATAGGGTAACCGTTTCTCGGCAAGAACAAGCCGGACCTGACGGCTTTGCGGCGAGAGCGGCAGATGGTACAGAATGCGCATCCTGCATTCTTAAGCGTCTGCCCCATGGCGAAGCAAGAGAGCTGCATAGTCAGACCGACCGAATTCCCGTTCATGAGCCCTCAGAGCGTTCCCAGACGATGACAGACCAGACGACAAGCGCCGATCTCGACCCTGCCCCCGCCAGAGCGCCGATGCGCATCAGGGCACGCGGGCGTTCCTTTCTGGCGCTCGTCCTGTCTCCCGAAGCGCCGCTCGATGCATGGCTCGAGGGGCTCGACAACCAGATCGCCCGCTCTGTCGGATTTTTTGCCGGCCGCCCCGTCATTCTCGATCTCGGCCTCGTGACACAGGATGCCGAAGGGCTCGAAGGCCTCCAGACAGCGCTGAAAGAGCGCAGCATCCACATGATCGGTATCGAGGGGGCTGACCGCAGCTGGCCGGCCCTCGCGGCATGGGACTGGCCGGCATCGCTCGAAGGTGGGCGCGCAAGCGGCGCCGTCGAGTTTCCCGAAGCCGAGGGTGAGGCCCAGGCGCCGGTCGAAGCAGCACCCCAGCGTGCTGAAAGCCTCATCATCGACCGGGCCATACGCTCGGGCCAGAGCATCATGCATCTGGATGGCGATGTCGTGGTCATCGGTTCGGTCGCCTCTGGCGCCGAACTGGTCGCTGGCGGGTCGATCCATGTTTATGGCGCGCTGCGCGGGCGCGCCATCGCAGGCGTGGGCGGTCAGCCGAATGCGCGTATCTTTGCTGCCCGCATGCAGGCTGAATTGCTGGCGATCGATGGTTTTTACATGATTGCCGAAGAAATGGACGCGGAGATTCATGATCAACCGGCGCAGGCCCTGCTCTCGGAAGATCGTGTTACAGTAACAAAACTCCCCTGAAGGGAACTATTTGCGCGCAAGAGATTGCGGCGCAAACCCTTTCCTCATTAAGATTGCGACGCCGCACCATCGGGATTGCGGTAGTTACCGTTAAAGTTTTGGTGGAGCGCACATGGCCAAGGTGCTGGTAGTCACTTCCGGTAAGGGCGGGGTCGGAAAGACGACCACGACAGCAGCACTGGGTGCCGCTCTAGCCCAGTCGGGACAGAATGTCGTCGTGATCGATTTCGATGTCGGTCTGCGTAATCTCGATCTGGTGATGGGTGCCGAGCGCCGCGTCGTGTTCGACTTCATCAATGTCGTTCAGGGCGATGCCAAGCTGTCGCAGGCGCTTATCCGTGACAAGCGCTGCGAAACGCTCTCGATCCTCCCGGCCTCGCAGACGCGCGACAAGGATGCCCTGACCGCCGAAGGCGTGGCGCAGGTCATCGACGAACTGCGTGAGAAATTCGACTGGATCATCTGCGACAGCCCGGCCGGTATCGAGCGTGGCGCACAGATGGCCATGTACCATGCCGATGTGGCCGTGGTCGTGACCAACCCCGAAGTCAGCTCGGTGCGTGACAGCGATCGCATCATCGGCATGCTCGATAGCACGACGGAAAAGGCCAAGAACGGCGAGAAGGTCGAAAAGCACCTGCTCATGACCCGTTATGACCCGTCGCGTGCCGCCAAGGGTGAGATGCTGAACACGGAAGACGTGCTGGAGATCCTGTCCATCCCGCTGCTCGGCATCGTTCCCGAGAGCGAGGAAGTGCTGCGCGCCTCGAATGTCGGCTCGCCCGTCACGCTTTCGAATCCTGAATCCGCTCCGGCGCGCGCCTATTTCGATGCAGCGCGCCGCCTGCAGGGCGAGAAGCTCGAAATACAGATCCCGATTGAGCGCAAGGGGTTGCTCGACTGGCTGTTCAAGAAGAGGGTCGCATGAGCCTGTTCGGTCTTTTCACCAAACGCAACACCAGCGCCGTCGCCCGTGATCGCCTGCAGATCCTGCTGGCCCATGAGCGGTCGGGAAATGGCAACTCCGAACTGATCAGCCAGTTACATCGCGAGATCCTTGAAGTGATCAAGCGTCATGTCGCGGTCGATCAGGACAAGGTGCAGGTCAAGCTCGATGGCGGCCTCGATGGCTGCTCGGTTCTGGAAATCGATATCGAGATGCCGCAGATCGACAAGGAAACACGACGCTCGGCCTGAAATCTCCGGGCCGGGCCAGAAACGGGAGACAAGGTTTGAGCGGTTTTTTCGGTTCCATGATCAATTCCGCCCTCGGTTCCATGGGTGACAAGCTCAGGGAAAAGCTCGGCGGTGGCCTTGGTGAGTATCTCACCAGCGAGCAAGGCCTGCAGATGCTGGTCGATCAGGCGCGCAAGGTCGGTCTCGAAGACAAGGTACGGTCATGGATCGGCTCGGGTGAGAACCTGCCGATTTCCGCTGACGAACTGCGTGCGCTTCTGACCGACGAGCAGATCCAGATGCTGGTTTCAAAGACAGGCCTGCCCGCAGGCGCCCTGCTTCCGGCACTGGCCCAGTTCCTGCCGGGCGTGGTCGACCAGCACACCAGCGAGCAGAACGGGACGCCGTCAGCCTCCTGAGAGCGCTGACAGGTTTTTGCGAAGGGCCGGATCGTGATGCGATCCGGCCCTTTCTCGTTTCAGGGCTCTTTTTCGGCTGACGCTCGGTCCTCAGGGCTCTCTTGCTGGCAAATGACTGATCGTCTTTGCTGCTCTCCGGGCACTGACGGTCTGTTTCCCGAAAACCGCTCTCCGATTCATGCTCATCATCATGGACCGAAAAGCGGAGAGACCGATCCTGCCTGTATTCACTGGGGGCGTTTTCGCCTGGTCTTCAGTCGCATCAGAAGACGCGCTTTCACGTTCAGCATGGATGACCAGAGATGTCGAAACCGCATCAGGGCCGAGGCGGTGGCAAGCATCATCACCACGTCCAGATAGGTGCTGACCTCAAACGTCGTGAGCCAGACAACGGCATCTGGCAGGGCGCTGGCAGCAACACGTATCCCGTCGCCTCGACCGTACCACGCGAAAACTGCGCCAAGCCCGATGACAGCGACCGCAATAAGGACGTGCAGATGCGTGATCCGGTTAAGCATCCGGGCTGGCATGACGACCATCAGGCGGTGCAGCAAACGCCCTGTCGGCGTTTCGTCCGATGCAGCCATCAAGGCCCAGACTGTCAGAAATACCGCAACAACCGTCATTGCCTGCCCTGCGCCCTGCCTTCTTCCTCCCTACACGTTTTCTTTGCGTCTCTGCTCGGTTTTCAGTTCATCAGGGATACGCAGCGTTACGCATCCCACCCGGCGACGCCGGAAGCCTCGTGCCCACTGTCTATTTCCGGAGCGCCTCTGGCGCCGCGTTAAGCGGCGTGAGCGGCTCAACGGGAAAACGTATCAGTAGATAGGGCGGCCTGCGGCGGTTCTGCCCCTCATTGAACGACGGCAGACGATTCCACTGGCCAAGAGTGCAATAGATCCAGTCCTTCGTGGCGCAGATGCCGTCGGGCGAAAGGATGCGTGGATCCCTCACCGCCATCGCAAAGGACCCATCCGGGTCCCGGCGCAGGATGCAGTCATGCTCGTAATTGGTCGTATAGAGACGATCATGCCGGTCGAAGCACAACCCGTCTGCCGTGCCTTTTTCACCCTCATCACGCACCAGCGCCCCGAGGGCCTGATCATCGAGAGCCTTGTCTGCAAGCGCCCTGGTCGGCAGGCTGTAAAGACGGCGGCTGGTGAGCGGCGAATAGTAAAGCCGCGATTCATCGCTGGGCAGGGCGATGCCGTCTGCCCCGCCTGAAACCATCTGCGGGTGATGGGGAATATAGCGCCTTGGTTCCCCTTCAACGATCGCCATGAAGCCCTCCACTGCCTGGGTGGAAGGGTGATGGGCCAGCACCCGTCGCGCTTCGCCAGTGGCGATATCGGCCACCACAAGCGCAGGCTCCGTGCCAAAGGATGAATCCGTCACGAATACCGTCCCCTTCTCGCCCACAGACAAGGCCACGCGCAGGTCATTCATATGACTGTCAGGCCGCATCGCAGGCGCCTTGAGCACGATGCGATGCACGATCTTGTCCGTGGCCGGATCGATGCAGATGATCTTCGCCGCCCCTTCGGGGATATCGTGCTTGGCCAGCTTGCCGTCATCAATGAGCCAGAGCCGGTTCTGACTGTCGAGCGCGAGCCCATGCACTGACATCAGCCTGTCAGCCGGAGCGCGATTTGAGGGGAGGCTTACTTCTGCGGAAGGATAGGGAATGATCTTGCCATTTTTCACCTCTCCCAGCGTCGCGCCGGGGTGGTTGTCAGCATGGCGGGGGAAGCTGACAAAAAGGCGTCCGTCGGGCAGCACCGCCACACCCGATGGCCCCGGCCCTGTAAATTCGGCCACGATATCGAATACGCCTGACGAGCTGGTGCCGTCATCGGCATTGCCGCTTGCCTCTGCCTCCCCCGTCATACCGAGAAGAGGCGCGCAGGAGGCAGCAGAGAGAAAGGACCGGCGTTTCATGGCATGGCACCTTGGCAGAAGCGTGGACGGATCAGGGCTGAACGCCCCATCGTCACGCAGGCTCCCCGATTAAAACGCTTTTCACAGCGCCAGCCCTGTCGCCAATTTGTCACGCTCTGACACAATATGGGCGGAGAACGCCGCGAAGGATTGTTATGTTATATCATACACAATAGGAACGAGATCGATCTGTTTCGCTTCCAGCCCTTGGATTGTCATGATGTCTCCCCGATCCCTGTGGTCGTCCAGCCTGCTCCTCTCCTGCTCGGTTCTGGCACTTACCCTGCCCGCCCGTGCCCAGACGAGCGACACGACCACCACGCCTGCCTCGACCCCGCTGCCTGAAACGAAGCAGGCAAAAAAGGCTCCGGTCTCGCCGTCACAGGGCACGACCGGACAAGGCGCAGCGCGTTCCACCGATCAGGCGTCGCGCACCTCTTTCGATGGCGACCAGACGGCCCCGGCCTCGGTCGAGGCCACTCATGAGGAGCACATCATCGTCAACGCGCGCCTTGATGAGATCCGCTCGGCGCTGCAATCCTCAACCGGTGCCACGACCTATCGCTTCACACGTCGCGATATCGAAACCAATCCGGGGGGTGACAACGCCCCGCTCAACACTCTTCTGCTTCAGGCCCCCGGCGTCGCGCAGGACAGTTTTGGCCAGATCCATGTGCGTGGTGACCATAACGAGGTGCAGTTCCGTCTCGATGGCGTACAGTTGCCTGAAGGGCTCAGCGTTTTCGGCCAGGCGCTCATGACGCGCTTTGCTCATTCGGCGTCGCTCACCACAGGGGCCCTGCCCAGCGAATACGGGTTTCTGCAGGCTGGCGTGATCGATATCACCACCAAGAATGGCAGCGCCGATCCCGGTGGCGATGCGTCTATCTATGGGGGCGCACGCGACTATTTCTTCCCGTCGCTGCAATATGGCGGTCATGCGGGCAAATGGGATTTCTTCGCGACCGGCGATTTCGTGCATAATCGTGTGGGCGTCGAGAACCCGACCCCCAGCTTCAACGCCATCCATGATCTGAGCAACCAGTACCATGCGCTGGGCCATCTGCGGTACACGGCGGACGAAAACACCCGTATCAGCCTGACCGGAGGCGTTTCGAACGCGCAATATCAGCTGCCTAATAATCCGGGACAGCAGCGCCAGTTCGCCAATCCCAGCTTTCTCGATTCCGCTTTGTCGCAGCAGGTCTATGGCAGCGTCGATAGCGCCAGCCTGAACGAGCGCCAGAAGGAAATCACCGATTTCGGCATCCTGTCGCTGCAGAAGGACATGGGCAAGATCAGCCTCCAGAGCTCGATCATCACCCGTTACTCCTCGCTCGGCTATTCACCGGACCCGCTGGGCGATCTGGTTTACAACGGCATCAGCCAGCACGCCGCACGCTCTGTCTTCTCGACCGGCTCGCAGACGGACGTGACCTGGAAGGCGACGCCAAAACACACGGTGCGCTTCGGCTATCAGGTCTATGTCGAGCGCAACAGCTCCAAGACGGATTCCATCGTCTATCAGCAGACAGGCGCCGAGGATGACGGCACGCCAATCTATGACGGCAGCACCACCAATGTGCATGACGGCAGCGGGCGCACGGGCTGGATGTATGGGCTCTACGCCCAGGATGAATGGCGTCCGGTGCGCGACCTGACCATCAATTACGGTCTGCGTTTCGATGGGGTTGATGAATACACACACGCCAAGCAGGTGAGCCCGCGCATCAATATCGTCTGGCGCGCCTGGCGTGGCGGCGTGCTTCATGCCGGTTATTCCCGCTATTTCACACCGCCGCCTTTCGAGCTCGTGGCCAATACCTCGCTCAGCAAATATGTCGGCACGTCCAACGAGCCCCAGACGCTGCAGAACAACACTGTGAAGGCCGAGCGTGACCATTATTTCGACGCAGGTGTCACCCAGTCTCTCCTGCCCGGCTGGCATGCCTCATTCGACGCCTATGTGAAGCTCGCCAAGAACATGATCGATGAGGGCCAGTTTGGGGCACCGATCATCCTCTCAGCCTTCAACTACCGACGCGGTCAGGTGAATGGCTACGAGCTTTCGACCAATTACGAGCACGGGCCACTTTCTCTTTACGGCAATGCCTCCTGGTCACGCGCCATCGGCAAGGATATCACCACAGCCCAATGGACCATGGACCCCGACGATCTGGCCTATATCCAGCATCGCTGGATCCATCTCGATCATGACCAGCGCTGGACGGCCTCGGCAGGTGGCAGCTACTCCTTCTTCTACCATACAGGCCACCCGACACGGATTTCAGCCTCCATGGTCTATGGCAGCGGACTGCGTGCAGATGGCACCGTGCCGAATGGCCGCTCCGTGCCGATCTACGCGACGTTCAATCTCTCTCTCGTTCAGTCCTTCAGGGATCTGTTCCGTGTGCCGTTCCTCAAGCGCACCGAACTGCGCCTGGATGTGCTGAACCTCTTCGACAAGACCTATGAAATCCGTGATGGCTCGGGCATCGGTGTCGGCGCCCCGCAATACGGACTGCGCCGCACGATCCTGACGGGTATCTCCCAGCGCTTCTGATACTGCCTCAGGGTCTCGCCCCGAACCGCCACGAAAGGCGACACCCTGCGGAACCCTATCCAGGGGGATGAAAGGGGTGTGCCCCTTTCCGGGGCGCGGGGCGGCGCCCCGCATCACCCTTACACAAGCGGAAAATGACACGCCACGCGGCGCTGGCCCGGCCGCTCCCGCAATTCCGGCCGATCAACCGCACAACGCGGCTGGGCCACAGGGCAGCGCGTGTGAAAGCGGCATCCTGTCGGCGGCGAAAGGGGGCTCGGCACGTCGCCTTGCAGGGGCGTTCCCAGCGGTTTTCCCGGCTGAGGCACAGCCTCGACAAGGGCAAGCGTATAGGGATGTGACGGTGCCGCGAGCAGCGCGAGCGTCTCGCCCTCCTCCACGATTGCGCCAAGATACATGACCGCAATGCGGTCTGAAATCTGACGCACCACGGCAAGGTCGTGGGAGATGAACAGGCAGGCCAGATCGAGATCGGCCTGAAGCTGACGCAGGAGATTGACGATCTGCGCCTGAACCGAGACATCGAGTGCCGAAACCGGCTCATCCGCCACGATCAGGCGCGGCGACAGGGCGATCGCGCGGGCGATATTGAGCCTCTGACGCTGGCCACCCGAAAGAGCCGCGGGATAGCGGTCGAAGAATGCTGCCGAGAGGCCAACACGGTCGAGCAGGGTTTCAAGACTCTGGCGAGACCAGGGGCGCCCGTGAATGCGAAAGGGCTCGGCAAGCGCGCTGCCAATGGTCCAGCGCGGGTTGAAAGCCGAGGCGGAGTCCTGAAAGACCATCTGCAACTGACCTCGCAGCGCGCGCTGCTCTCGTGCGGAGCATTGTGCGAGATCCTGGCCATCGAACAGGATCTCGCCGCTATCCGGGCGGTCGAACCCCATGAGAAGTCGGCCTAGCGTGGATTTGCCACAGCCGGACTCGCCCACGAGGGCCAGCGTCTCGCCGCGCGCCAAAGCGAGAGAAATACCATCGACGGCACGCAGGGCAGCGCCACCGCCGAGCTTGTAGATTCTTGCGACATTTTTCGCCTGAAGAAGCGTCTTCATGGCACCAGCACGCAGGCTGCACGGTGCGCCCCTTCCCCCCGCATGGGTGGACGGATGGCGCAGTCAGGCATGACTTGCGGGCAGCGTGGCGCGAACACGCAGCCCACAGGACGCGTATCCGGTGAGGGTGGCACCCCGTCAATGACCGGAAGGCGCTCTGGCCGTGGGCCAGTCATGGGCGGAATGGCGCGCAGGAGGGCTTTTGTATAGGGGTGGAGCGGCGCCTGGAGCACGTCCGCGACCGGGCCTGTTTCAATCACCACGCCGGCATAGAGCACGGCCACATCGGTGCAGCTTTGCGCCACTACGCCCATATCATGCGTGATGAGCATGACGCTGGCCTGGCGCGCGCCGATCTCCTTGAGAAGGGTGAGGATCTGGGTCTGAACCGTTACATCCAGCGCCGTTGTCGGCTCATCTGCGATAAGAAGCTCGGGATCGCAGGAGAGCGCCATGGCAATCATCGCGCGCTGACGCAGACCACCGGAAAGCTCATGCGGAAAACGCTGCGCCGTCTGCTCGGGCGACGGCACGCCCATGCGCCCCAGAAGCGACACCACACGCTCTTGCGCTGCCTGGTGCGAAAGCGTGGTATGCACTCTTATCTGCTCGACAATCTGTGGGCCGATGCGCCGCACCGGCAGAAAAGCCGTCATCGGATCCTGAAAGATCATGGCGGCGCGACGACCCCGAAACCGACGCCAGTCACGGGAAGAAAAACGGGTCAGATCTTCGCCGTCAAACCTCAGGGTGCCGCTGATCTGGCCCTGGGGCTGCAAACCCAGCACGCTGAGCCCCGTCAGGCTCTTGCCTGAGCCGGACTCCCCCACCACACCCAGTATCTGGCCCCGTTTGACGGTCAGGGACACCCCATCGAGCAGAATTCCTGCCTGTCGATGCCGCAGGCGAAGATCAGCCACGCTGAGAAGTGCCTCACCCGTCATGAGACCCCCTTCCCATGCGTGGGTCCAGCAGGCGGTAAAGCCCGTCGATCAGGGCATTCGCGATGACCACAAAGAAAGCGGCATAGAGCACTGTCGCCATGATCAGGGGCAGATCGAGCGTGCTCAGGCCCTGATAGGTGAGATGCCCGACACCGGGCAAGGCGAACACCACCTCAATCAGCAAGGCGCCACCGCCCAGCAACTGCGCAAAATCGAGACCGAAAAGGGAGAGCGCGCTCAGCCCGGAAAGGCGCAGGGCATGGCAGAACCAGAGGCGCCACGGCCCGACGCCCTTCGCGCGCGCCGTGCGAAGCGCATCGTCCTGCATGGCTGTCAGCAGATCGGTTCGAAGCACACGGCTGTAGAGACCGATGAAAGCGACAGCGAGTGTCATGGCGGGCAGGATCAGGGCCCTGGCCCAGCCAAGAGGACTGGTCATGAACGGCACATAGCCCAGCGGCGGCACCCAGCTGAAAAGCCAGCTGTCATGAAAACGGCTCTGGCTCACCAGATTGACCATTTCTCCCAGCCAGAAAACCGGGATCGACAGACCGATCAATGCGAGCAGGGAGACCAGACGATCGATCCACTCACCCTGAAACGCCGCACCGATCAGACCGAAAACAAGGGCGCCTGCGACCCAGAACAGGGCCGCCCAGAGCACGAGAGAAAGCGTGACGGGCGCCGCTGCGAACACTTCGGACACGACATTCTGGCCGTGATTGACATAGGAGGTCAGGTTTCTGGAGATGAAAAGATGGTCCATCATCGTCAGATAGCGCATGGGCAGCGGACGATCGAAACCATAGGCATGGCGCACCCGCTCTATGACCTCAGGGCTGGCCCCTCTTCCTGCAATGCGCACCGAGGGATCGGAGCCGGGTGTTGCAAAGAACACCGCAAAGACCAGCACCGAGATGCCGAAAAGTACCAGCACCATCTGGCCAAGACGCGAGACAATGCCCTTCATCTTCTGCCCCGCGCACGAAGTTCGGCCTGAGCTGCGTCACCCAGCGCGTTGAGCGCGAGCACAGTCAGGATGATGGCAACACCGGGCGCGATCGCCACAACGGGGCGGCTATAGATCAGCCCCTCGCCATCATGGATCAGGCTCCCCCAGGACGCGGCAGGGGCCTGCACGCCCAGACTCAGAAATGACAACGCTGACTCGGCAAGCAGGCAGAGCGCCATGATGAGGGGAGAAAGAACCAGCACCGTCTCCGCCAGAAGAGGCAGGATCTCGCGAAACACGATGCGCAGCGACGACGCCCCAAGCCCGCGTGCGGCCAGCACGAAACCGGCACTCGACAGGCTCCGGGTGCGGGCTCTGATGGGCCTTGCGGCATAAGGCACGTAGATGAGCGCGATAATACCTATGGGCAGCAACAGACTATCGGGTTGCACGTGAAACGGCCCGAAAGACAGATCATGGCCGACCGTCACGACGCTCAGGCTGATGGCAAAGAGATAAACCGGCACAGCCCAGAGAATATCGAGCGCCCGGGAGATGATGATATCGATCCAGCCACCGCAATAACCGGCCAGCAATCCGCAAAACGTCGCCATGACAAGACAGAGACAGGCCGCGGAGGAAGCGATCAGAAGTGACGCCCGCGCACCGTAAAGCAGACGTGCGGCAATGTCGCGCCCCTGGGAATCTGCCCCAAGCGCATAAGCCCCCCATCGCCATGACGGCCCGATAGGAGACAGGCCCAGATGAAGCGGGTTGTTATTGGGCTGCATGATATCGACACGCTTCCCGTCGCGCAGCACCGTACCCGCCAGAGAGGATTCCATCGGGTCGACCCCGACGATTCTTGCGTAAAGCGGCGCTGAAAGAGCGCAGAGGATGAGAACAAGCAGCATGCCCAACGCGGCCGCAGCGCTTTTCCGGCGGTACAGAAATCTTCCGGTCGCAGAGAAAATCATACCACGCACCAAGCCTTAGCAGCTTGCTTTGGCATCAAGGCCTGCGACAGGAGGATGAAGCAGAGACGACTGATCGGATAACCTCCCCCTGTCTGAATACGGCACTCTCAGCCGTGGCAGAACCACGGCATAATTTCAACGCAGGAATGATCGCGGACCGAGACAAAGCTGGGCGATCAGACGGCGTGACAGGGCGAGATCGGGGCAACCGGTCTGTTTGCAGGCAAGTTCGAACCCCTGCACCGCTTCGCAGGCCCGCCTCAATCCCGCGCCATCCCAACGCTCGAGGGCCTTGGTAAAACTGTCCATCTTTTTGAAGAAGACGGGCGGCTTGAGCAGCTTGATGGCTTCCTGGCGCGATTTTCCCTCATCCATCCAGTCGAGCACGCGCTGAAGTCGCGTCATCAGGGAAAGGCAAGCACGCGCGAGGGCTATGGGAGAGAGACCATCGGCAAGGGCCCGCTCGAGCGCGATATCAGCCACAGCGCGGTCACCTGCCATGGCAGCGGTCGTCGCATCATCGAGCGTGGCATTGGCCGAATCACCGATACAATCCTGCACATCATCGAGCGAGAGCTTGCCGCCCTCCCCCGCATAGAGCACGAGTTTTTCGACCTCGCTGCGCACCGCCGCCCGATCGGCGCCCAGAACGGAAGAAAGCCAGAACAGCGCCTCCCGGTCGACCGCCACAGAAGCATCGCGAAAAAGATCGCTCAGTGAGGCGATCAGTGTACGGCCCTCTTCAGGATAGCAGCCGATCGAGGCGATTTTCGGATGGGCTTCGAGAGCGCTGCGCAGTTTGGCGCGTGATGCAAGGCCGGGGGCCTCGATCACCAGCACGGTATCGCTATCGATGGCCAAGGCAGAAGTCACACGAGGAAGCAGCGCATCCTGTGCATCACGCACCCAGACCACGCGACGCCCGCCGATGAGTGAGAGCGCACCGACTTCTTCTTCCACGCGACCGTGCTGCTCCTGATCAAGCAGGGCCACACGGAACGGATCATCAAGCGAGTCAGCAACCTGACGCACGCATTGCGCGGCGCGCTCGCGGATCAGCCCCAGATCATCGCCGTAAAGCAGAACCCCGCGCCACTTGCCGATTTCGGCAAGTGTACGCGCAGTCGAACGGGCATCGATCTTCATGCGCGATCAGTCGTCGTTCTGGCTGTTCATGTCTGTGCGACCCGTCGCCGCTGCGGGGAAGCCGTCAGGACCGGCCTTTTCATAAGGCTGTCCATCCTTGGTCGGCATGGCTGTCGGATCGAAATAGGACGGTATCTCGCTCGGATTATTGCGAGAAGGCTTGATCTGCGTCTTGAACCAGGTCGCAATCTGCTGGCGAATGGCGCCAGCAAGGGTTTCGGCAATACGCGCCCTGACCGTCTCGTCATTGAGTGTCTGGGCAAGATATTGCTCGAAGGTCGCATTGAACCCATCAAGCGTCGATACATCACCCTCGGCAAGGAATTTGGGCGACGGCTCGACGGTCCACAGACGCCAATGGGCCGTGCCAAGCTCGCGATACCGACCCGAGGTATTGTCGCTGTGAATATCGATGGCTGACTGATTGACGCCAAAGCTCACATTCAGCGTGTAGCCATCAGGCGCCTTGGTGCTGGCGCCCCCAAGCTGCTCCTGCAGCGCCAGACGCAGTTCCTGCCCCTGACGTTCGGGGATTCTGGCAACGTAGATGCGCTGCAACTCATGCATGACGCGCGCCCCGCCTGCCCCGTTGCTTCCGTAAAGCGGCTGAAAACCACAGCCGCTCAAGGCCAGAGAGGCAAGCAGAACGAAACGACGCATGAAATCAGCCTGCCACCACGAAATTGACGATACGGTTCGGCACGTGGATGCGCTTGACGATCCGCTTGCCTTCGAGCATCCGCGCCACATTCGGCTCGGCCTCGGCGAGAGGCAGGACCATATCAGAGGGCGCATCAGGCGGCACCTGAATTGTGCCGCGCAGCTTGCCCATGATCTGGATGCCAAGCGTGATACTGTCGAGCGCGAGGAACTCCTCAAGCGCAACCGGCCAGGCACGCTCAACAACCATCGCGCTTTCCGGCTCGAGCAGCGCCACCATTTCCTCGGCCAGATGGGGCATCATCGGCGCAATGAGAAGCGCCAGTGCCATAGCGGCTTCGCGACGGGCTGCACCGATCCCTTCCTCATCCGTTTTCTCGGCTTCGGAAAGCGCTGCGCTCAGTTCATGCAAACGTGCCACAGCCACATTGGGCGTAAACCCTTCCAGGGCTTCGGTTACGGCCTTGATGGTGCGATGCGTCGCCTGACGCAGGCTGCGCCCGCCCTCGGCAAAAGTGGCACCCTGTGGAACCGAGGCGGCAACGGCCTGGACCAGACGATAGAGACGCTGGCCGAAACGGGCCGACGCCGCGACACCGGCCTCGGTCCATTCCATATCGCGTTCCGGCGGGCTGTCAGACAGCACGAACCAGCGCGCCGTATCGGCGCCGAAACGCTCGATGATCGCGACCGGCGACACCGTATTGCGCTTGGATTTGGACATTTTCTCGAGACGACCGAGCTGCACCGGGCCACCATTGTCACGACGCACATAGCCATCGCCCGAGCGCACGACATCTTCCGGCGCCAGCCAGCCATTCTCGTCGCGATAGCTCTCATGGGTGATCATGCCCTGAGTGAACAACCCGCCGAAAGGCTCGTCGAGATCGAGATGTCCCGTTTCATGCATGGCACGCGTGAAGAAGCGCGCATAAAGCAGATGCAGGATCGCGTGTTCGATGCCGCCGATATACTGATCGACCGGCAGCCAGGAATTGGCTGCGATCGGGTCTGTCGGTGTCGAGGCATGGGGCGCCGTGAACCGTGCAAAATACCAGGAGCTATCGACGAACGTATCGAAGGTGTCGGTCTCACGCCGCGCCGCAGCCCCGCATTGCGGGCAGGCGACATGTTTCCAGCTCGGATGATGATCGAGCGGGTTGCCAGGGCGGTCGAACGTCACATCATCTGGCAGCTTGACCGGCAACTGGTCATCAGGCACCGGCACTGCGCCACAGGACTCGCAATGCACGACAGGGATCGGGCAGCCCCAGTAACGCTGGCGCGAAATGCCCCAGTCGCGCAGGCGCCAGTTCACGACTGAACGGCCAATGCCCATTCCTTCGAGGCGTTCGATGGCCTTGCGCTTGCCTTCTGCCGTGCTCAACCCGTCGAGGAAGCCGGAATTGATCAGTGTGCCATCACCCGTGACGGCGGTCTTGCCGACCGTGAAGCTGCTTTCTTCCTGACCTGTCGGCAGGATGACGGGGCGCACGGGCAGATCATATTTACGGGCAAAATCGAGATCGCGCTGATCGCCGCAAGGGCAGCCGAACACGGCGCCCGTGCCGTAATCCATAAGCACGAAATTGGCGATCCAGACCGGTACCGTCTCGTCAGGGGCAAACGGGTTGCTGACGCGCAGCCCCGTATCGAAGCCACGCTTTTCGGCAGCTTCGATCGCCTCTTCAGACGTGCCGAGGCGCTGGCATTCCTCAATGAACGCGCGCGCGCCTTCGTTATCCTGCGCCACCTTGGCGGCAAGCGGGTGATCTGCCGCAATGGCAACAAAGCTCATGCCGAAAAGGGTATCGGGGCGTGTGGTGAACACCTCGACAGAGTCCAGATCGACATCGAACCCTTCCGGCGGCGCATGAAGCGCAAAGCGCACGCGTGCCCCTTCCGAACGGCCAATCCAGCGTTCCTGCATGACGCGCACGCGCGCAGGCCAGCGATCGAGCTTGTCCAGCCCTTCTAGCAGGGGGGCAGCAAAATCGGTGATCTTGAGGAACCACTGCGACAGGCGCTTCTTCTCGATCAGCGCGCCTGAACGCCAGCCGCGCCCATCGACCACCTGCTCATTGGCCAGCACCGTGTTGTCCACGGGGTCCCAGTTGACCGCCGATTCACGACGTTCGACCAGGCCCTTGCGCCACATATCGAGAAAAAGCTTCTGCTGATGCCCGTAATATTCTGGCAGGCAGGTGGCAATTTCACGTTCCCAGTCGAGCGAGAAACCGAGACGCTGCAACGTGCCACGCATGGCGGCGATGTTGTCGAGCGTCCACTGTCCAGGATGCACGCCGCGTTCGCGCGCCGCATTCTCTGCAGGGAGGCCGAACGCATCCCAGCCCATCGGATGCAGCACCGAAAAACCGCGCGCACGCTTGTAGCGCGCCACCACATCGCCAAGCGCATAGTTGCGCACATGGCCCATATGGAGCTGACCAGACGGATAGGGAAACATCTCGAGCACATAATATTTCGGCTTGTCGGCAGCGGGATGATCCTCCGCTGCAAAAGCGCGCGCGCTATCCCATCTGGCTTGCCATTTGGGCTCGGCCTTGTCGAAATCGTAGCCGAGTGTCTCTTGTTCCGTCATGATCTTCTATCGTTTGTTCCGGTCGCGTTTACGTCGAAAGGCCGGGAATTAATCCCGGTTGCCATTATCGGCACGAAGCTGACGCGCGCGAGCGAGAATACGGGTGGTGATGTCAGAGGTCGTGTTGGGCGCCACAGGGGTATCAACCCATTCCGTGCCCTGCTTTTCCTGACGGAAAACCGAGACGCGCAGCGCGTCGGAGCGCAGACGACGGTCAAGAATATAGGCCGCAATCTTGAACCGCTCGTTGGTGCTGGCCGGCGGCTGATACCAGTCTGTCAGGATCACGCCACCATTGGCATCGGCCGATGCGAAGGGCATGAAAGACAGGGTATCGATCGCACCACGCCAGAGATAGGCATTCACGCCACCCTTGAGCTCGTCGTCACCGCCTGTCGCGCCACGATCGACGCCCAGGAGATGGTTGCGGGGCTGGGTCAGGCTGTCCGGGTCGCGACCACCGCCACAGGCGCTGAGCGCCATCAGGGCGCAAAGCGGCAGAACGGGAAGGAACCGTCCCAGAGAGAGGGGCGCCCTGACAGGCGCATTAGGAGGGGCAATCGGCTGCAAACGAGGAGTCATGATGTCCCTATTAGACTGGCACTGGCCGCGTGTCGAAATCCCCGATCGCGATACCCGCGTCCGGCGCTGAAAACAGTTCATATCGCGCCCGCCCGGTCACGCCAAGCGGGGCAACAGCTTTATCCTTTGGGGATACTGACGCGTTCAAGCATCTCGCGCAGCCATGCCTGCATGCTGTCAGGCAGATAGGCATGGCGTGAGAGGACACCGGCGATGGTCACTTCCGGCACCAGACGCAGAAGATGACGCTTTACGCGCTCGGCCTCTTCACCCACGCCCTGCGCGGCAAGCGCAACAAGATAGTACAGCACGCCAGCCGCACTTCTCGGATAAAGGCTGACAAAAGCCGCACCGGCCTGACGCGCCTCTTCTGCATTGCCGGACAGTTCGAGCACGAGAATGCTGAACGGTTCGGACAGCACGGCGAAAGGCTGCGAGGCGCGCAAGGCGCGGAACTGCTGGATTTCTTCCAGCGCGCTGGCCTTTTCTCCCGACAGCAGGGCCTGGGTTGCCCTGAGCGCATGGATGGACGGCGAGATCGCAATCGCGGGGAAGACCCCGCCCGCACCGGTATATTCGGCCGTCAGCGCCTTCGCCTCGTCCAACTGCCCCGGCGTAAAGGTGCGGGTGATCATGGAAAGCCAGACGCCAAGCGGGTTCGCCCGAAGCTGGATCGCGACATAACCGGCCGCAGAGGCGATCTCTTCCATCTCCTCCTGCGCGCTGCCGGACCAGTTATCCTGATAGAGGAAGAAGCGGATGAGCGACCGCACATACAGGACGAAAACCGATTCCTGATCGGATTGATAGGCGCGCTCGGCGAGTTCGCTCACCTCACCCGACAGCGTGACATCGCAGCGCAGCAGCAGGGTCAACGCCCTGATAGCCATCTGGAAAGCAGAGAGCTCTGCAATCGGACGCGACATCATCCGCTGTCCCTCCGAGAGGAACAGGGACCATTGCAGCGACTTCATGACGTAGAAAAGCAGCGCGCGCTGGGCGCGTGTATCCTTCGGCAGTTCGAAACGATCTGCCCAGACAACGCTTCCTTCCTGACGCAGGCTCAGCAATCTGATGATCACATAGCCTTCTGACGTCTCGTCATGCGCGCAATTGGCACGTACCAGACCCGAAATGACGTAATCGGTGCCCGGATTATGGGTATTACCCAGAAGCGGCCCAGTCTCTCCCTGGGGAGTCTCGGGAAAAGGCACGACCGTGAAGGTCTGCAGGCCTACCAGCTTCACCTCGAGACGTTCCGTCAGCTCTGCCGCAAGGGCCTCGGCATGCTCGCCCCCCGTCGCCTTGATCGGTGCGACGGCAATCGAGCCCAGCGTGCGCAGTGGCGGGCCAGCCGATAAAAACGAGCCTTCCCCTCCCGCCGCGGCAAAAAGGCCTACGCTTTCAGCATGGCGGTCGGCATGAATCAGGGCAGGATCGGCCTCGGGAGACGCACCATGATGCGACTTGGCATAGGAATCGAAAGCGATTCGTTCCTGCAGCCCACGAACCAGCCCCATCGTTGCCGGGCCTGGCACCGTGCCAAGCTGATCCTGGAAAAGCTGAACGACCTGATCACCCAGCGCTGCGGCCTGGGCATATTCGCCCTTGGTCACCCAGGCCTGGATACGCGCGCGCCAGGCGGCTTCGTTCAGACCGTCGCGCAGCAGCAGGTGGTCGGCCGTCTCAAGGATCGCATCCGGATCGACCTGCGTGCGCAACGCACTCTCGAAAAGCTGATAGATATGACGATTGAGGCGCGTACGCTGCCCTTCGATCCACTCATTGAAAGCGGGATCGATGCCATTAAGTTCACCAAGCAGAACCTCACTCGGCGGCGGCAATTCGCGCAGGATGGACTTACCACCATTGAGAATTCGCTCGACATCGACCGAGGTCAGCGCAGGCTTGAGGGCAAGTGTGTGACGCTGGACATCGATCACATCGACACCAAGCGGGCTCAGGGCGTCAAGAAGGCGATGAATTTCCTGACGTAATGACGCACGCGCCAGATCATCAGGGCGACGGCTCCAGAGCAACTCGGCCAGATGCGACCGCGCAACGGGTTTACGATCCGACAACGCAAGTATGGCGAGCAGGCCCTTGGTCTTTCCGCCGACAGGAAGCACACTTTCGCCAGTAAGCGTTGTCGCTTCCATGCGACCGATAAGTCGCAAACGCAGCAGGGTGGAATCAGTTTTAGCAACACCACGGAGGGCCAGATCGAACATTACTTCACGCTTTCACTTCTTAAAGCCTTATATCACATTTCTATCCCGGATTTTTTACGAAACGTATTTCACACTTCAACATCGCGCGCAGTCGAGGGAAAGACGGTAATACCGGGACTGTGCTTGTCGACAATGGCCCCTTGGGGGACAAGACGCAGTAAATCTTTCGTCCCTCACAAACAGAACATCTCTACATACCCGACGTCCACCGGGCAGGAGACTTACTACAAGAAACAATCTTAGTTTGACTTATCATTATTGCAACCGATGATAGGGAACAGAAAAATTTGAAAGCCCGGCGCTTGCCTAGCCTGCGTGTGCCCCCTAGAATGGCTATGGTGGTCCGCGTAGCTCAGCAGGATAGAGCACAGGATTCCTAAAAATTGGGCGCCATGGTCGGAAACGTCATGGTGGATCTGCTCAAATTCGGGGAAAGCTCTGGCAATACGCCGTGCCAATCCCGAGCCAAGCGCCTCTCTGAAAAGAGCGGTGAAGGTGTAGAGACTGTACGGGCAGCACCTGTCGTCCGGCTTGCCGGGCCATGGTGAAGAGACAGTCCAGACCACGAACGGCATGCCGGGCGCTCTGCCCGCCCTGTCGGCGGCGAAAGCCGAAGTGGGATGAATCCTGGGGCCGTGGGTTCGAATCCCGCCGCGGACACCATTATTTCATGATCACCACAGAACCCGGGCTTTGCCTGACCCGCCCCCTCCAGGGCACTCACCGATGGCAGGCGTCAGAACGCGACCGCAGTCGTCTCAGGGGCAAACAGCGCGTGCAGGAGCAACGCGACCAGAACAACCCCGATCAACACCCCGAAAAGACGCCCGAAGAGACGAAAAGAGCCCACGACAAGCAGGAGCAGCAGCAGAGCCAGAAGCGCCGTCTGCACCTGATGAGGGATGCCCAGCGCAACAAGGCCTTTTCTGGCGGCCTCTTCGATCACGGCGATCACGGAAACGATCAGGGTAAACAGCCCCAAAATCAGGCCGACCACCACCGAGATTGCATTCTGGATCACGCTATTACCCTCCGACGCGGCCCGACCGCTGTGTTGCCACGCTTGGTTTTCATATTACCGAGATCGCTGCCCCTCACAACGCGCCATTTGCTTGCAGCCCTGAAAACCACTGCAAACCACCATGTCACCATCGACCCGTTCCGTGAGCGTCATTTGATATGCTGTGACGTAATGGCCTAGACCATGAGCCATCGGGAGCCCCTGCCAGACCGGACAGGGTCTGCCCGATGGGCTGTTTCCCGATCTGCGCCGCAATAGCGTATTGTCTGGCGGATCAGTTCAAGGCCCGGTCTTCAGGAAGGAAGAAACATCACCATGAAGCGCATGAGTATGACCACGATCATCGTCATCGCGATGCTGCTCGGCATCGGCGTAGGCGGTACGGCCCATGCGCTTATTGCCGACACCGTCATGCAGCAGCATTTCGCGCATTACCTCTCGATCGGCTCGACCATCTTTCTGCGCCTCATCAAGATGATCATCGCCCCGCTGGTTTTCTCGACGCTGGTGGTGGGCATTGGCCACATGTCCGACGCTGCCTCTGTGGGGCGCGTGGGGGCGAAGGCGATGATCTGGTTCGTAGCGGCCTCCCTCTTCTCGCTGACGCTCGGCATGGTGCTGGTCAATCTCTTCGGTCCGGGCCTTGGCATGCACCGCCTTCAGGGCGTTGCAACCTCGCCGGTTGCCACGGCTGGCATGTCGCTCGACAGTTTTGTCAAACATATCGTGCCGGATTCCGTGTTTCGCGCCATGACCGATAACGAGATCCTGCAGATCGTGGTGTTCTCGGTATTTTTCGGTATCGCCTGCGCCTCGATGCCTGAGAAAGCCCGTGTGGTCATGGAATGGACCGAAAGCCTGTCCCATATCATCCTGAAAGTGACGGGCTATGTGATGATGCTGGCACCCGTAGCGGTCTTCTGCGCCATGGCCGCCACTATCACCACGAACGGGCTCAGCGTTCTGATCAATTACGGCAAGTTCATGGGCGAATTCTATATCGCCCTCTTCCTGCTGTGGTGCGCCCTGATTGCGGCAGCGTTTCTCATTCTCGGGCGTCCGGCACGTCGCCTTGTCTCGCTGATGCGTGAGCCCTTCCTGCTTGCCTTCTCGACCGCAAGTTCAGAGGCCGCCTATCCGCTGATGCTCGACCAGCTCTCACGCTTCCCAATTTCACGCCGGATCTCGTCTTTCGTGCTGCCGCTCGGCTATTCGTTCAATCTGGACGGCACGATGATGTATTGCACCTTTGCCAGCATCTTCATCGCGCAAGCCTATGATATCAGCCTGCCCTGGAGCACGCAGATCATCATGCTGCTCACGCTGATGCTGACGAGCAAAGGTGTGGCGGGTATTCCGCGTGCCTCTCTGGTGGTGATTGCCGCGACACTCAGCCAGTTCAAACTGCCGGAAGAAGGCGTGCTGCTCATTCTCGGCATTGATACATTTCTGGATATGGGCCGCTCTGCCACGAATGTCGTCGGCAACTCTCTGGCGACCGCCGTGGTCGCCAAATGGGAGGGCCAGCTCCCGTCTGAACCCGCCCAGCCCGTCAAGGGCTGAGCGGAACAGGTCGCAGGGTCAGGCCCTGCGACGGCTCAGGGCGATCAGCCCCCAGCCAAGGGCCAGGATCAGCCCAATGAACGGTATAGCGATAACCGTGTAGGTGCCCTCGGGGTAGTCGAGGGCCATCATCACAACCACAAAGCCCAGAAAGCCGAGAGTCAGCCAGGCGGTATAGGGCGCACCCGGCATACGGAAACCGGCGCTCTCGATCTCACCGCTATTGACCAGTTTGCGCATGCGTATCTGGCAGATCAGGATGAAGCTCCAGGTGCTGATGATACCCAGGGCTGCCACATTCAGCACGATCTCGAAGACGCGCGCGGGAATGAGATAGTTCAGCCCAACGCCTACAAGATAGACGCCAACCGTGGTCAGAATGCCGACATAGGGCACTGACTGGCGGTTCATCTTGGCGAGCGCCTTCGGGGCTGATCCACCGAGCGCCAGAGCGCGCAGAACACGACCGGTCGAGTAAAGGCCCGAATTGAGGCTCGACAGCGCTGCCGTCAGCACGACGATGTTCATGACCGTATCGACATGTGGCACACCGAGTGCCTGAAAGAAGGTCACAAACGGGCTGATACCCTTGTGATAGGCCGTCCAGGGCAGCAGGCAGACCAGCAGGATGACCGATCCGACATAGAAAAGGCCGATGCGCCAGATCACGCTGTTGATGGCACGGGGAATGATCTCACGCGGATTGGCACACTCACCTGCGGCAGTGCCCACAAGCTCGATGGCCGAATAGGCAAAGACCACGCCCTGCATCAGAAACAGGGCCGGCATGATGCCATGCGGGAAAATGCCGCCATTTTCCGAGATGAGATGAAAACCGGGGACAGCGCCACCAACGGGCATTTTCAGGCCAAGCACGACGCAGCCGAAGATCAGGAAAAGCGCGAGAGCCACCACCTTGATGAGCGAAAACCAGAATTCCAGCTCGCCGAAATAGCGTACGCCAATCATGTTCATGGTTCCGACGATGCCGAGCGCCACGAGTGCAAACACCCATTGCGGCACATGATCGAACGTGCCCCAGAAATGCATGTAGAGCGCAACAGCCGTGATATCGACAATGCCGGTCATGGCCCAGTTCAGGAAGGACAACCATCCCGCTGCATAGGCCGCCTTCTCACCCAGAAACTCACGGGCATAGGAGACGAAGCTGCCCGCGCTCGGGCGATACATCACCAGTTCGCCAAGGGCCCGCAGGATAAGGAAGCAGAAAAGACCGCAAACCAGATAATCGATGGCCAGAGACGGCCCCGCCTGCTGCAGTCTCGTCCCTGCCCCGAGGAACAGGCCGGTGCCGATGGCGCCACCGATGGCGATCATCTGGACCTGACGTCGCCCCAGATCCTTGTGATAGCCCTCATCCACTTGTGGCGGCGGATGGTGATGTGACTTGGATGGAATGTCCAAAACTTTGTAATCCTGACCCAGTTGACGAATTTTCTTATGTAATCGTAACGAAATCTTTGACCTCTGCCAATCGTTTACATGAACGATGGGCCGAAGCTGGCGATAATGAAATCGAGATCACAGGGGCCTCTCTGTCAAGACATGACCCGTCCCGCAGGCGCGCTGACCCCCCGGATTTCAGGCAGGATCAGGGGCTGCCCAGATGTCACATCAATGTGTCTTTCATCACATCGATATGTCATATTCCTGAACCGTTTCCCCTCCTAGTCTGACCGGCCTGAGCGACATAGAGGGCGCAAAAGCCCGGAAACTGACGCGGAGACGAAGCATGAAGCGGTTTTTCAACACGCGCGAGACCATTGTGAAAGAAGGGCTGGAGGGCCTGCTGCGCTCCTCCTATGGAGCCGATCTCTGCCGGTTGGATGGCGCGGAAGACATTCACGTCATCCTGCGCAGGGACTGGCAGAAAGAGCGCGTCGCCGTGCTCTCCGGCGGTGGCTCGGGTCATGAGCCCGCACATGCCGGATTCGTCGGCAAGGGCATGCTGACAGGCGCAGTCTGCGGCCAACTTTTCGCCTCTCCCGGTGTCGACGCCATTCTTGCCGCCATCAGGGCTGTCACCGGCGAGGCGGGCTGCCTTCTGATCGTCAAGAACTATACCGGCGACCGTCTGAATTTCGGCATCGCAGCCGAACAAGCGAAGGCACTGGGGCTGAAAGTCGATCTGGTCATCATCGGTGACGACATCGCCCTTGGCCGCACCGACAAGGCGCGCGGCATCGCGGGCACCGTGCTCGTTCACAAGATCGCTGGAGCAGCCGCTGAAGCAGGTCAGTCGCTGGCAGAAGTCGCCGCTCTTGCCCGCAAGGTGGCAGGCTCGCTCAGTTCGATCGGTCTGGCGCTGAGCGATTGCAATGTGTTTACACCGGACCAGAAGCCACGCCTCGCCGATAACGAGGCAGAACTCGGGCTTGGTATTCATGGTGAAGCCGGGGTCGAGCGCATCCCCATGGCAAATCTCGACACCCTTATGGCGCGCACGGCAGACAAGCTTGAAGCATCCCTGCCGGATGAGGGTAACTTCATCGTTCTGCTGAACATGCTCGGCAGCGTGCCCCCTCTCGAGGCTTTTGCGCTGCTGGATGGTTTTTCACGCACGTCTCTGGCCGGTCGCACGGAATGGATCATAGGCCCGGCACCCCTCATGACCGCGCTCGACATGAACGGGTTCTCGCTGACAGCCCTGCCCGCAGACCCCGCCTTCATCGCTGCCCTTGCGGCCGATGCCGCGCCGCGATCCTGGCCGGGGCTGGCACATTTCGCGCCCGTCGCGACCCTGCCCTGCCCGGCCCTGCCGGATACTTTCGTCGATGCGCCTTCCGACGATCCCATCCTGCGCAAGCTGATCACAACAGGTGCTGAGGCGCTTCTGGCCAATGAGGCGCGACTGAACGCCCTCGACGCCAAATGCGGTGACGGTGATGCCGGATCGACCTTTGCAGAATCTGGCCGACAGATTCTCAAGGCGCTCGACTCATTGCCGCTCGCTTCACCACAGAAGCTGCTGGCCACAATCGGACGCCTGCTGGCGCGGCATAGCGGCGGCTCCAGCGGCGTTCTGCTTTCGATCCTTGCCACGACAGCGGGGCATGACGAAAACTGGCGTGAAGGTCTGCAGAAAGGCGCTGCTCAGATGCAGGCTTATGGGGGCGCCCATGCGGGGGACCGCACCATGCTCGACGCGCTGCTCCCTGCTATCGAAGCGCTCAATGCCGGAAAGTCCCTGGCTGCAGCCGCCACTGCCGCGCGCGCTGGCGCTGATGCCACACGAAGCATGAAAGCCCGCGCTGGCCGTGCCTCGTATATCCCGGCAGACCAGCTGGCAGATATTCCCGACCCGGGCGCTGAAGCCATTGCGGTGCTTTTCGAAAGCCTCGCAAAGAGTCTCTGAAAAGAGCGGCTTCGCCGTCATGGCGACGGGGAAGCCGAATTCTTCCCTGCTTTGCAGATCGGCCTCGAAAAGCAGGGAGCGCATTGTGACCAAGGCAATCGATGCAGACGATACCGCTCTGGTCACTTCCCATCCGGGCGGGCGTCTCATGTAGAGAGGCATCGCGGGTCGCAATGCACAGAAGACCTCTGGACGAGGCATTATGTGACGGTTCAGCCCACCATCTCAGCGTCGCTGCCGGAGAGA